>DATAYD010000137.1:0-9154 GCA_036272715.1 Caulobacteraceae bacterium | reverse complement strand
AGATGATCATGCCCGGGGACAACGCCGAGCTGAACGTCGAGCTGATCACGCCGATCGCGATGGACCAGGGCCTGCGCTTCACCATCCGCGAAGGCGGCCGCACGGTCGGCGCCGGCGTGGTGGCCAAGATCATCGAGTAGGGCGACCGAGGAACGGCGCGGCCAACCGCCGCGCCGATTCCACGCCATTTTCCATCGTCATCGCCGACGATCCACGCCGTGCAGCCAGGGCGTTCCATTCCGCCGCCAAGCGGGAGCGCGTCTTCACGGCATGGGTCGCCGCGACAAGCGCGGCGATGACGAATGTGGGGTGCGACAACGACCCAACACCCCTTGCCCCGCACCTCGCCCGTGTCACATCGGCAGCGGCTTCTTCAGTTCCCCCGCCAGGTCGCGGATGAACTGCCAGGCCACGCGTCCGGAGCGGCTCCCGCGGCGTTGAGCCCATTGCAGGGCGCGGCGTTCCAGGTTCTCCGTCCGCAGGTCGAACCGGTCCGCATAGGCGTCGATCGCGGCCAGATAGGCCGCCTGGTCCATCGGCGGGAAGCCGATCCAGAGGCCGAACCGGTCCGAGACCGAGACCTGCTCCTCCGCGTCCTCGGCGCTGGCCATCGGGTCGCCCTTCTCGTCATGGCTGCGCGGCATCAGGTGGCGGCGGTTGGAGGTGGCGACGAACAGCACATTGCCCGGCGGCCCAGCCACGCCGCCCTCCAGGGCCGACTTCAGCGACTTGGCCGCCGCCGCGCCCTCTTCGAACGACAGGTCGTCGCACAGCACCACGAACCGCTCCGGCCGCCCGCGCAGGTCCTCGAACAGCCGGGGCAGGGCGGCGATGTCGTCGCGGTCGATCTCGATCATGCGCAGAGCCGGGCAGGCCTGGCCCGCCGCCATGAACGCCGCCTTGGCCATCGAACTCTTGCCCGCGCCGCGCGCGCCCCAGAGCAGGGCGTGATTCGACGCCAAGCCGGCGGCGAAGCGGCTCAGATTCTCCATGAACTGGCCCTTCTGCCGCTCGACCCCCATCAAAAGGTCGATCGCCAGGCCATAGTCCGGCGCGGGGATGAAGCCGTCGGCCACGCCTTCGCGTCGCGCCGGCTCGAAACGGAACAGGCGCGCCTGGTCGAACCGCGGGGCGGGCGCCGGGGGCGGCGCCAAGCGCTCCAGCGCCTCGGCGATCCGGGTCAAAAGGGCTTGTTTTTCCTGGCTCATGGGCCCGTTTCCTATCGGCCTCAGCGGCGCATTGCAAAAGGACGTTGCAGCGCCTAGCTTCCGCCGACTTCGGGCCGCCCCTTTATTCGCGGCCCTTCATCAATTTGGAGACCCAATGTTCGCGACCCCCGCCATGGCCCAGACGCTCGGCGCAGCCGGCGGCGGCGGCCCGCAGGATCTCTTGATCAGCCTCGCGCCGTTCCTGGCGATCGGTGTGTTTTTCTACCTGCTGATCCTCCGCCCCCAACAGACCCGCATGAAGCAGCATCGCGAGGCCATCTCGGCCATCAAGCGCGGCGATACGGTGGTGCTGTCCAGCGGCATGATCGGCAAGGTGGTGCGCGTCGAGGAAGCCGAGGTCGGCCTGGAGATCGCCCAGGGCGTCACGGTCAAGGTGGTCAAGACCATGGTGTCCGAGGTTCGAACGCGCGGCGCGCCGGCGCCCGCCAACGACGCCAAGTCCTGACGGCCCAGCGGGAAGGTTGACCTCAGAATGATGAATCTACCGCGCTGGCGGGTCATCCTGTGCGTGGCGGCGATCATCTTCGGCATCGTTTTCACGCTGCCGAACGCCTTGCCCGCCAGTACGGCCTCCAGCCTGCCGTCCTGGGTTCCGCATCAGCGCCTGAACCTGGGCCTCGACCTGCAGGGCGGCTCGCTGCTGCTGCTCCAGGTCGACACGGCGTCGCTGAAGACCGAACGGCTGGCCAATATCATCGAGGATGTGCAGAACACCCTGCACGACCAGAAGATCGCCTTTACCAGCCCGGTGCAGAGCAACGGCCAGGTCTTGGTGCGGATCACCGATCCGGCCCAGGTCGACGCCGCCCGCGCGGCCCTGCAGAAGCTGTCCCAGCCCCTGGCCAACGGCGGCGGCCGCGACCTGTCCGTCCAGGAGGGCCCCGACCAGCACATCGTCCTGGCCCTGTCGGACCAGGCCATCGCCGCCGACACCGCGCACGCGGTGCAGCAGTCGATCGAGATCATCCGCAAGCGTATCGACGCCCTGGGCACCAAAGAGCCCTCGATCGCGCCGCAAGGGACCGACCGGATCGTGGTCGAGGCCCCCGGCGAGAGCGATCCCGAGCGGCTGAAAACCGTGATCGGCCAGACCGCCAAGCTGACTTTCCAGTTGGTCGACGAGAGCGTCACGCCCCAGGATCTGGCGCAAGGCCATCCCGTGCCGCCGGAATCGGTGGTGCTGCCCAGCCAGGACAATCTTGCGCCCTCCTATCTGGTCAAGCGCCGCCCGGTGGTTTCCGGCGACATGCTGACCAGCGCCCAGATGTCCTTCAATCCCCAGACCAGCGCGCCCGTGGTGGTGATCCGCTTCAACGGCCAGGGCTCGCGCCGCTGGGGCGACGCGACCACCGAGAACGTCCAAAAACGCTTCGCCATCGTGCTGGACAACAAGATCCTGTCCGCGCCGGTGATCCGCGAGCCGATCCTGGGCGGCACCTCCGAGATCTCCGGCAATTTCACCACCGAGTCGGCCAATGACCTGGCGGTGCTGCTGAACGCCGGGGCCTTGCCGGCCAAGCTCAACTTCGTCGAACAGACCACGGTCGGCGCCGAACTGGGCGCGGACTCGGTCAAGGCCGGCGCGCTCTCGGCCGTCATCGCGATCGGCCTGATCGGGACCTTCATGATCCTGGCCTACGGTGTGGTGTTCGGCGGTTTCGCCCTGGTCGGGCTGATCTCCAACATGACCATGATCCTGGGCGCCATGTCGCTGACCGGCGCGACCTTGACGCTGCCGGGCATCGCCGGCCTGATCCTGACCATCGCCATGGCCGTCGACGCCAATGTGCTGATCTTCGAGCGAATCCGCGACGAGGAGCGGGCCGGGCGCAAACCGCTGATGGCGATCGAGACCGGCTTCACCCGCGCCACGGTGTCGATCCTGGACGCCAATATCACCACCTTGATCGCGGCCCTGATCCTGTTCACCTTTGGCGCCGGCCCGGTCAAGGGCTTCGCCTGGACGCTGTCGATCGGGGTGCTGACCTCGGTGTTCGCCGCCCTGTTCCTGACCCGCCTGTTCGTCGCGCTGTGGTTCCGTTCCAGCCGCGCCAAGCGTTTGCCGATCTAACGGACATCCCGACCATGGCCTGGCCCCTGATCCGAAACCTGCCCAAGGAGACGCACTTCAAGTTCGTCAGCCTGGCGCCGTTCGCCGCCGGGCTCTCGGCTCTGTGCGTGCTCGCCTCGGTGTTCTCCTTCTTCACCGCCGGCCTCAACCTCGGCATCGACTTCAAGGGCGGCACCTCGATGGAGGTCCAGACCCAGGGTCCCGCGCCGCTTGGCCCGCTTCGCGCCAGCCTCGGCCGGATGGGGGTCAAGGACGCCCAGGTCCAGGGCTTTGGCGCCGCCAACGCCGCCCGCCTGCGCTTCGAGCTGCCGCCCGGTTCGGACTCCGCCAAAGGCGTCGGCGCGATCGAGACCCAGCTTGGCCAGCAGTTCCCGGGCATCAAGTTCACCGATGTCGAATATGTCGGCCCCAATGTCTCGGGCGAGCTGTTCCAGGGCGGGCTGCTCGCGCTCGGCGCGGCGATCGTGCTGATGCTCGGCTATATCTGGTTCCGCTTCCAGTTGCAGTTCGGCTTCGGCGCCGTCATCGCCCTGTTCCACGACATCATCCTGACCATGGGCATCCTGTCCTTCTTCCACATCGAATTTTCGATGCCATCGATCGCGGCGCTGCTGACGGTGATCGGCTATTCGATGAACGAGAAGGTCATCGCCTTCGACCGGCTGCGTGAAAACCTGCGCAAGTTCAAGCGGATGCCGCTGGCCGAGATCATCAACCTATCCGAGAACGAGCGGCTGTCGCGGACCATGATCACCGGGGCCACCGCGCTCCTGGCGCTCAGCGGCATGCTGTTCCTGGGCGGCCCGACCGTGCGGCCGTTCGTGATCGCCATGGTCTGCGGGATCGTGATCGGCACCTATTCCTCGATCTATGTCGCTCTGCCGGTGATCCTGCTCTGGGGCGTCAACCGCAATGTCGAAGAGGCGGAGCCTTTGCGTCCCGCCAATGCCCGCCGCTGAACACGCGGATTTCGGTCATCGGTTAACGACTTCTCGTTTGAAGGCTTGCCCCACGGCCCTTGAGGTTGCACCTTCGCTCCAAACCGGGGAGGAACCGGGCGAAACCAAGGGGCAAAACCATGCTTGCATCATTGCTGGCTAATCTGCGCAACACGATCATCGTCGGCTTCGTGTTGGCGCTGATTTTCATCTCCTTCTATTTTTCCGTCTTTGGCGGTCAGAACTGGCAGGTCTACGCTCAGGCGGTCTTCCGCTATCTGCACGTGCTGTTCGGCATTATGTGGATCGGGCTGCTCTACTATTTCAACTTCGTTCAAACCCGGATGATGCCGCAGATCCCCAACGAGCTGAAACCGGCGGTCTCCAAATTCATCGCGCCGGAAGCGCTGTTCTGGTTCCGCTATGCCGCCCTGTTCACTTGGCTCATGGGCGTGCTGCTGGCCGGCGCGCGCCACTATATTCTCGCGGCCTATACGCTGGGCGCTAGCGAGGGCTTCGCCGACAAGGGCCATATCCTGATCGGCGTCGGCATGTGGCTGGGCACGATCATGTTCATCAATGTCTGGGGCTTCATCTGGCCGAACCAGAAGCGCGCCCTGGGCATCGTCGAGGCCGACGCCGACACCAAGGCTAAATCCGCCAAGATCGCGGGCCAGTTCTCCCGCATCAACACCCTGCTGTCCGTGCCGATGCTGGTCGCCATGACCATGCATCAGACCGTGGTCGGCTAGGCGTTGAAGGGCGGCGCGTGGAGACCCTCTCGCCGCCCGATGGCCCCCAGGGGCGCGGCCATGTGGAGCCGAGCCGTTTGGGGCTCGACGACCAGGTCCGCCGCGCCGATCCGGACCGCTGGCTGGCCAGCCGGTTCATCACGGACGCCCAGGCGCGCGCCGATGTGATCGCGCTCTACGCCCTCAACCACGAACTGGCGCGGGTCGCCGAAACGGTGCGCGAGCCCCTGATGGGCGAGATCCGCCTGACCTGGTGGCGCGAGGCGCTGGACGAGATCTTCGCCGGCGGGGCGGTGCGGCGTCATCCGGTCACCGACGCCCTGGCGCCGGCGATCCGCCGCCGCGGCCTGGCCCGCGCCCCGCTGGAGGCGATGGTCGAGGCCCGCTTCGCCGACCTGGAGCCGGACGCCTTGGCCAAGGACGGCGCGCTGGAGGCCTATGCCGATGGAACCGCTGGCGCGCTGATGGCTCTGGCGGTCGCGGTGTGCGGCGGGGTCGAGGCGCATGGCCTGCGCCGGGTCGCCTGGGCCTGGAGCCTGGCGGGGCTGCTGCGCCTGCGCCAGGCCGGCGTGGCGCGGTTGCCGGCGCAGTGGGACGAGGCGCGGGTGCGCGCGGCGGTGCGCGGCGCCCTCGGCGAGGCCAGGCCCGCCGTCCAGGCCCTGCCGGTCGCGGCCTTCCCCGGCATCGCCTATGCGACCCTGGCCGGCCCCTATGCCGCCGGCCGGACGCCTTCGGAACTGGAGAAGAGGCTCAGGCTGACCTTCGCCGTCCTGACGGGGCGGTTATGACTCCCGTTCGGCCCATGCGATAATGTCGGCTCGGCCAGGGTCCGCGCGTCCTTGGGGATTTCGCAACGCCTCGGAGACCGACATGACCGCTGTTGAAACCGCCCCGGACCAGGGCCGTGACCTGGTTCTCACCCGCTTGATCGCCGCTTCGCCGGAAAAGCTCTATCGGGCCTGGACCGAACCCGAACTGCTCAAGCAGTGGTTCGCCCCCGCGCCCTTCACCACGCCCGTGGCCGAGCTGGACGTGCGGCCCGGCGGCGCCAGCCTGATCGTCATGCGCGGTCCCGAAGGCCCGGACATGCCGAACCGCGGCGTCTATCTGGAAGTGGTCCCGAACCGTCGGCTGGTCTTCACCGACGCTTTCGTCGCCGCGTGGGAGCCGTCCCAGAAACCCTTCATGACCGTGGTCCTGACCTTCGAGCCCGAAGGCGCCGGCACGCGCTACACCGCCACGGTCAGGCATTGGACCGTCGAAGACCGCCAGGCCCACGAACAGATGGGCTTCCACCAGGGCTGGGGCATCTGCGCCGACCAGTTGGCGGCGCTGGCGCAGACGCTGTAGCCGCCGTCTTCCGTAAGAGGAGCAGGACTTATTCCGCCGCCGCCTGGGCCGGCGTTCCAAGCCAGGCGTCCAGGTCGGCCAGCGCGCGCTGGCCCATCAGCCGCTTCTTGGCTCGGCCGCGCTCGACCGCCGGCAGGCGGCGGCCCTCGGCGGAGCGTTTCGGCGCCTCGATCGGCGGGAGCAGGCCGTAATTGATGTTCATCGGCTGAAAGGCGCCGCCGTCCAGGTGGCCGCTGGTGATGTGGGCGATCAGCGCGCCCATGGCCGTGGTCCCCGGCGGCGGCGCCAAAGGCCGGCCCAGTCGTTCGGCGGCGGCCAGCCGTCCGGCGATCAGCCCGATCGCCGCGCTCTCGACATAGCCCTCGACCCCGGTGACCTGGCCGGCGAAGCGCAGGCGCGGCTGGGCTTTCAGGCGCAGTTGGCCGTCCAGCAGGCGCGGGCTGTTCAGGAAGGTGTTGCGGTGCAGCCCGCCCAGCCGGGCGAACACCGCCCGCTCCAGCCCCGGAATGGCGCGGAAGATGTCGGTCTGGGCGCCATGCTTCAGCTTGGTCTGGAAGCCGACCATGTTCCAGAGCGTGCCCAGCGCATTGTCCTGGCGCAGTTGAACCACCGCCCAGGCCTTTTCGTCGGGACGATGCGGATTGGTCAGGCCGACCGGCTTCATCGGCCCGTGGCGCGGGGTTTCCCGCCCGCGCTCGGCCATGACCTCGATCGGCAGGCAGCCGTCGAAATAGGGGACCTGCTCCCAGTCCTTGAACTCGGCCTTGGGGCCGGCCCGCAGGGCGTCGACGAACGCCTCGTACTGGGCCTGGTTCATCGGGCAGTTGATATAGGCGGCCTTGTCGCCGCCCGGGCCTTCCTTGTCATAGCGCGACTGGCGCCAGGCGATCCCCATGTCGATGCTGTCCAAATGCACGATCGGGGCGATCGCGTCGAAGAAGGACAGGGCGCCCTCGCCGGTCAGCCCCTGGATCCAGGCCGCCAGTTCGGGCGAGGTGAGGGGGCCGGTGGCCAGGATCACCTGGTCCCAGTCCGACGGCGGAACCGCGACCGGTTCGCGCACCACGCTCACATTGGGATGAGCCAGCAGGCGACGGGTGACGGCGGCGGAAAAGCCGTCCCGATCCACGGCCAGGGCCGAGCCCGCCGGCACCTGGTGCGCGTCCGCCGCGGCCAGGATCAGCGAGCTGCAGCGGCGCATCTCGGCGTGCAGCAAGCCGACGGCGTTGTGCTCGGCGTCGTCGGATCGGAACGAATTGGAGCAGACCAGCTCCGCCAGGTCGCCGCCTTGGTGCGCGGGCGTGGCTTGGCCGGGACGCATCTCGTGCAGTACGACCGGGATACCGGCCTCGGCGGCTTGCCAGGCGGCTTCCGAACCGGCCAGGCCGCCGCCGACAATATGGATGGGGACAAAGGACATGGCCGCGTTTTACGCCGCGCGAACCATCGGCGGTAGTGGAACGACACGGTTTCTGTTTAGGCTTGCTCCAAACAGGGCGTCGGGGGCGGGCATGGCGGCGATTTCCGTGGGCGGAGCGGTCACCAGCGGCTTTTCCCTGATCCGGCGTGAACCGGCGGCGGTGGCGATTTGGGCGGTCCTGCTGTTCGCCTTTTTCGCGCTGCGGATTCTGGCCAACCTGCCGGTCTATCGCGCTTTTATGGGTCAGTTGGGCCATGGCGGAACACCGAACATGCAGGCCCTGCTGCCCCAGATTCAGCAGGCTCAGGCGCTTGGCCTCCTGCTCAGCATTGGCTCGCTCGCTCTGAACACCATGCTGGCCTGCGCCATATTCCGGGCGGTGCTGCATCCGGAGCAGCGCGGCTTCGCCTATCTGAAGTTCGGCGCGGCGGAGCTGTTCCTGTTCATTTTCACGATCGGCGTCGCCATCGCCTTTTTCATTGCGCTGCTGGTGGTCATGATCCCGGTCGCGATCATCGTCGGGCTCACCGCCTCTCAAAGTCCGGCGACCGGCGCGTCGATCGCCGTCGTCGCCGGTTTCGCCGTCCTGATCGCCGGGATCTATCTGGCGCTCAGGCTATCGCTGCTCGGCCCGATGATGGTCGACGAGGGCGAGTTCAGGTTCGGTGAAGCCTGGTCGCTGACCCGCGGCAAGGTCGGGGCGCTGTTTCTGATCGGCCTGATGCTATTTGTCATGGCGATCGTCGCCGAGTTTGTTGTAGGCGGCGTCTGTATCGGCCTGTTCGTCTCGGCGGCGGGAGGGTTGGCCAATATGCGGACCTTCTTCCAGCAGCCGGGTCCGGCGATCCTCGCCAGCCTCGGGTCGGTCCTGGCGGTTGGAGGCCTATTTTTCCTGGTTCTGATCGCCGTCGCCCTGCCGGTCCTGTTCGCGCCCTGGGCCTGCGCCTATCGGGATCTGAGGCGATCCGACCTGGCCGCGGCGTTCAGTTGAAGCCGCTCACGCTTGGCCGCCAAACCCGCCTATGTTCGAGCGGCGTGTCGAATCGGCGCGTCGGGGCGTGGACGGCAGGGCAAGTGACGTCAGGGATTTCGGTGCTGGAGGGGGCGAGGGCGGCCTACGGTTTCGCGGGCCGCGCCTTTGCGCGCGCGGCGCTCGCGATCGGCCTCGCCGGCCTCTTGGCCGCCGGCGCCGCCCTGGCTCTCGTGGACCGGAATTTCGGTCGTTCAGCGGCGCTTTTCGCGGCCTATATGTTGGCCGCCGCCATGGCCCGGGGCGCGCTCTTTCGGATCGCCTTCGCCGCGCGGCGGGATGATCCAGGCTTCGCGCCGGGCTGGGGCGGGTTGCAATGGGGGCGGATCGAGGGACATCTGCTCGCCGTGTCGCTGCTACGCGG
>DATAYD010000136.1:0-10382 GCA_036272715.1 Caulobacteraceae bacterium | reverse complement strand
CGAGGCGGACAACATCATTACCCACTAATTTGTGGGTAACCGTTGATAACTTAGGCGGCGCGGGTCATTCCCGCGTCGCCTTTGTTTGACGCGGTCGATGGACCGGCCATAATCGATTCCCACTGGCGCAACGGTCCGCGGGCCGGGGACGCCTGAAAAAGGGTTGGGAGAAACCGATGACTAAGGCCGAACTGATTTCCGCGATTTCGGAAAAAGCAGGGCTGAACAAGAATCAAGCGCGCGACGCCCTGGAAGCACTTTTGAGTTCGGTGACGGACTCTCTGAAGTCGGGAAACGATGTCCGGCTCGTCGGCTTCGGAACCTTCAAGGCGATCGAACGCAAGGCTGGCACCGCGCGCAATCCGCGGACCGGCGAGACCGTGAATCGCCCGGCGTCGAAGACCGCCCGCTTCCAGGTGGGCGAGGCGCTCAAAGGCGCGCTGAACTAGGATTGGGGATTGGGGGAAGGGGCGGCCGCGCCAGACGCGGCCGCCTTTTTTTGTGTCCGGGCCGGCTTTTTGGTAGAGCCGGGCGCGGAAGGTGAGGGCGGCTAGCTCAGTTGGTTAGAGCGTCTCGTTTACACCGAGAAGGTCGGGGGTTCGAACCCCTCGCCGCCCACCACCACTTTTATCCGCTATATCAAGTTATTGATGTTTTAGGCCATGCGCGGCCGCGCCTGTTGCTACCCAGATTAGCGCCCTCCGGCAATCGCCCGCGCCGCGACGGACCGATAGTCCGGGCGCTTGTGGCCATGGTGCGTCGATCAATCTCATCATGGCCTATAGGCTGTTCCATACTTGGGAACAGGCTAAAAGCTCCAAATATGGGAACAGGTCGCCTATCGCGTCGGCCCGCGACCCTAAGCGCCTCCGCTGTCGGGGGATGGCCCGAGCCCAACCCGTTAATCCCCGTATTCCTCCCGTCCCGCTGTCACGCTATGGTCGAATCCATGGCATGAAGGGCGGCTCGTGCTTTCAGAGAGCGGACGAACCTCGCATTTGGGCGCGGCCTTCCCGGTCCGGCGGCGCGAAGCGCGCTCCAAGCCCGGTCCGACGCTGGTCGACACCACCATGCTCTACGCCCCGCGCAGCGGCGGGGTGAAGCGCTACCTGTCCGCGAAGCGGGCCTGGTTCGCCGCGGAGCGGCCTCAGGTGCGCCACAGCCTGGTCGTGCCGGGCGCCGCCGATGGCTATGACGGCCAGGGGCTCTGGTCGATCTACACCGCGCCCTTGCCGTTCGGCGACGGCTACCGCTGGCCCGCCAGCAAGACCGCCTGGATGCGGCGGCTGATCCGCCGACGGCCCAGCCTGATCGAGGCCGGGGACCCCTATACGCCGGGCCTGGCGGCCCTGCGCGCCGGCCAGAGCCTGGGCGTGCCGGTGGTCGGGTTCTGCCACACCGACCTCGCCGCCCTGGCGGCGCTGCATTTCGGGGACTGGGCCGAAAAGCCGGTGCGCCGCCGCTGGGCGCGCATCTATGGCGAGTTCGACCAGGTGGTGGCGCCCAGCCGCTATATCGCCGAACGCCTGGCCGAGGCGGGGGTCGATGGGGCCGTCGCCCTGCCGCTGGGCGTCGACGTCACGGCCTTCAACCCAGGCCACGCCGACCGCGCCCGCCTGTTCGACCGGCTCGGCCTGGCGGCCGATCGCCGGCTGCTGGTGTTCGCCGGGCGGCCGGCGCGGGAAAAGAAGATCGATGTGCTGGTCGAAGCGGTGGAACGGCTTGGCGATCCCTATCATCTGCTGCTGATCGGCGCGGGACCGGCGCCGGCGGGTTCGGACCGGGTCATTTCGCTGCCCTATGAGCGCGAGGCGGTCGGCCTGGCGCGGCTCCTCGCGAGCTGCGACGCCTTCGTCCACGCCAATGACGCCGAGCCGTTCGGCCTGATCGTGCTGGAGGCCATGGCGTGCGGCCTGCCCGTGGTCGGGCCCTCGACGGGCGGCGTCTCCGAGACCGTCGACGCCCAGGTCGGCCAACTGGCCGAGCGGTCCACCGCGGCCGCCTTCGCCGAGGCCATCGAGGCCCTGTTCGCCCGCGACCCCCGCCATCTCGGCGCCAGCGCCCGGGCCCGCGCCGTGGCCCGCCATGGCTGGCGCGGCGTATTCGAACGGCTCTGCGACATCTATGCCGAGGTCACCGGCGACGCCGGCTTTCACGGCCTGTACGAGGCCGCGGCGCGGCGCTAATCGCTTTTTTGACCCGCGCGAACGCCCAGGCCTTTCCCCTTCGATGGGTGCGCTCGCCACTGAGCAACGGTCAGTCCCCGTCATCCGGCCGCGCGGCGAACCACAGCCTGCCCAGATAGATCAGCGCGCCGAGCGGGATCGAGATCGACACCAGCCACGGCGAGATGTCGAGCGCGCCGCGGGTCACCGCAGCGCCCAGGGGCGTGAGGGTGAAAGGGGTGAACAGCATCGCCCCCGTACTCCAATCCACCGACAGCCGCGCCAGGCCGATCATGATGAACGGCGTCCAGAGCCATTTCAGCCGGGCGCGCTGGTCCCGCGCCAGCGCGATCAGGGCCGCGATCACCAAGAGCGGGATCGCGGCGGCAAGGCCGAGCAGGAAATATTGCATGGTCGACTTGCCGGCGAGGCTGAAGCGGCCGACCGCCAGGGCCGCTGGCGCGAAGGCGTGGAGGTCGAAGCCCAGGATGTCGACCGGCCGCCCCGGCGCCTCGCGGAGGGTCGTGGAGGCCACCAGCAGCCGGTCGGGATAGAAATATTCGCGAATGGCGCCGGTCCGGCGCGCGCCGTCCGGATCGGCCGCGACTTCGAAGCCGACCAGCTTGGTCGCCTGGGGCGGCTGGTCTGGGATCAGCGCGGCCTCGGCCTGCAGCCGGGCGTCGGTGACCGCCGTCCGCCGCAGCGGCGGCAGCCGCGCCTCGATCCCCGCGAACTCATGCCGCTTCAACTGGTCGAACACCGCCTGGCTCGCCGCGTCCGAGCGCGGGTCGAGCCTGGGCGCGCATGCCGCCAGCGAGCCCGCCAGGAGCAGGATCAAAAGGAAGAGGGGAGAGGCTTGAATTCGCATTCCGCGCTCGATTCGAGCCCACCATAGCGGGAAGGGGACGGCGACGCACACGGCGGCCCTGGGCTGGCTGTCGGAGCGCGCCAGCGTTTAAATGCGGGCGGCCGTCAGGCGCGAAAGCAGCGCCAAGATCTTGAGAAAATGGCGCGAGTGACGGGACTCGAACCCGCGGCCTCCGGCGTGACAGGCCGGCGCTCTAACCAACTGAGCTACACCCGCATCCGACCGGCGTGGCGCCGGCGAAGCAAGGGGCGTGACATAGGTCGCCACGTGTTCGAATGTCAACTGGCGCGGCGCCAAGAAGCGCGATCTTCGACGTCGCGCGCGGGCGGCGCGTTCGGGTTGACGGATTGCCCACCTTCCTCGTCATTCCGGCTGGAGCGCAGCGGAATGCCGGAACCCATGCCGTGAATGTTCGGCTGCGACGGTCGGTGTAGAGGGTTCACGGGCTGGATCCCGGCACAATAGCCTGCCCTCGGGCGGGCCGCGCGGGCGGCGCGTCCCGGGGGCCGGGATGACGGTGATTCTTAAATCGGAGTTGTTATCCGCATCAGCCTGACGTCATTGCCCCGACCGTCGCACGGGCGTTTGAACGGCGCGGCGCCATGGTCTACAAGGCCTCGACTCTCGTCTCGCCCGCCGCCGTTTCGCCCACCCTCCCGGGGCCGCCATGAACGCTTTCCTGCTGCAATACCTGCCGATCGTGATCTTCCTCGGCATCGCCCTGGCCCTGGCCGGGGCCTTCATCGCCATCCCGACCCTGATCGCGCCCACGGCCCCCGACGCGGAGAAGAATTCCGCTTACGAGTGCGGGTTCAACGCCTTCGACGACGCGCGCATGAAGTTCGACGTGCGCTTCTATCTGGTCTCGATCCTGTTCATCATTTTCGACCTGGAAGTGGCGTTCCTGTTTCCCTGGGCCGCGTCGCTGATGAAGATGGCCCACGACGCCCAGGTCTTCGCGTTCTGGTCGATGATGTGCTTCCTGGGCGTGCTGACCGTCGGCTTCATCTACGAATGGAATAAGGGAGCCCTGGAATGGGAGTGATCGTTCCCGCCGGCTCGGCCGGCCGCGCCAGCGTCGAGGGCTATGATCCCAAGCTGCACGATCCTTTTTTCGACGGCGTCACCGGCCAACTGGCCGACAAGGGTTTCGTCACCGCCGCCGCGGACGACCTGATCACCTGGGCTCGCACCGGCTCCTTGATGTGGATGACCTTCGGCCTGGCCTGCTGCGCGGTCGAGATGATGCAGGCGTCCATGCCGCGCTACGACCTGGAGCGGTTCGGCTTCGCGCCGCGCGGCAGCCCGCGCCAGTCCGACGTGATGATCGTGGCCGGCACCTTGACCAACAAGATGGCCCCGGCCCTGCGCAAGGTCTACGACCAGATGCCCGAGCCGCGCTACGTGATCTCGATGGGTTCCTGCGCCAATGGCGGCGGCTACTACTATTTCAGCTATTCGGTGGTGCGCGGCTGCGACCGCGTGGTCCCGGTCGACATCTATGTTCCCGGTTGCCCGCCGACCGCCGAGGCGCTCGTCTACGGCATGCTGCAATTGCAGAAAAAGATCCGCCGCACGGGGACCATCGAGCGATGATCTGGTCGGTCGCGGATGAAGAACTGACCGCCATGGGCGAGCGCCTGACCGCGGCCGCGGCGGGCGCGGTGACCGGTTTCAAGGTCGCTTTCGGCGAACTCACCCTGCACGTCGAGGCCGCCCGGATCGTCGAGACGCTGGCCCGCCTGCGCGACGATCCTGAATGCCCGTTCGTCCAACTGATCGACCTCTGCGGCGCGGACTATCCCCAGCGCGCCAAGCGGTTCGACGTGGTCTACCATCTGCTGTCTCTGACCAAGAACCGCCGGGTGCGGATCAAGATCGAGACTGACGAGGCCACGCCGGTCGCCACCGTCACCGGCGTCTATCCCTGCGCCGACTGGTTCGAGCGCGAGGCGTTCGACATGTACGGCGTCTTCTTCGAGGGCCATCCGGATCTGCGCCGCCTGCTGACCGACTACGGCTTCGAGGGTTATCCCCTGCGCAAGGATTTCCCGATGACCGGCTATGTCGAGCTCCGTTATGACGACGAACAGAAGCGGGTGGTCTACGAGCCGGTGAAGATCACCGAATTCCGCGCCTTCGACTTTCTGTCGCCTTGGGAAGGCGCCGAATATGCGCGCCCCGGCCAGGGTTACCCCTACGTGCTCCCCGGCGACGAGAAGGCGGAGAAGCCGGCGTGAGGATCGTTTCGCAGCCGGATAATGCCCTAAAGCCTCTCCCCCTCGATGGGGGACAGGTTGGAGTGGGGGTGCGTCCACAAGCGGTGGCGAACGGACCGCGATCGACGCCGCCCGCGTCCTTCGCCCCATCCTCGGCGTGTTCACCCCCAACCCAACCCTTCCCCCATCGAGGGGGAAGGGCTTTTCAGAGTGGAGGCGTCCATGGCTGACGACCTGCATCCGATTCCCGAACCGTCGGCGTCGGACGCCGACCATAAGTTCTCGATCAATTTCGGGCCCCAGCACCCGGCGGCCCACGGCGTGCTCCGCCTGATCCTGGAGCTGGACGGCGAGGTGGTGGAGCGGGTCGACCCGCACATCGGCCTCCTGCATCGCGGCACCGAAAAACTGATGGAGGCGCGCACCTACCTCCAGAACATCCCCTATTTCGACCGCCTCGACTATGTCTGCCCGATGAACCAGGAGCACGCGTTCTGCCTGGCCATCGAGAAGCTGACCGGCGTCGACGTGCCGGTGCGCGGCTCGCTGATCCGGGTGCTCTACAGCGAGATCGGCCGTATCCTGAACCACATCATGAACGTCACCACCCAGGCGTTGGACGTCGGCGCGCTCACCCCGTCTCTGTGGGGCTTCGAAGAGCGCGAAAAGCTGATGGTGTTCTATGAGCGCGCCTGCGGGGCGCGGCTGCACTCGAACTATATCCGCCCCGGCGGGGTGCACCAGGACCTGTCGCCGGCGCTGGTCGAGGATATCGACCTCTGGGCCGACGAATTCCCGAGCAAGCTGGACGACATCGAAAAACTGATCACCGGCAACCGCATCTTCAAGCAGCGCAACGTCAATATCGGCATCGTCCGCCGCGAGGAAGCGATCGCCTGGGGCTTTTCCGGCGTGATGGTGCGCGGCTCGGGCATCGCCTGGGACCTGCGCCGCAACCAGCCCTACGAATGCTATGACGAACTGGAATTCGACATCCCGCTGGGCGTCAACGGCGACTGCTACGACCGCTATCTGTGCCGCGTCGAGGAGATGCGCCAGTCGGTCAAGATCATGAAGCAGTGCGTCGAGCGTATCCGCAAGACGCCCGGCCCGGTCATGACCCTGGACAACAAGGTCGCCCCGCCGCGCCGCGCCGAGATGAAGCGCTCGATGGAAGCGCTGATCCACCACTTCAAACTCTATACCGAGGGTTTCCACACCCCGCCGGGCGAGGTCTATGCCTGTATCGAGGCGCCCAAGGGCGAGTTCGGCGTCTATCTGGTCAGCGATGGGACCAACAAGCCTTATCGCTGCAAGATCCGCGCGCCCAGCTATCCGCACCTGGCGGCCATGGACTGGATGAACCGCGGCCACATGCTGGCCGACATCTCCGCCGTGCTGGGCTCGCTGGATATCGTGTTCGGGGAGATCGATCGTTGAGCGTCCGCCGCCTCGCCAAGGAACAGCCCGCCGCGTTCGCGTTCAGCGACGAGACCATGAAGGCCGCCCAGTGGTGGATCGCCAAGTACCCCGCGGGGCGCCAGCAGTCGGCGGTGATCCCGATCCTGTGGCTGGTGCAGAAGCAGGAGGGCTGGGTCTGCGAGCCCGCCCTGCGCGCCATCGCCGAACTGCTCTCCATGCCGGTGATCCGGGTGATGGAAGTCGTGACCTTCTACACCATGTTCCAGTTGGAGCCGGTCGGCTCGGTCGCCCTGATCCAGGTCTGCGGCACCACGCCCTGCATGTTGCGCGGCGCGGGCGAGATTATGAAGGTCTGCAAGGACAAGATCGGAGCCAAGCAACACCGCTCGGCCGACGGCAAGTTCACCTGGGAAGAGGTCGAGTGCCTCGGCGCCTGCGCCAACGCCCCGATGGCCCAGATCAACGACTATTATTATGAGGACCTGACGGCCGAAACGATGACCCGGATCATCGATGATTTCGCCGCGGGCAAGGCGCCCAAGCCCGGTTCCTATGCCGGCCGTCACAGTTCGGAACCCGCGGGCGGGGCGCTGACCCTGACCGACCCAGCGCTCTATGACGGCTCCTACGCCCTGCCGATCACGGCCCTGCCGAACGCGCCCGAAAAGACGGCGGACGAGGCCAAAGCGCCGGCTTGATGACCGAGGAACTCGAGGCGTTCCGCGACCGGCTCCGAGAAGCGGGCCAGCCCTGGAGCCGGCGCGGAGTGATCGTCTGCGGCGCGGGCGTGCTCGGCCTCTTCATCTCCCAGGTCGCGCCTTCGCGCGCGGTGGTGCTGGTCGCGCTTCCGGTCGGGTTTGCCGTGATGATGGTCGGCTGGGTGTTCCTGATCATGGCCTTCGTCAAGCGCCGCCGCTGGGCCCGCGCGCAGCGGCTGATCGAGCCGCCCCTTCACGAGCCCCCTATGCGCATCGATTCGGAGGCGCCGTGAGCCCGTCGGATCCGGTGGCGGGCCTGCGCCGACGCCTGATGCTGGTCCTCGGCGTCGACGCGGTCTGCCTCCTGATCGGGGCCGGCGCGATCTACGGCTATCTCAGCCTCCATATCGTCTGGATGGGCGCGGCTTTCGCCCTGGCCATGATCGCCGGCTTCACCGCCCAGATCTGGCTGGTGGTCAGCTTCGCGCGAGCAAAGCCGCGCTGAGGCTCCCCCCTGACGTCATCGCCGGTGTCTGCGCGACCCACGAACACAAGCGGCGGCCATCGATCGCGACGAGTGCTGACGGTCTTATGCGGAAGAACCGGAGGACCCGCGCCATCGATGAAGCGCGGCTGAGCTAACTCATAAGCAACTCGTCATGGCCGGGCGTGTCCCGGCCACCCCTAGACTCAGGTGGCTCCAATCTGTCGCTGATGTTCGTTCGGCGAAGATTGTGATTATGGCCACCGGGACAAGCCCGGTGGTGACGAATATTTGTTGAGTTGGCCCCGAACCGGACAGCCGTTGCCTTGTGCCGGCCATGACGAGGGATGGGAGTGTGCGATGACCGCCACCGGCGCACTGGCGCTCGTGAAATCGCCGTTGGTGTTGCAAAATCACAAGCGCTCGCGGCGGAACCGAAATGTCGGTTGGCCTTCCCGGGCGCAGGCGGTATGTCCGGTCGCGATTCCGCGCGGCGGCGTCCGCGCTTTGGAGCTGAGGCATGGTGGGCATCCTCGAAGACAAGAACCGGATCTTCACCAACCTCTACGGGTTGCAAGACTGGCGTCTGGAGGCGGCCACGCAGCGGGGGTGCTGGAACGCCACGGCCGACATGATCTCGGCCGGCGGCCCCTGGATCATCGACCAGATCAAGGCGTCCGGCCTGCGTGGCCGCGGCGGCGCGGGCTTCGGCACCGGGCTGAAATGGTCGTTCATGCCCAAGGTGCTGAACCCCGATCGCCCGCACTACCTGGTGGTCAATGCCGACGAGTCCGAGCCCGGCACCTGCAAGGACCGCGAGATCATGCGCCATGATCCGCACCTGCTGATCGAAGGTTGCCTGATCGCCAGCTTCGCCATGCAGGCCCACGCCTGCTACGTCTATATCCGCGGCGAATATGTGCGCGAGCGCGAGGTGCTCGAAGCGGCGGTCAAGGAGGCCTACGAGGCCAAGCTGATCGGCAAGGACAATGTCAATGGCTGGGATTTCGACCTCTACGTCCACCACGGCGCCGGGGCCTATATCTGCGGCGAGGAAACCGCCCTGCTGGAAAGCCTGGAGGGCAAGAAGGGCCAGCCGCGCCTGAAGCCGCCGTTCCCGGCCGGCGCCGGGGTCTATGGCTGTCCGACCACCGTGAACAATGTCGAGAGCATCGCGGTGGCCGGCACGATCCTGCGCCGCGGTGCGGGCTGGTTCACCGGCTTCGGCCGCCCCAACAACACCGGCACCAAGCTGATGTGCATTTCCGGCCACGTCGAGCGGCCGTGCAATGTCGAAGAGGCGATGTCGATCCCGCTGAAGCAGCTCCTGGAGGATCACTGCGGCGGCGTGCGCGGCGGCTGGGGCAACCTGAAGGCCGTGATCCCCGGCGGCTCGTCGGTCCGGATGATCCCGGCGCACGAGGCCGAGACCGCGCTGATGGATTTCGACAGCCTCTCGGCGCTGAAGTCGGGCCTCGGCACCGCGGCCGTGATCGTGATGGACCAGTCCACGGATCTGGTCCGCGCCGTCACCCGGCTTGCCTATTTCTACAAGCACGAGAGCTGCGGCCAGTGCACGCCGTGCCGCGAAGGCACCGGCTGGATGTGGCGGGTGATGGAGCGGATGTCCTCCGGCGAGGCCGACCCGAAGGAGATCGACACCCTGCTGGACGTCGCCAGCCAGGTCGAGGGTCACACCATCTGCGCCCTGGGCGATGCGGCCGCCTGGCCGATCCAGGGCCTGTTCCGCCATTTCCGCCCGGAGATCGAGGAACGCATCGCCTCCTACCGCTCCGGCCGCCCGCACGTGCAGGGCGTCAGCCTGGCGGCGGCGGAGTAGGGCGATGGCGGACGAACCCGAAAATAGGGTGCTCATCATGTTGCGGAAGATCGATGCTCGGCTGGATCGGTTCGGCGACGAGTTGCACAACCTCAAGGTTCGGATGAGCTTTGTCGAGGAAGGCCTGGGGGGCGTCAGTCGACGCTTGGACCGCGTCGAGTCCCGGTTGGATCATATCGAGAAGCGGCTGGACCTCGTTGAGCCGCATCAAGGGTTTCGCGAATAATGCCCATAGCCAAGGTCAACGGCGTCGAGGTCGAGTTCGAGCCCGGCATGACGGTCCTGCAGGTGGCGGAACTCGCCGGGGAGGAGATCCCGCGCTTCTGCTATCATGAGCGGCTGTCGATCGCCGGCAACTGCCGCATGTGCCTGGTCGAGGTGAAGCCCGGGCCGCCCAAGCCCCAGGCCTCCTGCGCGCTGCCGGCCGCCGACAAGCAGGAGATCTTCACCAACACGCCGATGGTGAAGAAGGCCCGCCAGGGCGTCATGGAATTCCTGCTGATCAACCACCCGCTGGATTGCCCGATCTGCGACCAGGGCGGGGAGTGCGACCTGCAGGACCAGTCGATGGGCTATGGCCGCGACGACAGCCGCTATGCCGAGAACAAGCGCGCGGTCGAAGAGAAGTTCATGGGGCCGCTGGTCAAGACGGTCATGACCCGCTGCATCCAGTGCACCCGCTGCGT
>DATAYD010000135.1:0-5805 GCA_036272715.1 Caulobacteraceae bacterium | reverse complement strand
GGCCAGGGCGGCGGGACCGAATTCCACGATGTTCGAGGCCCTGACCCAGAGACCCAGGTCGGCCAGCAGGTCCGAATCCTCGCGGATCAGGTTCGAATGCTCGCGCAGGAAATCGCTGACCGTCTTCCAGTCTTTTTCCAGCGCCTCGGCGATGGGGGTCTTCACGTCCTCGGAGATATCGCTCAACGCCAGGCCCGCCCTTGCCGGAACCACGGCTCCCACGCCCAAGGTTCAGCATCGTAGATGCGCGCTGACGGTTAACACCCGCTTGATGCGCTCGCCTCTTTCGCCCGGGCCAGACATGCTAACAATGGCGGGCATGTCCAGAATCGCCAGCATCCTGCTGCCCTTGCCCTTGCCGGAGGCGTTCGACTATGCCGAACCGGACGGCATGGCGCTGTCCCTGGGCGAGCAGGTGGTGGTGCCGCTGGGGCCACGCCTGTTGTCTGGCGTGGTCAGCGGCCTGCGCGACGCGGCCGGCCATAACCGGCCGCTGAAGGCCGTGCTGGAACGGCGCGACGCGCCGGCCCTGCCGCAACGCACCCTGGGCTTCGTCGAATGGGCGGCGCGCTATGCGGTCGATTCACCGGGACAAGCCCTGGCCATGGCTTTGCGCGGCGCGCGCGCGCCCAAGCCCCGGCCCGAGCGGCTGATCGCGGCCACGGGCGCGGCGCCGAAACGGATGACCCCGGCCCGCGCGCGGACGCTGGCGGCGGCGACGGCGCCCATGAGCGTATCGGCCTTGGCGGAATTGGCCGAGGTCTCGAGCGGCGTCATCCGGGGCCTGGTCGAAGACGGGGCGCTGGAGATCCAGCTCGTGATCGCCTCGCCGGGGTTCGCGGCGCCCGACCTGTCGCTGCCGACGCCGGCGCTCAATCCCAGCCAGGCCGCCGCCGCTCGGACCTTGAACGCCCTTATCGCCAAGGGCGGGTTCCAGGCCGCCCTGCTGGACGGCGTCACCGGATCGGGCAAGACCGAAGTCTATCTGGAGGCCGCCGCGTCCGTTCTGGCGGCCGATCCGGACGCCCAGGTGCTGGTGCTGCTGCCCGAAATCGCCCTGACCCGGGCGGTGATCGCCCGGTTCGCCCAGCGCTTCGGCGCCGCGCCGGCCGAGTGGCATTCCGGCGTCGCCCCACCCCGCCGGCGGCAGGTCTGGGAAGCGGTGAACGCCGGCCAGTGCCGGATCGTGGTCGGCGCCCGCTCGGCCCTCTTCCTGCCCTTCTCCGCCCTGCGCCTGATCGTGGTCGATGAGGAGCATGACGCGTCTTATAAGCAGGAGGATGGCTTCATCTATCAGGCCCGCGACCTGGCGGTGGCGCGCGCCAAGATCGAGGACGCCGCCGTGGTGCTGGCCTCGGCCACGCCGTCGCTGGAATCCCTGTGGAACGCCGAGACCGGCCGCTATCGATGGGTGCGGCTGGATGCGCGACACGGCGTCGCGGAACTTCCGAAGATCGATCTGGTCGATCTGCGCGAGACGCCGCTCGAAACGGGCCGCTGGCTGTCCGCGCCGCTGGTCTCGGCCATGGCCGAGACCTATGGCCGTGGCGAACAGAGCCTGCTGTTCCTGAACCGGCGCGGTTACGCTCCCCTGGTGCTCTGCAAGGCCTGCGGCGAGCGGATGACCGCGCCGGACACCGATTCCTGGCTGGTCGAGCATCGTTACTCCGCGCGGCTCGTCTGCCACCTGACCGGTTTTTCCATGCCCAAGCCCGACCACTGCCCAAAATGCGGGGCCCGGGATGCGCTGGTCTCGATCGGGCCGGGCGTCGAGCGCGTGGAAGAAGAGTGCCGCAACCTGTTTCCGGAAGCGCGCGTTGCGGTGTTTTCGTCCGACACCCTGATCGACGCCGAATCAGCGCGGGGCATGATCGAGGCGATGGCGACGGGAGCGATCGATATCCTGGTCGCCACCCAGGTCGCGGCCAAGGGCCACAATTTTCCCAACCTGACCCTGGTCGGCGTGGTCGACGCGGACCTCGGCCTGCGCGGTGGAGACCTTCGCGCCGGAGAGCGGACCTATCAGCTCCTGGCCCAGGCCACGGGCCGCGCCGGACGGCACGAGCGGCCGGGCCGCGCCCTGGTCCAGACCTACACCCCGGACCATCCGGTCATGCGCGCCCTGCGGGCCCAGGACCGCGACGCCTTCGTCGCCGCCGAGATGGCCGAGCGGGAGGCCGCGGGCCTGCCGCCGTTCGGCCGCCTGGCGGCGGTGATCGCTTCCGGACCCGATCCCGTGGCGTTGGAAACCTATGTCCGCGCCCTGGCGGCGGCGGCTCCCAACGCGCCGGGCGTCGAGGTCTATGGGCCGGCCGACGCGCCGCTGGGATTGATCCGTGGACGACGGCGCAAGCGGTTCCTGGTGCGGGCCGATCGCACGGTCGACCTGCAGGCCTTCATGGCCGCGTGGCGGGCGAGGGCGAAGATCCCGGCCTCGGTGAGGGTGACGGTCGACATCGATCCTTACAGTTTCTTGTGAGCCTGGCGCCGGTTCGTCGAAACCGGGTCAATTCCGCGCCTTGCGCTTGGTTGCGGCGCCAAACATCGCGTGCTATCAGGCGCGCGGCTGCGGGTCAGGGGGCGTTTTCAAAACCCAAAACCCATGTGCTTTTCCCAAGCGCTTCAAGCCTTTCCGAGCCGTGGCGACATAGTCCGCTGACGGCGCGACAGACACAACCGACGGGTTTCAAGTGGCGGACGATTCCAAGACGACAGATGTGGGCGCTCGGTACGCGCTGGCCCTGTTCGGCCTGGCCAAGGACCAGAATCAGATCGCGGCCGTTGAGCAGGATCTGAAGGAACTGAAGGCGATGCTCGCCGACAGCGCCGATCTGCGCACCCTGCTGGGCTCGCCCACCTTCGACGCCGAGGCCAAGGCCAAGGGCATCGCCGCGGTGGCTGAAAAGGCCCAGTTCCATGAATTGACCCGCAAGTTCCTCGGCTTTCTGGCCCAGCAACGTCGCGCGTCGTTCCTGGCTTCCGTGATCATCAGCTTCGAGAGCCTGGCCGCCGCCCACCGCGGCGCCGTCTCGGCCCAGGTGACCACCGCCATCGCCCTGACCCCCGCCCAGGCCAAGGGGCTGCAAGCCGCCCTGCGCCAGGCCTTGGGCCGCGACCCCGAAATCGAGACCCGCGTCGATCCGTCCATTCTGGGCGGGTTGAAGGTGCGGGTCGGCTCCCGCCTGTTCGACGCCTCGCTTCGCGCGAAGCTCGACTCCCTCAAGTTCGCCCTGAAGAGAGCGTAAGACATGGATATTCGCGCCGCCGAGATATCGGCCATCCTCAAGTCCCAGATCGCCAATTTCGGCGAGGAAGCGGACGTTTCCGACGTCGGGCAGGTGCTGTCCGTCGGGGACGGCATCGCCCGGGTGTTCGGTCTGGACAAGGTCCAGGCCGGCGAGATGGTCGAGTTCCCCTCCGCCGGGGTGAAGGGCATGGCCCTGAACCTCGAGCGCGACAATGTCGGCGTCGTGATCTTCGGCGACGACCGTTCGATCGGCGAGGGCGATGAAGTCCGCCGCCTGGGCGAGATCGTGGACGTGCCGGTCGGCAAGGGCCTCCTGGGCCGGGTCGTGAACCCGCTGGGCGAGCCGATCGACGGCAAGGGTCCCATCACCAATATCGCCGAGCGCCGCCGCGTGGACGTCAAGGCGCCGGGCATCATGCCGCGCAAATCGGTGCATGAACCGGTGCAGACCGGCCTCAAGGCCATCGACAGCCTGATCCCCGTCGGCCGCGGCCAGCGCGAACTGATCATCGGCGACCGCCAGACCGGCAAGACCGCCGTGGCGATCGACGCCATCCTGAATCAGAAGGCGATCAACGCCGGCGACGACGAAAGCGCCAAGCTCTATTGCATCTATGTCGCCATCGGCCAGAAACGCTCGACCGTGGCCCAGATCGTCAAGACGCTCGAGGAGCGCGGCGCGCTGGACTACACGATCGTGGTCGCCGCCACCGCCTCGGAGCCCGCGCCCCTGCAATTCCTGGCGCCGTTCGCCGGCTGCGCGATGGGCGAGTGGTTCCGCGACAACGGCATGCACGGGCTGATCATCTATGATGACCTCTCCAAGCAGGCCGTCGCCTACCGCCAGATGTCGCTCCTGCTGCGCCGGCCGCCGGGTCGCGAAGCCTATCCGGGCGACGTCTTTTACCTGCACTCCCGCCTGCTGGAACGCGCGGCCAAGCTGAACGAAGATCACGGGGCCGGCTCGCTGACCGCCCTGCCGCTGATCGAGACCCAGGCCAACGACGTCTCGGCCTATATCCCGACTAATGTGATCTCGATCACCGACGGCCAGATCTTCCTGGAAACCGACCTGTTCTACCAAGGCATCCGCCCGGCGGTGAACGTCGGCATCTCGGTGTCGCGCGTGGGCTCCTCGGCCCAGATCAAGGCGATGAAACAGGCTTCCGGCCCGATCAAGGGCGAGCTGGCCCAGTATCGCGAGCTGGCGGCCTTCTCCAAGTTCGGCTCGGACCTGGACGCCGCCACCCGCAAGCAGCTTGCCCGCGGCGAGCGCCTGACCGAGCTCCTGAAACAGCCCCAATACTCGCCCCTGGCGGTCGAGGAGCAGGTCTGCGTGATCTATGCCGGCACCCGCGGGTATCTGGACGGCGTGGCCACCGCCGATGTCGGCCGCTTCGAAGCCGAGCTGCTGGCCCGCCTGCACAGTAAGCACGCCGATCTCCTGGCGGTCATCCGCAAGGACAAGGCGCTCAGCGGCGATACGGAAGCCCAGCTTAACAGCGTGCTGACCGGCTTCGCCGAAACCTTCGCTTAAGTCCTTGAGCCGGAGCGCCTAGATGGCCAGCCTCAAGGAAATGCGCAATCGGATCGCCAGCGTGAAAGCCACGCAGAAGATCACGAAAGCGATGCAGATGGTGGCGGCGGCGAAGCTGCGCCGCTCCCAGGACGCGGCCCAGAACGCGCGGCCCTATGCCGAGCGCATGGCGAGCGTGATCGCCAATCTGGCGGCCGGCGTCAGCGGCCCGGGCGCGCCGCGCCTCCTGGTCGGGACCGGCCAGGACCATAAGCAGTTGGTGGTGGTCGCGACCTCGGATCGCGGCCTCGCTGGCGGCTTCAACTCCTCGATCGTCCGCGCCGCGCGCGAGCGGATCGCCGCCCTGATCGCCGAGGGCAAGGACGTCAAGCTGATCACCGTGGGCAAGAAAGCCCGCGACCAGCTACGCCGCCTCTATGGCGACCGCATCCTCGAATCGATCGAGGCCGGGGCCAATCCGTCGCTGGAGACCGCCCAGGCCATCGCCGCCAAGGTGTTGGCGTTGTTCGAGGACGGTCAGGTCGACGTGGTGACCCTGTTCTTCAGCCGCTTCAAATCGGTGGTGACCCAGATCCCCACCGCGGTGCAGTTGATCCCCGCCCAGGTCGCCGCTGGAACCGAGCCGCTCAACCTGAACGGCGCCAGCTACGAGTACGAGCCGGACGAGGAAACCATCCTCGAAACCCTGCTGCCGCGCAATATCGCCGTCCAGTTCCTCTCGGCCCTTTTGGAAAACCAGGCCGGCTTCTTCGCCGCCCAGATGGCCGCCATGGACAACGCCACGCGCAACGCCGGCGACATGATCAAGTCCTACACCATCCAATATAACCGCACCCGCCAGGCGCAGATCACCAAGGAGCTGATCGAAATCATCTCCGGCGCCGAAGCCCTTTGAACACGAGAGACAAGCCGATGGCCACGACCGCAGCCGCCCCGAAGCCCGCCGCCAAGAAACCCGCCGCCAAGAAGACCGCTTCCGCCGCCGCCGCGCCCGCCCAGGGCGTCGCCACCGGCCGCGTGG
>DATAYD010000134.1:0-55001 GCA_036272715.1 Caulobacteraceae bacterium | reverse complement strand
TTCGAGGCCCTGTTCGAACGTGGCGTCGTGCTGGTCGCCACCTCCAACCGGCCGCCGGAAGACCTCTATAAGGATGGCCTGAACCGCCAGTTGTTCCTGCCGTTCATCGACCTGCTCAAGGCACGGCTGGAGATCGTGTCGGTGGGCGGGGCGGTCGATTATCGGCTCGACCGGCTGCGGGCGGCCCAGGTCTATTTCGCGCCGTTCGACGACGCGGCCGAGGCCGGCTTCGAGGCTTTGTGGCGCGACATGCTGGGCGCCAACGAGGAGACTGGGGCGACGCTCGAGGTGCTTGGCCGCAAACTTCGCCTACCCCACGCCGCCGGAGGGCTGCTCCGCGCCTCCTTCGCCAGCCTCTGCGCCACGGCCCTCGGCGCGCGGGACTATCTGGCGGTCGCCGCGCGGTTTCACACCGTTTTTCTGGAAGCCATACCTATCCTGGGGCCTGACCGGCGAAACGAAGCGCGGCGGCTCGTCGACCTGATCGACGCCCTCTATGAGGCGGATACCCGCCTGGTGGTGCTGGCCGCGGCCGAGCCCGACGGGCTCTACCCGTCCGGCGACGGGGCCTTCGAGTTCGAGCGCACCGCCTCGCGCCTGCACGAAATGCGCTCGGCGGCGTGGCTGGAGAAGACGCGCGCCTGATTCCCTTTGGAGAATGGGCGGGCGGCGGAAGAAATGAAGGCCCGGAGCTGGGGGGTGGCTCCGGGCCTTCGCCAGGGCAGGGTTGGGGGGATAACCTGAGACCCAGGCATCCGCACAAATCCAAAACGTACGGATGCGCGCTAAACGCGCGGAACCCGTTCGGGGTCCCGTCTTGGCGGTCCCGATTTCATTAAATCCGCAAAACGCGAAGCCTCAAGTCCCCCGCACGATCGCCAGCACCGCCTCGCCATAGCGATCGAGCTTGCCCTGGCCCACCCCGCCGATCTTGGATAGCGCCCCCGCCCCGCGCGGCCGCTCGCGAGCGATGTCAGCCAGGGTGCTGTCGTGGAAGATCACATAGGGCGGCACGGACTGGCGAGCGGCTTCCTCGCGGCGCCAAGCCCGCAAGGCTTCGAACAGCGCCATATCGGCATCCAGAACATCCAGCGGAACCCCGCCGCGGCGCCGGCGAGGCCGGCCGGAGCGGGTCGTGGCGTCCAAGGGCTCGGGCTGGCGGCGCAGTTGCACCGGTCGCTCGCCCCGATAGACCTTCCGCACCTGGTCGGCGTCGCCCATGGTCAAAAGCGGGCGGCCGTCGTTGGGGTCTTCGCGCAGGAGGCCCTCGAACAGCAACTGGTCGATCAGGTCGCGCCAGCCGGTCGGGCTGAATTCGCGGCCGACGCCGAAGGTGGATAAGCCGGCCTCGAACCCGCTCGGCGCCTTGGTCTTGCCGAGCAGGTGGTCGACGATCCGGCCTCGGCCCAGCCGCCCGCCCATCCGATGCACGGCCGACAGGGCCTTCTGAGCGGCCTGGGTGGCGTCGACCGAAGCCGGCGGGGCCACGCAGAGGTCGCACTGGCCACACGGCTCGACCTCGGTCTCGCCGAAATAGCGGCGCACGGCCGCCGCGCGGCAGCCCATGCCCTCCAGCATCGCATAGAGCTGGCGCGCCTTTCGAATCTGGACCTGGCGGACCTCGTCGGTCAGCTCGCGGGTGTCGATGCGCTTGAGCGCCCAAGCGAGATCCGCCGCCCCATAGAGGGTGATTCCCTCGGCCGGCTCGCCGTCGCGGCCGGCGCGGCCGATCTCCTGCCAATAGGCCTCGATCGAGGCTGGGGGATCCGCGTGGATCACATAGCGGACGTCCGGCTTGTCCACCCCCATGCCGAAGGCGATGGTCGCCACCATCACGGCGTTCTCGGCCTGCAGGAAGTCGGACAGCCGGCGGCCGCGCACCTCCTTGTCGAGGCCGGCGTGATAGGCGAGGGCCGGAACCCCAGCCGAAACCAGATCGGCCGCCAGGGTTTCGGTCCCATCGCGAGACCCCGCATAGATCACCCCGGCGCGGCCTTTTCGGGCGGTGGCCAACGCGACGACCCGCGTCCGCCCTCGCCCGTGCTTGCGCTCCGCCGAGAGGATCAGTTCGGGCCGGGCGAAGCTGTCGACGAACTCTCGCGCGTCCTGGAGGCGCAGCTCGGCGCGGATGTCCTCGCGGGTCCGGGCGTCGGCGGTCGCCGTCACGGCCAGCCGGGGGACGTGGGGGAACAGCTCCGCCAGCCGCCCGAGCGTCCGATAGTCGGGCCTGAAGTCGTGGCCCCACTGGCTGACGCAGTGGGCCTCGTCGATGGCGACCAGGGCCAGGTCCAACTGGCGGAGCCGCTCAAGCATCATCGGCTGCATCAGGCCTTCGGGCGACAGGTAGAGCAGATCCAGCCGTCCGGCGTCGATCAGCGCCCAAGTCTGGCGACGCTCCTCCGGGGTCCCGCTGGAGTCCAGCCGGGCGGCGGCGACGCCGGATTGGCGAAGGGCGGCGACCTGGTCGGCCATCAAAGCGATCAGCGGCGAAATCACCAAGCCGAGGCCCGGGCGCATCAGGCTGGGAATCTGGTAGCAAAGGCTCTTGCCGCCGCCGGTCGGTAAAACGGCGATGGCGCTGCGGCCCGCCAGCACCTCGCCGATCACCGGAGCCTGCAAGCCCCGAAAGTCGGCGTGGCCAAAGGTATGGCGGAGCACATCGCGCGCGGCGGCGTGGGTGGAATCAAGCATGATCCGGGGTTTATGGATCAGGCTCGAAGACGCGCCTACCCCGCATGCCAGCCCTTATTGCTCATGCAGGTGATGAAGGCGGCCACGCGCGCGTCGCCGCGGTGGTCCCGAAGCGGGTCGTCGCGGTCGAGGCCTTCGACCAGGGCGGAGGCGACGCCATAGCGCGAATCCGAATAGGCGTTGGCTTGGCCGGCGTCGAGGCCGTCCGTCTCCTTGTGACAGGCGGCCTGGTCGGCGGCCAGATGGGCCGGATCGCCGCCGGTCCAGGTCTTGGGTTCCGGGGAAGATGTGCTGGCGCAGGCCGACAATGCCGCCGCGCCCAGTATCGCCGCCCAGATCGATTTCGTCGCCGCCATCGCCGTCCTCGCCAATTGCGTGCGCGCAAGGCTCCTTGTGACGCCAGGAGCAGTCGGGCGCCATTCATCCTTCGTCAACCCTATCGCGCCACGTCTTCGACTTAAGGTAAACAGCGGGCGGGCGCGGGGCAGGGCGGATCGGAACCGGCCTGACGGAGATGTAAGAGCATGGCGAACGGGCAGGGCCGCGGACCCAGCGGATCTGGCGGACGCGTCCCGGCGCCCCGGCGCAACGGATGGCGGGCCTTTTTTTATTGGGGAGCGGTGCTGGGCGTCTGGGCGCTGATCGCCGTCGTCGCCTTCGTGGCGGTGTTCGCCACCAACCTGCCCGACACTTCGAAGATCTTCGATGTCAAGCGCCAGCCCTCGATCTCCTACCTGGACCGTTCCGGCGGGCTGATCGCGGTGCGCGGCAGCCAGTTGACGCCGCCGGTGAACCTGGACGAACTGCCGCCCTATGTGCCGGCGGCCTTCGTCTCGATCGAGGACCAGCGCTTCTACCACCACTTCGGGTTCGACCCGATCGGCATGGCCCGAATGATGGTCGTCAACATCAAGGCGCGTCATATCGTCCAGGGGGGGTCGACGATCACCCAGCAACTGGCGCGCAACCTGTTCCTGACCCCGGACCAGACCATCCGCCGCAAGGTCCAGGAGCTGATCCTGGCGGTCTGGCTGGAGACCAAGTTCTCCAAGAAACAGATCCTGTCGCTCTATTTGAACCGGGTCTATTTTGGCGAGGGCGCCTATGGGATCGAGGCCGCCTCGCAGCGCTATTTCAACACGCCCGCGTCCAAGCTGAGCGTCGGCGAGGCCGCGCTCCTGGCGGGGCTGATGAAGGGTCCCTCGCGCTACAGCCCGGTCTCGGCGACCCAGCGGGCCCAGACCCGGGCGAACGTGGTGCTGAACAAGATGGTCGAAACCCACGCCATCACCGAGGCGCAGCGCCAGGAAGCGATCTCCCATCCCGTCCAGGTCCAGGTCGCCCTGGCCAATCAGAACGCCCAATATTTCATCGACTGGCTGGACGCACAGGTGCGCGGCATCGTCGGCCAGCCCCAGGAAGACCTGGTGGTGGAAACCACCTTGGACCTCGCGATTCAGGCCAATGGCGAGCGCGCCGTGCGTACGATCACCGCCCGCGACGGCCCGACCAAGGGTGTGCAGCAGGCCGCATTGATCGCCCTGGATGGCGAAGGCCGGGTCCGCGCCTATGTCGGCGGCGTCGACTACGGCCAAAGCCAGTTCGATCGGGTGGCCACCGCCCAGCGTCAGGCCGGATCGTCCTGGAAACCCTTCGTCTATCTGACCGCGATGGAGCAGGGCCGCACGCCGGACCAACAGGTGGTTGACGAGCCGGTCACGATCGGCGCCTGGCAGCCCAGGAACTTCGAGGGCGCTTATCTCGGCCAGATCACGCTGCAGACCGCGCTGGCCCAGTCGATCAACACGGTCGCGGCGCGGCTGGCCAACGAGATCGGCACGACCAACGTCGCCCAGACGGCCCGTCGGCTGGGCATCACCTCCCCGATCCAGACCGCCCCGTCCATGGCCCTGGGCGCGGTCGAGGTCAGCCCGCTGGAAATGGCCCAGGCCTATGCGTCCTTCTCGAACGGCGGATTCCAGGTCAAGGCTTACGGCGTCGAGCGGATCCGCACGGGGACCGGCAAGGTCCTGTTCGACCACGGCCTCGGCGCGCAGCCCCACGCCCAGGTGATCGGCCAGCCGGCATTGTCTGAAATGGCCCAGATGATGCGCGAAGTGCTGGTCGACGGCACCGGCGCGCGCGCCCACATCCCCGGCTATGACCTGGCCGGCAAGACCGGCACGACCAGCGACTACCGCGACGCCTGGTTCATCGGCTTCACCGGCGGCTTCACCGCCGCGGTCTGGACCGGGCGCGACGACGACACGCCGATGAAGCGGGTCACCGGCGGCGCGGCGCCGGCGGAGATCTGGCGTGATTTCATGGCCGCGAGCCTGCCGCGCCTGAACGTTCAGCCGATCCCTGGCGGGTCGGTTCAACCGGACTCGATCGGCGACCTGATCAACCAGGTCGGCGGCGCGTCCGGCGCGGCGGCCCAGCCGCCGGCTGCCGTGGACTCCCCCGACCAGGCCGAACCGCCGCCGGGGTAGCGCCGCGGACGTCAGCGCCCGAAGGCGTGCAGACGGGTTCCGTGGTCGCGCAGCCAGGCGCGGCAAGGGCGGTGGTCGCCAACCAGATCGTGAACCACGGCCCAGAAACGCGGTGAATGGTTGGCCTCGATCAGGTGGGCGCATTCATGGGCGGCCACATAGTCCGCCACCGCGAAAGGCGCGAGCACCAGCCGCCAGGAATAGCGAATCCGCCCCACCTCGACCCCCGCGCCGAAGCCGGCGCCGCGCGGCGGCCGGCACGAGCCCCAGCGCCCGCGTGGATCCGTGATCGACACCACCGGCGTTGGACGGTGCAGAGCCTTGGCCCACACTTCGGTGCGGCCGGTTAACACCCGGCGGGCTTCGAGTTTGAGCGCGCGCTGCACGGCGGCCGAAAACGCGGCCCCCTCGCCAGAGGCGCAAAGGCGCAGCGGCTCGCCGTTCTCCGGCGGACGCCAGCGGGTCCGCCCCGTCGCCCGCTCCAATCGGCAAGGCTGGCCGAGCACCTCAATGACATCGCCCGGCGACACGATCTGGGCGGTCGGCAGTTCGGCCAGACGCGCGGCGATCCAGGCTCGCCGTTCCTGGGCGAAGGCGGCGGCCTCGCCCAGCCGGCGCGGGCTGGGCGCGGTAGCCACCACTTCACGACGCGCGCCGTCGACCCGCAAGGAAACCCGCCGCGCGCGACCACTGACCTTGAGCCGCACCTCCGTTCCGTCGACCACGATCCGGTCGCCGTCGGCATAGGACGAAGAGCGAAACAGACTCATGCCGCCTTGGATAGGATGACATGGGCGTTGTGGCGAGAGCCTAACGGCCGAACGCGCCGCCCCACCCCATCGGCCGCTTAGCGCCGTCGGCCCTCGAATGCGTCGCAAAGGCTGTCATAGGCGGGCTTGGGGCGGCCATCGTCATCGAACAGCAGTGGCTCATCGCCGCCGTCGCCCCGGTTCGGCCCTCGCCGCAACCAGGAGTCCTTGTCGCGAACGCCCCAGACCGTGAACGCGTAGCGCTGCGCCCGGGGCAGGTCCATGAAGGCTTCGGCCACCTCGCCCACGACCCGCGCCTGCTTCTCGAGCCGGCCGGAGCCCGGCGTCGCGAACCAGCTCTGACGCCGCGTCGAAACGTCCAGCTCGGAGACGTGGATCGGCAGCCCGAAGCGCGCCAGGGCCTTGATGGCCCGCCCCGCCTGGCCAGGCGGCAGGTCGATCGACAGGTGGGTCTGGGTCCCGATCCCCCCCACCGGGGCGCCGGCTTCGAGGAGACGATCGAGCAGGCGCTGGAACGCGTCCAGCTTCGCCGGATTGGTTTCGAGGTTATAATCGTTGATGAACCGAATGGCGTCCGGATCGGCGTCGCGGCTGATTTCGAAGGCCAGGCGGGCATAGTCCGGCCCCAGAGCGGTTTCCCATATCCCCCCGCGATAGCCGTCTCCCTGTTCGGCCACCGCTTCGTTCAGCACGTCCCACCCGCGCGCCAGCCCGCGATACCGGCCGACAACGGCGGTGATGTAGTTGCGATAACCGGTCTCGAACGCTTGGCGGTCGTCGATCATGCGTCGGAACGCGACCGGATCCTGAGCGTACCAAACCAGCGTCGTGCCATGCAGGCGCAACCCGTTGGTGGTGCAGAACCGGGCGAGGACGTCGGCGGCGTCGAAATGGAACGTCCCATCCTCGGCCAGCACCCGCTCCATCTTCATCTCCCACTCGGGCGTGATCTGATTGAAGTGGCGCAGCGTCAGGGCGACGCGATCCGGGTCTTCCAGGTACGGCGTCGCCAGGCAGGTCCCCACCGGAAAATCGGCGATGGCCTTCAGCGAAGCAGGCCGGCGTCCGCTTTCACGCGCCTGCACGCGGCGTTCGCCGCAGCCCGCCAGCGCGGCGGCCATTGTCCCTTGCACCACGAACCGGCGCGTGGGCGTCATCCACGGATCGCCATCAGCGACTTGGTGAGGCCAGCGGCTTTCTCGTCGACATGACGCGCATCGGGAAACAGATACCGCATCATCGCCTTGTCCAGCAGCCGGGCGTCCTGGACGGCGCGCATCTGCTCGCCGACATCGGCGGTCCGCCACATGAAACCATAGGCCTTCTTCTTCAGCCGGCTGGCCCGCATCGGCTCCGGCAGCCAGTGAAAGAACGGCGCGGAGAAGTGCGGCTCGACCGGGAACCAGAAATAGGGCGTCTGGACGTAATAGCGGGGAGCGAGACGGCGCGTCTCGGCCGCGAAACGCTCCATCCTTGGCCAATCGCCCACGTGTTCGATCACCGAGTTGGAATGGGTGATGTCAAAAGCGCCGTCCTCGACGTCCAAGGCGCAGGCGTCCCCCCGCATCTGGACGAACATCGGATCGTCGATCGGAGCCTGGTCTTCCCAATTGACGACGGTGATCCTGACCCTGGCCGCCTCCAGGACGTCGCGGTCGATCAGTCGCCAATATTCCGGCCGCCCGCCCAGATCGATGATCCGGCATGCGCCGCGCTCGGCGAACGTCGCCGCGATCAGGGCGACGATGTGCTTGGCCCTGGCCCGACGGAAGCGCGAGGCCAGCGAGTTTGGATTTTCGTAGTCTTGTTGTCGGAAGATGAAATTCACGAGGGAACTCAAAAGCCGGCGGAGGCGTGGACGCGCATTGAGTCCTCTAACGAAACAAAACGAACAAATTCGAAATGCGTGTCCGCGCCAAGGCTTTACAGCCTTAGAGCGAAACCGCGCCTCTGGTTTTCACGCCGTAAGGTATGCGCCTCGTCGGAGGCTTCGTTTTGACGGTTCATGAGGGCCCGTCGGTCATGGGAGATGTCGCGGGGGCGGCCGCCGTGGACGGTTCTTTGCCGCCCTCGCGCCCGGATTACGCGGCGCTGAGGGAGCGCGGGGCGTTCTGGGCGTGCGTGGCCCTGGCGCTGGTCTTCAGCCAATGCTGGATCATGCCGCTCACCGGCCCGGGACCCGATCCGATCGACCCCGCCATCTCGGCCTCGATCCGCAACTACTTCTTTCCGGTCTATGCCGTGGTCCTGGGGCTCTCCGCGGCGCGGTTCTGGAACATCGGCGTGGCCCTGCTGCGATCGCCCGCGCTGGTGCTGCTGCTGGCCGTGACGTTCGCGTCCGTCCTCTGGAGCATAGATCCGGAGGTGACCTCGCGGCGCGGCGTCGCCGCGCTGATGACCACCCTGGCCGGGGTGATGATGGCCGAACGTTTCACCTGGCCGAAATTCCTCGAGGTGTTCGCGACGGCCTTCGGCATCGTGGCCGTTCTGTGCTTCGTCTTCGCCCTGGTCGCGCCGACCTATGGGAAGATGACCGTCGACTTCCCCGGCGCCTGGCGCGGCGTGTGGGGGCACAAGAACCTGCTCGGCTACTACATGTCGGTCGCGATCGCCGTGTTCGCCGCCAGCGCCATCGCCAATCCTCCGCGACGATGGCTGTGGATCGGGGCGATGGGGGCGGCCTTCACCCTGCTGCTGTTGTCGACCTCCAAGACCTCCCTGGTGTCCTGCCTTATCGGCGCGTGCTGCATTCCTCTGGTGGCGCTGGCGCGGCGCGGGCGCGTCGGCGCGGTGGCGGCGACCTATCTCTGGGTCAGCGCGTTGCTGAGCATCGGCTTCCTGCTCTATGCGGGGCCGGACCTCCTGCTCGGCCTGGTCGGCAAGGACGAGACGCTCACCGGCCGCACCCAGATCTGGGGCGCGGTCCTGCATCAGATCGCCTTGAGGCCGGTCACGGGCTACGGGTTCGGCGCGGTGTGGGACGACACCTCGCCCTGGGGGCCGGTGCGGAAAATCTCCCAGGAACAAGGCTTCATCGTTCACGAGGCGCACAATACCTGGCTCGGGCTCTGGCTCGATCTCGGCTATCTGGGCCTCGCGGCCTGGGCTCTGTTGTTCGTCGGGGTCTGGGCCAGGGCCATGGTGGCGCTGTATCGCCGGCCAGCGGCCTATTTCATCCTGCCGTTTTTGACCGTCTTCAGCCTGCACACCTTCACGGAGGCCGCGGCCCTGTCGCCGAACGACCTGATCTGGCTGATGTTCGCCGCCACCGCGGTCAAACTGGCTTTACCGGAGGGGGCGTCACGACCCGATCCGCGGGGACCGAGCCCTATAGGGCCAGGGAGCGGGTCCAGATGAACTGGCGCACGCGCGGATAGATCTCCTCGCGGAATCGGCGGCCGTTGAAGACGCCGTAATGGCCGACGCCGGGCTGCACATAGTCCTGCTTCAAGTCATCGGGCAGGCCCGAGCACAGGGTGTGGGCCGCCTGGGTCTGGCCGATGCCGGAAATGTCGTCCAGTTCGCCCTCCACGGTCATCAGGCCGATATCGCTGATGCGATCCGGCCGTACGCGCCGCCCATCGTGGTCCAGGCCGCCCTTGGGCAGCAGATATTGCTGGAACACGATGTCGATGGTCTGAAGATAGAACTCCTCGGTCAGGTCCAGCACCGACAGGTATTCGTTGTAGAATTCCAGGTGCTTGTCGGCATGATCGCCGTCGCCCTTGACCAGGTCGTCGAAATATTGGCGATGCGCCTCCTGGTGCCGCTCCAGGTTCATCTGCATGAAGCTGTAGAGCTGGACGAAGCCCGGATAGACCCGCCGAAGCGCGCCCGGATAGGGCGCGGGCACGGTGTAGATCATCTGCTTCTGGAACCAGGTGAAAGGCCGCTCCTCGGCCAGCTTGTTGGTGACGGTGGGCGAAAGCCGGGCGTCGATCGGCGAGCCCATGAAGGTCATGCTGCCCGGGCGGCTGGGATCACCATCCTCGGCCATCAGGGCGGCGGCGGCCAGGACCGGCGGGCCGGGCTGGCAGACCGCGACCACGTGCGGCCGAGGCCCCATGACGCCAAGCATCGCGCGGACGTTGTCGATATAGTCGTTGAAGTCGAAGCGGCCCTCCAGCATCGGCACGTCGCGGGCGTTGGACCAGTCGGTCACATAGACCTCATGATCCTGAAGGAAGGCCTGGACAGTCCCGCGCAGCAGGGTGGCGTAGTGGCCCGACAGCGGCGCCACGATCAGCACGGCGGGCTCGAGCGTCTTGCGGCCCGCCCGGCGCATGTCGGCCTGGTCGCGGCTGAAATGGGTCAGCTTGACCCAGGGCGAGGCCCATTCGACCACTTGGCGGACCCGGACCGGCGAGCCGTCGATATCCACGCTGTCGATGCCCCAGGCCGGACGGCCATAGCGCCGGGTCACGTTCGAAAACAGGTCCGCGCCCGCATAGAGGGTCCGGCCCATCCGCGTCTCGGCGGCGGGATTGACCGGCGAACTCCAAAAATCGCGCATGGCCAGGGCGCCGAGCCTGAGCGGGGTCGAGGCGTGGTAACCGGCTTCATGCAAGGCGTAGAGCATCGATAATCCCTTCGCGCGACGTTGTGCGGCGCAGCATACTTCGGATAGGGTTATCAGACTGCCCCAGCCGCGCAACCAGCCTCAACCCCTGGGGCCGAACCATTCTCGTATGGGGCGTCTACGCTTCGGGCGCGCGCCTGGACCGGGCGGCCAGCGCGGTCCGACGAAAGTCTGTCCAAATCCACTTCAAAAGGTTCTAGGCTGGCGGCATGGCGACCTTGGTCCAGCCCGATATGCGGTCCCAACCTCCGATCGAGGACTCGCCGGCGGGCGACGGCCTGCCGCATGGCTTGTACGCCCAGGGCCGTCTCGGCCTTGGTACGCTGGTCAGCATGCGCTGGGCGCTGCTGGGCGGGGAGCTGCTGCTGGTGCTGGGCGCGGCATACTGGCGCGGGCTTCAGATGCAACTCGGCGCCTGCCTGGCGGTGATCGGGGTTGGCGCGGCCTATAACCTGTTCCTGATCATGCGCCGATCGGCGCGGGCGCCGGCCAATGATCGCGCGCTGGCGGAGCAGCTCGGCTTCAACATCGTCCAGTTGTCGCTGTTGATGTTCCTGACCGGGGGGGTGGCCAACCCGTTCATCCTGCTGCTGATCACGCCGGTCACCCTGGCCGCGGCGACGCTGCGGCCGCGCTACCCGCTCATTCTGGGGGTTCTGGCCACGGCCTGCGTGGCCTTGACGACGGTTTGGTGGGTCCCCGTGCAATGGGCCGGCCCCGTACACCCGGTGGTCCCCCCGTCCTATCGCTGGCTGATGGCGTCGGCGACCTTGACCGGCATCGCCGCGACCGCCGGTTACGCCTGGCGGACGGCGGTCGAGGCGGCGCGGATGGAACTGGCCTTGAATGTCACGCGCACGGTGCTGGCGCGCGAGCAGCGGCTATCGGCCCTGGGCGGGTTGGCCGCCGCCGCCGCGCACGAACTCGGCACGCCCCTGGCGACCATCACGGTGGTGGCCAAGGAACTGGCCAACCAGACCCCCGACGGTCCCCTGCGCGAGGACGCCGAGCTCCTGGTGTCCCAGGCCGCGCGCTGTCGCGAAATCCTCAAGCGCCTGACCCAGACGCCGGACACCGACGACGTGGTGCATTCGCGCATGACCCTCCTGCAGTTCGTCAACGAGGTCATCGAGGCCCACATTCACACCGAGGTCCGGGTCGAAGCCCTGGTCGCCGGACCGCCCGGCGCCCGCCCGCCGGAGATCCGGCGCATGCCCGAGGTGCTGCACGCCATGACCTCGTTCGTCGAGAACGCCGTCGATTTCGCCCGTTCGGAGGTCCTGGTGCGGGTCCGCTTCGACAACCAGACGGTGGCCGTGGAGGTGCGCGATGATGGGCCAGGCTTTTCCGCCGACATCCTGACCCGCCTGGGCCAGCCCTATGTCACCAGCAGGCCGGGCGGGGAGAGCTCGCGTTCCGGCCATGTGGGCATGGGCCTGGGATTCTTCATCGCCAAGACGCTTTTGGAACGCACCGGCGCGGTTGTGGATTTCAATAATGCCCGAGGCGGCGGCGCGTCGATTTCGGCCCGTTGGCGGCGGGACATGATCGAAGCCGAGCCGGCGCCGGGCGGCTTCGAACTGGGCGCGCTGGACCCCAGCCCCCTACAATAGTGTTTCAACGCACCCTTGAGCCTAGCTTGGGGTTGAATCTCAGGCCGGATTAGCGACATCGTGTCGCAGATGATTTGAACAGGCTCCAAGAGGAACCCCCATGTCTGACCTCTCCGAGGTGGTCGCGGCCCTGCCGGACAAATCCTTGCTGCTGTTGGACGACGACGCGCCGTTGCGCACACGCCTCGGCCGGGCGCTCGAGACCCGGGGCTTCGAGCCCGTCCTGGTCGCCACCATCGCCGAGGCCCTGGTCGCCGTGAGGGCCGCGCCGCCGGCGTTCGCGGTCCTGGATATGCGCCTCGAGGACGGCAACGGCCTGCAGGTGGTCGAGGCGATCCAATCGATCCGGCCGGATTCGCGGGTCATCATGCTGACCGGCTACGGCGCCATCTCCACGGCGGTCGCGGCGGTCAAGGCGGGCGCGGTCGACTATCTGCCCAAGCCGGCGGACGCCGACGACGTCCTGCGCGCGCTCCTGGCCCGGCGCGACGAGGCGCCCTCGCCTCCGGAGAACCCGATGTCCGCCGACCGCGTGCGGTGGGAGCACATCCAGCGGGTCTACGAACTGTGCGGCCACAATGTCTCGGAGACCGCGCGGCGGCTGAACATGCACAGGCGCACGCTGCAGCGCATCCTGGCCAAGCGCGCGCCGCGTTAAGCCCCTCCGATCGCGCGAAGCGCCGCGAGCCTGGCGAAGGCCAAGGTCAGGGCCTTGCGCCGCGCCGGCGCCAGCGAGGTGAGCGGGGCCTCGACCAGCACCGCCCCGCCGAACGCGTCGGCGACGATCAGACCCGGGCCTTCGGGCAGGATCTCCCGGGGAAAATGCGGGGCCACCGCGAAGTAGAAGGCGTCGCAGAAAGGGCCGTACTCGCCCCATTTGCGATCGACGCGGTAGTCCTCCAGCCCCGACTTGACCTCGGCGATGGCGATCTCGCCACGCGGCCCCACCGCCATCAGGTCGGCGCGCCGGCCATTGGGCAGGGTCACCTCCATCAACGGCGCATAGCCGAGCGCGATCAAAAGCCGCGCCGCGCCCCGCGTCACCGCCTCGGTGGTCTCGGGCCGACCGAAGGCTTGGATAGGGACTTCGGAGAACGGGTCCGCCATCCCCCCAGAATGTTTCGGTTTCGTTCCGTTGGCAAGCCGAACGGGCGCCGCCCGTCACGTGCCCGGCTGGTCGTATACCAGGCTGGCCACATCGTAGCCCATGGCCTTGGCCCGGCCGACCATGGCCGCCTTCAGCTCCGGCGACGTCGCGGGGCGACGGGCGAAGATCCAGAGGAATTTGGGGCTGGGCGTCGACAGGATGATCCAACTGTAGTCGTCGCCGCGGTCCAGGACCCAATAGTCCTGGCTGATCAGGCCGCCGAAAAAGCTCATCCGGAACTTGGCGTTGGTGGCGGGGTCGAGGATGTGGCCGGCGGCTCTCCAGACCTTGGTCGGACCGGTGGGCGTGTCCACGTGGCAGGTCTGGATCACCTTGAAGGCGCTGCCGCCGTCATGGGACCAGTCGGCCAGGGAGGTGGCGCAGTCGGCCTGGATCTTGTTGGGCATGCGCGCGACTTCGTACCAGCGCCCGACGAAGCGGTTGGTGTCGAGCGCCTTGGCCGGCTGCGGCGGCAGGCTGGCCCAGGTCGCCGATACGATCGTCACGGCGAGGCCTAGGCCAAGCCACGCGCCGATACGCCCTGCACGCCCAAGTCTCATCAATCCTCCGCCTGGCCTTGCCCCGAACGCGGCAACGCCCCGCCGGGTTGCGACGGGGCGTCACTGGTCGTTGAACAATAGGGCTATTCCGCGGCGATGAGAACCTCGACAGCCGTGCGGCGGTCGAAGTTGATGGCCCGCAGGTACTTGATGCCTTCTTCGGCGATGTCGTCGCCGACCATCCGGTCGCCTTCGGCCTTCAGCTCGGCCATATCGACATACATGCCATAGAAGGCGCGGGTGCGGTCGGTGATGATGCCGGCGTTCAGCAGCGTCTTGATAAGCACGCGGAAAATGTTGGTGGCTTCCTTCATGTCCTCGCGGCGAGCCTCGTCCGTGGCGATTTCCTGGAATTCCGCGATCACCTTGTCGGGGTCGAGGCCGAATTCCTCATAGAGGTCGCGCTGCTCGGACGGCGCCACCAGGTTGAACAGCAGCACCTGGAAGCAGTGCGCCGCCCAGTCCTCGATGATGACGTGTTCCTCGGGCGACAGTTTGGGGATGGTGCGGTCGGCCCAGATCTTCCCGAACTTGTGATGGAAGGCCTCGTCGGTCATGACCAGTTGCATCAGCTTGCGGCCGAGCGGATCGTTCAGTTGCTGGAAGAAGGTGGCGAAGGCGCCCATGGCCAGGCCCTCGACCAGCATCTGCATGCCGATGATCTTCTTATAGACCTCGGGCGAGCCGATGATGTCGACCAGCAGGGTCTGCAACACCGGGCTGCAGGCCACGGGACGGCCCCAGCGGGCCTTGATGTATTTGGCGAAGGCCGTGACGTGGCGGGCTTCTTCGCGGGTCTGGTTGGCGGCGTATTCCTGGGCCCCCTGGTCCTTCAACACGTGGCAGAGCGAGGCCGAGAGGTTCAGCGCGCCCTGCTCGCCGTGCAGGATCGACGAGAAGCTGCGCAGCGCCGAGGCGTTGATGAAGCGGATGCGTTCCTTGGGATCCGAAAGGATATCCTGGACATACTTGGTCTGCAGGGCGCCGACCAGGTTTTCCGGGATGATCGCGTTGTTGTCCATGTCGAACGGCTCATCGAAGTCGATGTACTTCTTGTCGAGCGGATCCCAGAAATGGTCGTGGGTGGCCGAGATGATCTTGTCGAAGGCCGTGGAACGATTGCCATAACGGTCAAGTTCAAGCATCGCCTCGAAATCGTCCGGGGCCACGGCTTCATACATGACGTCTTTGGTGATGTTGGTCATCGGCCTTGGCTCTCCAATGGCGCGTGCGCGAGCGTGCGGGGTTCACCGAGAATGGCCATTGAAATTGCTTGCGTCAACAAAAATGACGCAGGCGTCACCAATTGTTACTGAATGTTTAGGGTAGAGCCAGACCAGTGCGACGCGCGCCGTCGGCGTCTCGGAAATCAGCGCGCCGTTGTCGGAAGGCGTGAGACGTGATCGTCTTTGAGATCATGGCCCGCCGCCCGGGCTCCCGCTGGAGAGACCCATGTCCGACCCATCGCCTTGCCAATTCCGCTGGTACGAACTTCAGACCACCGACGCCGCCGCGGCCAAAGCCTTCTATCGCGCCGTGGTGGGCTGGAGCGCCCAGCATCTCGGGCCCCAGCCGGAGGGCTATACGACCTTCAATACCGCCGCTGGCGGCGTCGCTGGCATGATGACCCTGGGCGAGGGTGAGGGCCCGGCCCAATGGGTGGGCTATATCGCTGTGGACGATGTCGACGCCTATGCCGATCGGGTGACCGCGGCCGGCGGGTCGATCCGCCAGCCACCCTTCGACGTGCCGGGCATGCTGCGCTTCTGCGGCGTCGCCGACCCGCAAGGCGCGCCGTTCGTGGTGTTCAAGGGGACCAGCCCGGAGGGTCCGCCACGCGGCGGCCCGGGCCAACCCGGTTATATCGGCTGGCATGAACTGATGGCGAACGACGGCTCCAAGGCGTTCGACTTCTATTCCGGCCTGTTCGGCTGGACCCAGACCGGCGCCTTCGGCCCGGCGGGCGACTATCTGCTCTGGAGCGACGGCCGGGGCGCCGACGCCGGAGCGACGACGACCAGGCCCGAGGGCGCGCGCGGACCCGCTTGGAACTTCTATTTCCAGGTCGACGGCATCGCGGCGGCCGTCGAGCGGGTCAAGGCGGCCGGCGGCGCGGTCGCGGTCGGCCCGTTCCAGGTTCCCACCGGCGGGTGGATCCTGCAGGGGATCGATCCGCAAGGCGCGTCCTTCTGCCTGCTGAGCGACAAGGCATAGGCGCCCGCGTCACCCCCCACGGAGCCCCACGATCCTTCAATCGGCCTGGATCGTGTCGATATCGTCGTCCGACAGGCCGAAGTGGTGGCCGATCTCGTGGATCAGGACATGGGCGACCAGTTCGGCCAGCGTGACGTCGCCGCGCTCCGCCCATTCGTCCAGGATCGGCCGGCGGTAAAGGAAAACGGTCGAGGGCATGAGCGCGGTCGCCAGGACCGAGCGGTCCACCCGGCTCACGCCCTGATAGAGCCCGCTGAGTTCGAAAGGATCCTCCAGGCCCAGCTCCGCCAGCACCTCCGGCTCGGCGAAGTCCTGGACCCGGAACACCACATCGCCGGTGAATTGGCGGAACCGGGCGGGCAGTTCGCCGAAGATGGCCTCGGCCAACGCGGCGAACGCCTTCAGCGACGGCGCATCGAGATCGGCCCAGTCCGTCGTGGGCGGCTTATTCATCGGGCATCAGGATGTGCGGCGCCTCGGGCGGTCGCACCTCGAACAGGCCGATGTCCAGCGGCTGCTGCGGCGCGACAGGCCGGAGCGGGTCGCTCAGGCGGGCCTTGAGCGCCTCGGCGTCCATGGCGGTCTTCGCCGGCTTCCGGCCCGCGGGCTCGGCGGACGAGGGCGGCCCGAACGCCGATTCAGCCGCCGCCGGCAGGATGCGCCAATAGCTGATCGACAGCCGCCAGATTGTCCGCGGCGGCGTCAGCGACGCGGGCCAGCGGCGCCCGTTGCGATAGACCGGGCGCATGGGTTGCGAGCCTCCTGGCCGGGGCGGTCGTCCCGCGGACAATTCGCGCAGTTCGCAATAGCGGTCTTCCGGAGCGATGGAGGCGGGCGACTCGGCCCGCTCGTCGTCCAGGCGGCCGGCATAGGCCTTCAGCGCCTCTTCGCGCGTCGCGAAACCGGGTCCGACCGCTTCGGTGGCGAAGCCGATATCGGCCCCGGCGATCAGGCAGGCGTCGGTGCGCCGCGCCGCACGGCCCACGGGCGCGCTCAGCGCGGCTTCGGCATTGGCGGCGATCGGATAGCGGACGGCGCTCATCGGACCATATTGCCGCAAGAGCGCCGGTCATGGGAGGCTGATCATTAAGACGCTATGGTGGCCAGATGATTCTCCCCCCGCTCCGCAGCCCCGCGGTCCCGGCCTGATGCCGGGACTGGACGTCGTGCTGGCCGTCGGCGGGGCCGTCTGCCTGGCCCTGGCGGCCGCGCTCTGGGCGGTTTCTGTGCGTCGCCAGGCCGATGCGCGTATCGGCGAGGCCCGGGAGCGGATGAGCCGGCTGGAAGGGCTGGTGGACGCGACCCAGGCCTCCGCCGAGGCCTTCGACAGCGCCATGCTGACCATCGAGGACGGCCGCGCCCGGCTGGCCTGGGGCGGCGACAGCCTCGCCCTGTGCGCCGAGATGCTGGGCCTGGCGCCCGCCGACGACCCGGAGCCCCAGGCGCTGATCGAGGCCCTGATGCGCGTCGATCCCGACCACCGCCGGCGCCTGACGGCCCTGGTCGAGCGGGGCGAGGCCTGCGCCTTCCAGGTGCGCGGCGCGCAGGGCCTGGTGCTGGTGGATGGACGCGCCGCCGGAGCCTGCGCCTGGCTGAGACTGCAGCCACAGATCGCCGCGGACGGCGGCCTGCCGCCGGCGACCCGGTTCGCGGCCTTGCTGGACGCCCTTCCGTCGCCGGCCTGGGTCTGCACCGCTTCCGGCGTCTTGGTCTGGGCCAACGCCGCTTTCCTGGACGCCGTGGACGCCGCCTCGCTGGAGGACGCCGTGGCGCGGCGGCTGGTCTTCGATCGGGGCGCCAGCAGCCTGATCGCCGAGGCCGCGGAGGCGGGCGAGGCCCGCCAGGCCCAGCGCTGGGCCCCGGTGGGCGGCCAGCGCCGCGCGTTCCAGATCACCGCCCAGCCCTTGGAAGGGGGCGATGTCGGCGCCTGGGCCCTGGACGTGACCGATACGGAAGACGCGCGCGAACAACTGAAACGGCATATCGAGGCCCACGACGAGACCCTGAACCACCTGGTCGACGCCGTGGCCATTTTCGACGCCGAGCGCCGCCTCAGCTTCCACAACACCGCCTTCGCCCAGATCTGGGGCCTGGAGCCAGCCTGGCTGGCCGAGAAGCCTACCCATGCCGAGGTGCTGGACCGCCTGCGCCAGCGCCGCCGGCTTCCCGAGACTGTGGATTACAGCCGCTGGAAGGCCAACGAACTGGCCTGGTACGAGACCCTGGCGCCCGCGCCGGACGATCTTTGGGCGCTGCCGGACGGGCGCACCCTGCGCGTGGTGCGCCAGCCGCACCCCCTGGGCGGACTGCTGCTGCTGTTCACCGACATGACCGGCGATATCCGGCTCCGGGCCCAATATAACGGCCTGATCCAGGTGCAGCAGGCGACCTTGGACAAGCTGAACGACGCGGTCGCGGTGTTCGGCTCCGACAGCCGGCTGCGGCTGCACAACGACGCTTTCGCCCGGTTCTGGAATGTCACGACCGCGGCGATCGAAGCCGCCGCGGATTTCGACGGCGTGGTCGAGCTATGCGTGCCCAGACTGCACGATCGGGCCTTCTGGAGCGAACTGAAGGCGCGGGTCGCCGACCCCGACCCCCGCGCGCGCATCGCCATGAGCGGCGAGGCCAAGACTTCGGACGACCGCATCGTGGCGTTCCAGTCCCAGCCGCTGCCGGACGGCGCCACCCTGATCGCCTTCGCCGACGTCACCGACACCCGCCGCCTGGAAAAGGCGGTGGCCGAGCGTTCCGCCGCGCTGGAGGAAGCCGAACGGTTGAAACGGGATTTCGTGGGCACTGTGTCCTACGAACAGCGCACGCCGCTGACCACCATCATCGGCTATTCGGAAATGCTCGAACGGGCGGGCGACGGCATGTCGGAGCGCTCACGCGGCCATGTGGTTTCGGTCCGGGCGGCCGCCAGCCAACTGGCGCGGTCGATCGACGATGTCCTGGACATGGCCCAGATCGACGCCGACGAAATGGCGCTGGACCTGGGCGACGTGCGGGTGGATCTGCTTTTGGAGGACGCGGCGGCGCGCTGGTCCCGAGAATCGATCGCCGGCGGCGTGACCGTCCAGGTGGTCCGCGACGCCGATATCGGCGTGATCCGCGCGGACGCCAAGCGCCTGGGCCAAAGCCTCGACCACCTGCTTGAGAACGCGATCATGCAGACCCCGCCGGGTGGGACCATCACGCTGGGCGCACGGCGGGCGGTGAGCGAGATCCAGCTCCAGGTGTCCGACACCGGGCGCGGCATCCCGTTCCACGTCCAGGCGCACATTTTCGACCGCTTCGTTGGTCGCGACCGCGGCGGCCCCGGCCTGGGCCTGGCGCTGGTCAAGGCGCTGGTCGAGCTGCACGGCGGCTGGGTCGAGCTGGAAAGCGAACCCGGCCACGGCGCCACCTTCACCTGCCACCTGCCCGAGACCGCCTATGCGGGCGCGAGCGGGCAGTCGGAGCTGTTCTAAGGCCAACGGCCCTTAACCGGCCCCTTTTTGGCGGCTCCCCATTTCGCTGAGCAGCCGGTGCAGCCGGCGTGTCGAAGGACACACCGCGCGGGCCGCGCGGCGGCAAAACTCAGTGCTGGCTCTCGGGCATGCGCACGATCAAACCGTCCAACTGGTCGGTCACGGTGATCTGGCAGGACAGGCGGGAATTCGGCTCGACCCCTTCGGCGAAGTCCAGCATGGAGTCCTCCATGGCGGTGGTCGCGCCGGTCTTCTCGCGCCAGGCCTCGTCCACATAGACGTGGCAGGTGGCGCAGGCGCACGCGCCGCCGCAATCGGCGTCGATGCCCGGGATGTTGTTCTTCACGGCGCCTTCCATGACCGACTGGCCCGGCCTTACGTCCACCGTGTGCTCGGTCCCGTCGTGTTCGATGTAGGTGATCTTGGCCATGGAACTCCTCACGCCCCCAATCAGGCGGCGACCTCTTTCATGGAAACGGTCGTGTCGGCAAGCCTGTCGCGCGCGACAGGCCGTCGCGATGCGATCAATTGCTTGCCCATCATGAATTCCGGCGGGGCGTTGACGGCCTCGACGGCGCGGACCTTGCCCTGCTGAAGATGGAACACGGCGAACTTGCCGCTGGCCGGCTCGCCACGCACCAGGATCTCGTCGGCGTCGAAGGGCACCCCGGCGATCTGCAGCTTCAGGTCATATTGGTCGGACCAGTTCCAGGTCACTTCCGGCGTCGGCGCGGGTCGGCCGACAATGGCCGCCGCGGCCTGCTTGGCCTGTTCCAGCGCATTGGCGACGCTTTCCAGCCTGTGGGTCCGATCATAATGCGGCATCGGCCGATAGGTGACGTCGCCGATCGCGAATATCGACGGGTCGGAGGTCCTCGCCTCCATGTCCACAACGACGCCATTGGCGCATTCGATCCCGGCCGCGCGCGCCAATTCATCATTGGGAAGTGCGCCCACGCCCACCAGCGCGGCGTCGCAGGCGATCAGCCGGCCGTCGGCCAGACGGACGCCGGTGATCCGGCCGCCCTCGCCCTCGACGGCGACGATGTTGGCGCCCAGTTCGAACGTGACTCCCCGCGCCTCGTGATAGGCCCGGAAGAAGTTGGACAACACCTCGCAGGCGACGCGGGCCAAAAGCCGCGGTTCGCGCTCCAGAACGACCACTTCGGCGCCCAAGGCGCGGCCCGAGGCCGCAGCTTCCAGGCCGATATAGCCGCCGCCGATCACCGCCAGGCGTCGACCGGGGCCAAGGATCGCCTTGAGTTTTTCCGCGTCGGCCGCGCTGCGCAGTTCCAGCACGCCGTCCAGATCGACTCCGGGTATCGCCAGCCGTCGCGCCCGCGCGCCCGTGGCCAGCACCAGAAGGTCATAGGCGATCGTCTCGCCACCCTTCAGCAGGACTTGCTTCTCCGTCCGGTCGATCCCGGACGCGACCGCATTCAGACGCAGGTCGATATCATGCTCGGCGTAGAAGCTTTCCGGCTTCAGCATCAGCGCCTCGGCGTCGGCCTCGCCTTTCAGCCAGGCCTTGGACAGGGGCGGGCGCTGATAGGGCGCGATCGGTTCGTCGCCGACCAGGGTGATCGGGCCGGCGAAGGCGTACTGCCGCAATACGGCCGCGATCGTGCCGCCGGCGTGGCCGGCTCCGATGATCACCACATGGGGCGCTCGATCGCTCAAGATGACGTCCGGCCCTCCGGTGGCGTGTTGTTGATTCTCTTCGGCCCGTTCGCCAAACCCGCGAGCGCGGCGAACATGACGATCGCGTCACCTATTGGCAAGAGCCCGCGCGCCACGCGCGCCGACCGCGATTTGGTCAGGTGACGCGCTCCACCATCATCGTCTTGATCGAGGCGATGGCCTTGGCCGGATTCAAGCCCTTCGGGCAGACCTGGGCGCAGTTCATGATGGTATGGCAGCGATAGAGCTTGAACGGATCTTCCAGCATGTCCAGCCGGTCGCCCGTGGCCTCGTCGCGGCTGTCGATCAGCCAGCGATAGGCCTGCAACAAGGCGGCCGGACCCAGATAGCGTTCGCCGTTCCACCAATAGCTGGGGCAGGAGGTCGAGCAGCAGGCGCACAGAATGCATTCATAGAGGCCGTCGAGCTTGATCCGGTCCTGCGGGCTTTGCACCCACTCCCTCTGGGGCTCGGGCGTATCCGTATGCAGCCACGGCTCGATCGAGGCGTACTGGGCGTAGAACACGGTCAGGTCGGGGATCAGGTCCTTGACCACCGCCTGGTGGGGCAGGGGCGCGATCTGCACCGCCTTGCCCGGAACCTCTTCCCAGCCATGGGTGCAGGCCAGGGTGTTGCGCCCGCCGATGTTCATCGCGCAGGAGCCGCATACGCCCTCCCGGCACGAGCGCCGGAAGGCCAGGGTCGGGTCCATGGTGTTCTTGATGTGGATCAGCGCGTCCAGCACCATCGGGCCGCATTGGTCGACCGCCACGTCATAGGTGTCCCAACGCGGGTTGCGGCCGCTCTCGGGGTCCCAGCGATAGATGCGGAAGGACTTGACCTTCTTAGCGTCCGCCGGGGCCGGCCAGTGCTTGCCCTGGCCGACCTTGGAGTTCTTGGGGAGCAGAAATTCCGCCATCTTCAGCTCCTCAATAAACCCGCGCCTTGGGCTTTATGTATTCGATGTCGCTGGTCATGGTGTAGGTATGAACCGGACGGTAGTCGATCTTCACCGCCCCGGTCTGACCGTCGTACCAGGCCAAGGTGTGCTTCATCCAGGTCCCGTCGTCGCGAGAGGAGAAGTCCTCGCGGGCATGGGCGCCGCGGCTTTCCTGGCGGTTGAGCGCGCCATTGACCGTGACGATGGCCTGGCTGAGCAGGTTGTCCAGTTCCAGGGTTTCCATCAGGTCGGTGTTCCAGACCAGCCCCCGGTCGAAAGTGGCGATATCGGCCATGTCCTGGCGGACCTTTTCCAGCCGCTCGACGCCGCTTTGCAGGGTCTCGCCGGTGCGGAACACCGCGGCGTCCTCGTGCATGGTCCGCTGCATCGCCGCCCGCAGCTTGGCGGTCGGGGTCTGGCCGGCGGCGTTGCGGAAGTGTTCGAACCGCTCCACGTGCTTTTCGGTGTGCTCGGGCTTCAGCTCGACCTGGCGCGCGCCCGGCTTCAGCACATCGGCCACCCGCTGGCCGGCCGCGCGGCCGAACACGACGAGGTCGATCAGGCTGTTGGAGCCCAACCGGTTGGCGCCATGCACCGAGACACAGGCCGCCTCGCCCACCGCCATCAGGCCCGGCACCACCGAATCCGGATCATCGCCGGCGCGAGTCACCGCCTCACCGAAGAAATTCGTGGGAATGCCGCCCATATTGTAGTGCACGGTCGGGACGATCGGGATCGGCTCCTTGGTCACGTCGACCCCGGCGAAGATCTTGGCGGTCTCGGAAATGCCGGGCAGCCGCTCGTGCAGCACCTTGGGATCCAGGTGGTCCAGGTGCAGGAAGATGTGGTCCTTCTGGGGACCGACGCCACGGCCCTCGCGGATCTCCATGGTCATGGCGCGGGAGACGACGTCACGGCTGGCCAGGTCCTTGGCGGAGGGCGCGTAGCGCTCCATGAACCGTTCGCCTTCGGAATTGGTCAGGTAGCCGCCTTCGCCCCGCGCGCCCTCGGTGATCAGGCAGCCGGCGCCATAGATGCCCGTGGGGTGGAACTGGACGAATTCCATGTCCTGCAGCGGCAGGCCGGCGCGCAGCACCATGGCGTTGCCGTCGCCGGTGCAGGTATGGGCGCTGGTGGCGCTGAAATAGGCCCGACCATAGCCGCCGGTGGCCAGGATCACGGTCTGGGCCTGGAACCGATGCAAGGTTCCGTCATCCAGCTTCCAGGCCGAGACCCCGATACAGCGACCCTCGTCCATGATCAGGTCGAGGGCGAAATATTCGATGAAAAAATCCACGTCGTGAGCCAGGGACTGGCCGTACATGGTGTGCAACATGGCATGGCCGGTGCGGTCGGCCGCGGCGCAGGTGCGCTGGATCGGCGCCTCGCCATAATTCTTGGTCATGCCGCCAAAGGCCCGCTGGTAGATCTTGCCCTCGGGCGTACGCGAGAACGGCACGCCCCAGTGCTCGAGCTCGTAGACCGCGTCGGGCGCATTGCGCACCATGTATTCGATGGCGTCCTGGTCGCCGAGCCAGTCGGACCCCTTGACCGTGTCGTACATATGCCAGCGCCAATCGTCCTGGCTCATATTGCCGAGGCTGGCCGAGATGCCGCCCTGAGCCGCCACCGTGTGCGAGCGGGTCGGGAAGACCTTGGTGATGCAGGCGGTCTTCAAGCCGGCCTGGGCGGCGCCGAGGGCCGCGCGCAGGCCCGAGCCGCCAGCGCCCACCACAACCACGTCGAAGCGGTGATCGATGAAGTCATAGGCCGCCATGTCAGAGCGCTCCGCCGCCGAAGGCGACCTTTAGGATCGAGAAGACGCCGATGGCGGCGCCCAGCCAGGCGACGAACACGTTGAGGATCAAAAGCGCGTTCCGTGTGAGCGGTTTATGGATGTAGTCCTCGATCACGATCTGGATCCCGAGGCGGGCGTGATAGAGGGCCACGCCCACGAAGAGCGCCAGGGGCACCGCGTGCCAGGGCGAGCGCATCCAGGCCGACGCCGAGGCGAAATCCGCGCCGGCCAGGACCAGCGCTGAATAGACGCCCCAGAGGACCAGGACGATCAGCGCCACCGCGCTGACGCGCTGGCCGATAAAGTGGCCGACCCCGTGCTTGGCGGAGCCCAGGCCGCGAACCCGCCCGAGCGGTGTACGATAACTGGCCATCAGAGCAGCCCCCGCATGCCGGCGATGACCCAGAGCAGGATCGTCATGACCGCCGCGAAGGCCACGACCGCCGTGGCCGTGGTGTCCGCCGTACGCTTTTCGAAACCCTTGCCCAGATCCCAGCCGAGATACCGCAGGCCGTTGGCGAGGTGGAAGAACACGCAGAAGGTCAGCCCGATCTGGACCAGCTTGCCCAGCGGCGACCCCAGAAGCGCGCGGTACTGCTCGAAGGCGTCCGGGCCGCTCGCCAGCGCCGCGGCCCATCCCGCGATGATCAACACCCCCACGTACATCGCCGAGCCCGTGATCCGGTGGCTGATGGAGACCACCATGGTCAGGTGCGGCCGCCAATGCATCAGATGGGGCGACAGCGGCCGGCTGGCCTTGTCGCCCGTGGCTTCACTCATCGCCCTGATCCCCGATTTCGTTATGGCGGTTTTAAGCCGCGAGCCCCGAGTGTCAACGAAACCCAAGCCCTCGTCGCGCGTTAGTTGGCGTCAGACGGGGCTTTCCTGCGGAATGCGCCCCGCGCGGACTGGTTGTTGAGGGTCGCGATGAGCGCTATCGAACCGTTTACCCACCACCCGGCCCCTGGGAGCTGCATGACTTTTTCACCGGCCGCCGACCTTGCCAACCGCCGCGTCCTCGTCGTTGAAGACGAGGCGCTGGTCTCGATGCTGCTCGAGGACATGCTGGATGACCTGGGTTGCCAAGTCATCGGACAGCTCACGCGGGTGGACGAAGCCTTGGCGTTCGTCGCCGAACACGGCCAGGAGATCGATGTGGCGATCTTGGATGTGAACCTGGGCGGGGAACGCAGCCTGAAGGTGGCGGCGATGCTGCGCGCCGCCGGAACCCCGTTCGTGCTGTCCACGGGCTATGACGACTTCAGCGGCGAGGACGAATGGCGCGGCGGCGCGATACTGCACAAGCCGTTCCTGGCCAGCCAGCTCGAGGCCGTATTACGCGAGGCCCTGGGCCTCGAAGCCGCTCCCTAGAGTATTTTCGAGCGAAGCGGGAACCGGTTCGCGTGAAGAAAATGCGCGTAAAACAAAGAGATAATAGAGCGCTATCGATTCAACTCGCAGCGATAGCGCTTTAGACGTCCACCTCCGCGTCCAGGGCGTTGTCCTGGATGAACTCGCGGCGCGGTTCGACGAGGTCGCCCATCAGGCGGGAGAACATGTCGTCGGCGTCGTCGCCGTGGGTGACCTTGACCTGCAACAGGGTGCGAGCCTCGGCGTCCAAGGTCGTCTCCCAGAGTTGGTCGGGATTCATTTCGCCCAGGCCCTTATAGCGCTGGATGGCAAGGCCCCGTCGTCCAGCCTCGAACACCGCGTCCACCAGGTCGAGCGGGCCGCGCACGGGGGTGGCGCGATCGCGCCGGCGGAACACCGCGCGGCCGTCGAAGACCGCCGCCAGGGCCGGCGCCCGTTCCGCCAGCCTCCGGGCGTCGGCGGAGCGCAGCAAGCTCTCGTCCAGCACCACCTGTTCGGAGACGCCGCGCCGGACGCGCGAGAACACGAAGCCGCCGCCTTCGCCGTACTCGCCGCTCCAGGCGCCGTCACCCTCCTCGGCGTAGAGGTCCAGCCGCGCCGCCGCCGCCGGGATATCTGGGTTATTGCCCAGAAGGCCCGCCAGGGCGCTCTGTTCGATCGCGAAAATCGGCGCGCGCGTCTTTAGCCGGTCGAGATTGGCCCGCGCCGCGCGGCAGGTCTGCACCAGGTCCAGAAGGTCGGCTCCGCCGCGCTGCTCGCCGCCGGCGAACTCCAGCACCGCGCCGTCCACGCCTTCGTCGACCAGGAAGGTTTCCAGCTCGGAATCGTCCTTCAGATAGCGGGATGACCTGCCCTTGGCGGCCTTATAGAGCGGCGGCTGGGCGATATAGAGATAGCCGCGCTCCAGCACCTGCGGCATCTGCCGATAGAAGAACGTCAGGAGCAGGGTGCGGATGTGAGCGCCGTCGACGTCGGCGTCCGTCATGATCACGATCTTGTGGTAGCGGATCTTCTCGATATCGAAATCGTCGCGGCCGATGCCGGCGCCCAGGGCGGTGATCAGGGTGCCGACCTGCTCGGAGCCAAGCATCTTGTCGAACCGGGCCCGCTCGACGTTCAGGATCTTGCCCCGTAGCGGCAACACGGCCTGGTTTTCACGATTGCGCGCCTGCTTGGCCGAACCGCCGGCGCTGTCGCCTTCGACGATGAAGATCTCGGACTTGGCTGGATCGCGTTCCTGGCAGTCCGCGAGCTTGCCGGGCAGGGAGGTGATGTCGAGGGCCGATTTGCGGCGGGTCAGCTCGCGCGCCTTGCGGGCGGCGTCACGGGCCGCGGCGGCTTCGGCGATCTTCTGGACGATCAGCCGGGCCTCGGCGGGATGCTCCTCGAACCAGCTCGCGAGCCCTTCGCCCACCAACCCTTCCACGGCCGGGCGCACTTCGGAAGAGACCAGCTTCTCCTTGGTCTGGGACGAAAACTTTGGATCCGGCACCTTGACCGACAGGACGCAGGTCAGGCCCTCGCGGGCGTCCTCGCCGGTCACCGAGACCTTTTCGCGCTTGGCCGCGCCGGAGCTTTCCGCATAGCCGGTGATCACCCGGGTCAGGGCGCCGCGAAAGGCCGACAAGTGCGTGCCGCCGTCCTTCTGCGGGATGTTGTTGGTGAAGCACAGCATGGTCTCGTGATAGCTGTCGTTCCACCACAAGGAGAGATCGATCTCGACCTTGTCGCGTCGTCCGCGAATTGTGATCGGAGCCTTGATCAGCGGGGTCTTGGCCTTGTCCAGGTGGCGGACGAATGCTTCGACGCCGCCCTCATAGGACAGGATTTCCTCGAACGGGTCGGCGCCGCGCCAATCGCGCAGCTTGATCACCACGCCGGAATTCAGGAAGGCCAGCTCGCGCAGCCGGTGCTCGAGCGTCTTCAGGTCGAAGTCGATATGCGAAAACGTGCTGAGCGACGGCATGAAGGTGACCAGGGTGCCGGTCAGCGGCTCCCCGTTTGAACGCAAGGGCGCCTCACCCGTCACGATCAGGGGCGAGACCGCGTCGCCGCGCTCGAACCGCATCTCGTGGGCCTTGCCGCTCCGATAGATTTTCAGCAGCAGATAATCGGAGAGGGCGTTGACGACCGAGACGCCCACGCCATGCAAGCCGCCGGAAACCTTGTAGGAGTTCTGGTCGAACTTCCCGCCGGCGTGCAGTTGGGTCATGATGACCTCGGCGGCGCTGACCCCCTCCTCGTGCATGTCGGTGGGGATGCCGCGCCCATCGTCGGCCACGGTGACCGAGCCGTCGGCGTTCAAGGTGACCTCGACCAGGGATGCATAGCCGGCCAGCGCCTCGTCGATGGCGTTGTCGACCACCTCATAGACCATGTGATGCAGGCCCGACCCGTCGTCGGTGTCGCCGATATACATGCCCGGGCGCTTGCGCACGGCGTCGAGGCCCTTGAGCACCTTGATGGAATCGGCGCCATAGTCGTCGCCGTTCGGGCTGGCCGCGGCTTCGGCGGGAAGTTCGGGATCAGGAATCTGGTCGGTCATCGGTCGTCCATAAGCAGGTTTCCGGCGTCCACGCAGACGCCCTGAGCCCGCCCTTTCAGGTCAAAGAACAGCGCTTCGTCGGTCCCGGTCAGGAAAGCCTGCAGGCCAAGCGCCTCGATCTCGTCGAAGAGGGCCGCGCGCCGGATCGGGTCCAGGTGCGCGGCTACTTCATCCAGCAACAATACAGGATTCGGCGCGGATTCCGCACGCGAAAGTCGCGCGGCCTGGGCCAGGACCAGATTAAGGATCAGCGCCTTCTGCTCGCCGGTCGAACACTCCGCGGCCGGACGGTCCTTCTGGCGATGAACGACCGCCAGATCGCCCCGATGCGGCCCGGTCAGGGCGCGGCCGGCGGCGGCGTCACGCTCACGCGCGGCGGCCAAGGCGCCGGCCAGGCGCGCCGCGATTTCGCCCTCGGGAACACCTTCGGCGGCCATGCGCTCCCAATCGCCCGTCAGAGCAAGCCCCGCTTGGGGAAAGGGCCGTTCGCCGCGCTGGTCGATCTCCGTCTGGAGCGCCCTCAGCGCCTCGGCCCGGGCGTCGGCCATCGCCGCGCCGGCCTCGGCGAGTTGCGCCTCCAGCGCCGACAGCCAGGCCGGGTCATGCGGCCCGTCGACCAGGATGCGCATGCGCTCGCGCATGGCGCGGTCATAGACGATCGCCCGGCTGGCATGGTCCGGGCGGTCGGCGAACACCAGGCGGTCGAAGAAGCGCCGGCGGTCGGAGGCGCCGTCGATGAACAGGCGGTCCTGCTGAGGCGTCAGCCAGACCAGGCGCAGCAGGTCCGTCAGGCGCCCGGGCGTGATCGGTTCTCCCTCCAGGCGCACCGCGCGGCGCGGCGAAGTCGCGGTCTCCACGCCCGTGCCGAGCTGGGTGAGCCCGTCGCCGGTCTCCAGGGCCGCGGCGACCGCCCAGGCGCGCCCGCGCGGCTCCCCGGGCAGGCGCCGGCCCAGCTCGGCGATGGCGGAGCCGCGCAGACCCCTGCCAGGGGCCAGGAAGCTGACCGCCTCCAGAAGGTTGGTCTTGCCCGCCCCGTTGGCGCCGTGGAGATAGACAGGCCGGCCGTCCAAAGGCAGCACGGCGCGCTCATAGGAGCGGAAATCGGTCAGGGTGAGGCGGCGCAGCCGGGCCAGGGGCATCGGCGATCCTAACGCCTCCACGCTAGAGCGGGATGAGGAATAGCGCGAAGCGGTTTTCCGCCCGCATTCCGCTCTAAATGCTTAGAATCGATCACGATGATTTTGGGATTGATCCAATCCGAAATCATCGTGACCCAAGGCGCGCGCGCTGTCCCGTGCTAGACTCTGAGCGGCATCAGCACATAGCGGACGTCGGCGTCGGCTGGGTCCAGCACCAGGGTCGGCGAGTCCGGGTCGGAGAAGCGGAACTCGGCTGTCTCGCCATGGATCTGACCCGCGACATCCAGGAGGTAGCGGGCGTTGAAGCCGATATCGAAGGCTTCTCCGTCATATTCGACCTCGATCTCCTCGACCGCCTGGCCGGCCTCCATGTTGCGGACGGTCAAGATCACGCGGCCGGGCTCGATGCTCATCTTCACCGACCGGCTTTTTTCCGCGGAAATCGTGGCCACCCGGTCGACCGCCTGGGCGAACAGCGCGTTGTCGACCGTCAGCACCCGCTGATTGTCACGCGGGATCACCCGCACATAGTCGGGGAACGAGCCGTCGATGACCTTGGAGGTCAGGGCGGCCCGGCCGAATTCGAAGCGGATCTTCTGGGCGGAGACCTGCAACTCGACAAACTCGCCGGCGTCCTCGAGCAGGCGGCGGACCTCCTGGATCGTCTTGCGCGGCACGATCACGCCAGGCGCCCCGACACAGCCCTCCGGCGCGGTCATTTCCGCCAGGGCCAGGCGCCGGCCGTCGGTGGCCACGGCGCGCAGCAGCGCGCGGCCTTCCTCGACCACCGTGTGCAGGTAGAGACCATTCAGATAATAGCGGGTCTCCTCCGTGGAGATGGCGAAACGGGTCTTGTCGATCAGGCGGATCAGGTCGTTGGTGTCGATGGTGATCCGGGCGGACAAGCCGTCGGAGGACATCACCGGAAAATCGCCGGCCGGCAGGACCGGCAGGTTGAAGCGCGAACGGCCGGCCAGCACCTGCAGCCGCGGGTCGTCGGCGCTGAAGCGAAGCTCGACTTCGGCGCCCTCGGGCAGCTTGCGCACGATCTCATAAAGGGTGTGCGCCGGCGCGGTGATCTGGCCCTGGCCATCCACGCGCCCTGGGGTCTCGTCGATGATCTCCATATCGAGGTCCGTGGCCGACAACGCCATGGCGTCGCGGTTCGCCGCCAGCAGGACATTGGACAGGATCGGTATGGTGTTGCGGCGCTCCACCACGCTTTGCACGTGTCCCAACGCCTTGAGCAGGGCCGCGCGCTCGATCGTTAGCTGCATCTGGACGTCCGGTCTGCGGCCGCGGCGATTCGCAAAGCCCCGCGGCCCGATGAAGGGGTGCGGAGATTAGCTGAATTCAAGCCGGACGAAAGGGGGGGAGCGGGCCGTCGGCGCCTCTCGTCGACGGTCTGCCGCCCAAGGCGTCAGCCGCGAAGTTTTCGGGTCAGAATCTCAAGGTCCCGGGCGAGTTGGGGATCACCCGCCTTCAACGCCTCGATCCGGCGCACCGCGTGCAGGACAGTGGTGTGGTCCCGTCCGCCGAACCGACGGCCGATGTCCGGCAAGGAGCGCGTGGTTAGCTGCTTGGCCAGCCACATGGCGGCCTGGCGTGGACGCGCGACGCTGCGGTTGCGGCGCTCGGAGATCAGATCGACCTGTTTCATCGCGTAATGTTCGGCGGTCGCCTTCTGGATCTCGTCGATGGTGATCCGCTTGTCGGAGCCTTTCAGGTGCGGCCGCAGGATCGCCTGGGCGTCCTCCAGGCCCAGTTGCGAAAGCCCCTCGCCCGCGCGCGCCACCAGGATGTTCAAGGCGCCTTCCAGTTCACGCACGCTGTCGGTGTAACGGTCGGCCAGGAATTGCAGCACGTCCGCCTTGGCTTCGGCGCGGCCGAAGCCCTGCTGGCGGGACAGAAGGTCCAGCTTCTTCTCCAGGATGCCCAGCCTGAGGTTCCGGTCCGCCGGCTCGACGCCGCAGACCAGGCCAGCCTGGAGATGGGAGCGAAGGCGCGCATCCATCTCGCTCATCGCCGCCGGAGCGCGATCGGCGGTGAACACCACGCGCCGGCCATCCTGAGTCAGGGCCGCCAGGGTGTGGAACAGCTCTTCCTGGCTGGATTGCTTGCCGGCGATGAAATGGACGTCGTCGATCAGGAGCAGGTCCGCGGCGCGAAGCTCTTCCTTGAAGGCCGGCCCGGTCCGTTCCATCAGCGCGCGCACGAAGCTCGACAAGAAGCGCTCCGCCGTCAGGTAGATCACCTTCTTGCGCGGCGCGACCCGCGTGGCCTCCCAGGCGATGGCGTTCAAGAGGTGCGTCTTGCCGAAGCCATAGGGGCCGTGGAACACGACGGGATTGAAATGGCCGTCGCTCCAGCTCGCCACCCGGCGCGCCATGGCGTAGGCGAACTCATTGGCCGGGCCGGACACGAAGGTGTCGAAGGTGAAGCGTTCCTGAAGCCCCCCGGCGCGCGCCAGGGCGGAAGGGATGCCCGTCGGCGAAGACGGCGCATCCGAAGAAATGGGGTCGGCCAGGGCCAGCACAGCGGCCGGGTCGGCGGAGATGGCGCGCGACGCGATGGGCTGGCCAGCCTCGAAATCGACCCTGGATTGCAGTTCGAGCAGGCGCCCGAGGGGATCGTTCTCATTCCAGAGCTCGGTGACTCGACGCCACGCGTTTCGGCGAATCCAATCCCGCGCGATGCCGGTCTGGGTGACCAGGACCACCGCGCCGCTCACGTCTTCATGAACGCAGGCCGGAGCCAGCCATGAGCCGAAGGTATCCTCGCTCATTTCGCTTTTCAGCGCGGCGCGAGCGCGGCTCCAAACCACGCTGACCAGGCCGACGCTCACGTCTGAGATCTGACCAGCCACGCCGCTGGCGCCACTCGCATAGCCCACCTTCATAGCGATTGACCTTTTATTCTCAGTGCCACCCGACCCCGCCCCACGACGCTTGGCCCCGATTCTCCCAGTGCGCAAAACTCCGCTCGCCGACCGAACAGGGTCGCCGTTTACCGAATGATCCGTACTGAGATGGAAGCGTGTCGAGGCCCCAGACTAGACGCCGACCCTTCCTGGTCAACCACGATTCTTCGTCGTCAGAAGCGATATTTTCGTTGACTCAAAAAAGCATCAAACAGTGCAAGGGAATGCTTGAAACCGGTGTCTGTTCACTGAACAATTTGTCGCATGTATTGTCAAAAGGGCGTCAGCCCCCCTGCGTTTGACCGCATCGGAATAGATTTTGACAATCAATAAGATAGTGACGCCGCAGGCGCGGCGACTCGCGGATCAGGCGACTGCGAGCTTCTTCAGCCGCGCGGCCAAGCGCGACACTTTGCGCGAACCGGTGTTCTTATGCACCACGCCCTTGGAGACGGCGCGCATCAACTCGGACTGAGCTTGGACAAAGGCGGCCTTGGCCGCTTCGGCGTCGCCGCCCGTGACGGCTTCCTCGAACTTGCGCAGGAAGGTGCGGACCCGCGAACGGCGAGCCTTGTTGACCTCGGTGCGGCGCTCGATCTTGCGGATCGCCTTCTTGGCGCCGGGCGTATTGGCCATGCTGTATCAGCCTCGAACGGATAGGCGCCGAGCCCTTTGGCCCCGCGCTGAAAATAAGGAGTGGGGCGTATACGGCGCCAGGGCCGCCGGGTCAACGCGCCAGTGGCTCAAACTATCGGGCGTTCGACAGCCCGGTTTCTGCGCCTCAAGGACCATCGACCCGCACGCCTTTGTCGCGGAGCAACGCCGGCAGCCCCTCGGGACCGATCAGATGCCCGGCGCCGACCACCATCACCACATCGCCAGGCTGTCGCAGGCGGGTCAGGACCGCTTCCAGCCACCGCTGGTTCCGTTGCACGACCATGGTCCGGTAGATCGCCGGCGCCGCCTTGGCCAGTGGATCGAGAGCCTCCGCGCGTAGCCCGTTCAGGTCGCCGCCCATCCAGGCGCGGATCAGGCGCGCGAAACCCTCCGGCCCCGCCTCCAACTCTCCGAAGGTCTCCTCGAGCGAGGCGATCTGGTCGGGCAGGGCGCCATTGGCGAGGTAGCCGACTTGCTCCTCGGGGGTTTCGAAGGCCCGCTCGCGCACGCCGGGCGGCGCGGTCTCGAGGATCCGGTGTTCGACGCCGAGTTCGCGCGAAGCGCCCAGGTCGCGATAGCTGGCCACCGAGAGCCGGATTTCAGCCAGCCAGGGCCGGAGACGATCCAGCTCCTCCATGGGTACCGCATAGGTCTGGGCGAGCTTGACCAGCCGGGCCTGATCGGCGGGGCTGAGCTCGGAGGACAGGGTCGCGCCCGGCGGCTGCAGCCCTTCCGTCTCGGCGGCCTGGCTGGCGGCGGCCATCGAGGCGTTGTCGAGGGGGATTTCGAACCAGATCTCCTGGGCATGGGCGACCGCGCGCTTGAGCCGCGATGGCTCCCAGTTCAGGTCCGGCGGCAGGATGTGCACGGAGCCGAACAGGACGATCGTGCAGTGGGCGCCGTGCACCACCCAGAGCGGCGGGCTCGCCCACGCCGCGCCGGCGCAGGACCAGGTCAGGACGGCGGCAAGGAGAATCGAGCGCGGACGCGAGGGCATCGCGCCACGGTAGAGGCGCCCGGCCACGCCGACTAGAGCCTGGCCGGAGAACGACTCAACGCTGGCACGCCGAACAGAAGAAGGTCGAGCGGCCGCTCTGGACGATTCTTTGAATCACGCCATGGCAGGCGGAACGCGTACAGGCCTGCTCCTCGCGGTCGTAGACCCGGAAGCGGTGCTGGAAATAACCGAGGGCCCCATCGGCGCCGGCATAGTCGCGCAGGGTCGAGCCGCCGGCCTCGATCGCCTCTCCCAGGACCTGGCGCACAGCGACGACCAGCGCCTTCAAGGATTTCGCGGCCAGGTCGCCAGCTTCCCGCAGGGGCGAGACGCGCGCGCGATACAGCGCCTCGCTCACATAGATATTGCCGAGGCCAGCGACGATCCGTTGATCGAGCAGGGCCGCCTTGATGCTCTGGCGCCGGCCGGCCAGGGCCCGGGCCAGATAGGCGGCGTCGAAGTCCTCGCCGAGCGGCTCTGGCCCCAGTCCCGCGAACCAGGGATGCTCGGGCAGCGCCGTGCTGGCCACCAGGCCCATATAGCCGAAGCGCCGAGGGTCGAAATAGGTCACCCTGCGCCCCGCATCGGTCTCGAACACGACATGGGCGTGTTTCGGATCGGCGGGCGCGGCGTAATAGAACTCGCCGGGTTGGCGTCGGCTTTCGCCGCCCTCGATCTCGAAGCGGCCGGTCATGCCCAGATGCACCACGAGGGTGGCGCCCCGGTCCAGGCCGGCGAGCAGGTATTTGGCGCGCCGGTCCAGCGTTTCGATCCGCGCGCCGGTCAGCCGCTGGACGAAGCCGTCCGGCAAGGGAAAGCGCAGGTCGGGCCGCCGCGCCTCGACACGGGTGAGGCGCGCGCCCAGCAGCGCGGGGGTCAGGCCGCGGCGGACCGTCTCGACTTCGGGAAGTTCTGGCATGGCTGACATCTAGGCCATCGACCGCGCCGGCGCCACGGCGGGCGATTTAGCCGGTCGCGGCGATTTAGGCGATCAGGGCGGCTTGGCGGATGACGCGGACGGCCAGGTGAGGTTAAGAGGCGGTCCATGAGCGAACCTTCCGCGAGCTTCGGCTTCCAAGATGTCGACCCGGCGCAGAAACCGGGCCTGGTCCGCGGCGTGTTCGACCGCGTGGCCCGGCGCTATGATCTGATGAACGACCTGATGAGCGCCGGCGTGCATCGGGTCTGGAAGGACATGACCGCGGCGCGCCTGAACCCCCGGCCCGGCGAGACCATCATCGACTGCGCCGGCGGCACCGGCGACATGGCGATGCGGTTCGCCAAGCTTGCCCGCAAGGCGCAACTGCGTCGCGGCGGGGAGGACGCGCGAATCTTCGTGGTCGACTATAACGCCGAGATGATCGCCGCCGGGCGCGAGCGCGCGGGCGCGCCCGAGATCGCCTGGAGCGTCGGCGACGCCCAGAAGCTGCCGCTGCCGGACGCCTCGGCCGACGCCTATGTGATCGCCTTCGGCATCCGCAACGTCACCGATATCGGCGCGGCCCTGGCCGAGGCGCGGCGGGTGCTGAAGCCCGGCGGCCGGTTCCTGTGCCTGGAATTCTCCCAGCCGGTGACCGAACCGTTGCGGCGGGCCTATGACGCCTATTCGTTCGGGGTGATCCCCCGCATCGGTGAATGGGTCGCCCAGGATCGCGAGGCCTATCAATACCTGGTCGAGAGCATCCGACGGTTTCCCGATCAGGCGAGGTTCGCCCAGATGATGCGCGAGGCGGGCCTCGGCCAGGTCGAGTGGACCAATTTCACCGGCGGCGTCGCCGCGTTACACCAGGGCTGGGTGCTGAAGCGCCGATGAGCAAACCGGCCGCCTTCGCCCGGCTGATCCACGCCGGCTGGGTGCTCGTGCGCGCCGATGCGCTGATTCCCCGCGAGATCGACCACATCCTGCCGCCGTCGGCGCTGTTCGCGGCGCGGACGCTGAGGCTGCTGTCCGGCCCCCGCGCGCGGCAGGGCAGGCCGGGCGAGCGGCTGGCCCACGCCCTGGAGCGGCTGGGGCCGGCGGCGATCAAGCTCGGCCAGGTGATCTCGACCCGCGCCGACATCTTCGGCCGGCCCTTCACCGATGATCTGGGCCGCCTCAAGGACCAGTTGCCCGCCTTCCCGACCGAGACCGCCAAGGCCGTCGTGGCCGCCACGCTGGACCTGCCGGTCGAAGCGCTGTTCACGCGTTTTGGCGAGCCGATCGCCGCGGCCTCGCTGGCCCAGGCCCATCCCGCGGTCATGACCGACGGCCGCAAGGTGGCGGTCAAGGTGTTGAGGCCTGGCGTCGAGCGCCGCGTGGCCCAGGATATCGAAACCCTGACCCTGGCCGCGGCCTGGGTCGAGGCCGGCGTACCGCTGTCACGCCGGCTGGAGCCCAAGGCCCTGGTCGCCACGGTGGGCCGCGCGCTGGAGCTGGAGCTGGACCTGCGCCTGGAGGCGGCGGGCGCCAGCGAACTGGCCGAGATCATGGCCCAGGACGGCTATATGAGCGCGCCCGGCGTGATCTGGGCCGGCGTCGGACGGCGCGCCCTGACCCTGGACTGGGCCGAAGGCGTCGCCCTGTCCGATCCCGCCGCCCTGGAGCAGCCGGGCCTCGACCGGCCGGCCCTGGCGACCAATCTGATGCGCGCCTTCCTGGCCCAGGCCATGGATCATGGCGTGTTCCATGCCGACCTGCATGAAGGGAACCTGTTCGTCTCGGCGCCGGCCCGGGTGATGGCGGTGGACTTCGGCATCGTCGGCCGCCTCGACAGCGTCGCGCGCCGGCATCTGGCGGAGATCCTGTGGGGCTTTTTGCAGCGGGACTATCACCGCGTGGCCAAGGCCCACTTCGATGCCGGCTATGTGCCGGCCCACCATTCGATCGACGCCTTCGCCCAGGCGCTGCGGGCCGTGGGCGAGCCCAATGTCGGCAAGCCGGCCTATGAGGTTTCGATGGGCCGGCTGCTGGGCCAGTTGTTCGAGATCACGGCCCTGTTCGACATGCACCTTCGGCCCGAACTGGTGCTGCTGCAGAAGACCATGGTCACGGTCGAGGGCGTCGCCCGGCGTATCGACCCCAAGCACGACCGCTGGGCCGCCGCCGAGCCGATCGTACGGCGCTGGATCACCCGCGAACTTTCGCCGGCCGCGCGGATTCGCGAACTGAGCGGCGACGCCATCAAGGCCTTGAAAGCCCTGGCCCAGATGGCCGAACCCACGCCGCCCTTCGTGGTCGACCCGCGCCGCCGGACTTGGCCCTGGCTCTGGTTCGCCCTGGGCGCCGCGACCTCGGCGCTGGTGCTGGTCCTGTATAGCCTCTTCCAATAGGGCGAGGGGGGCGGCCTTCAGCCCTGGTCGTCCTGGTCCGAATTGCGCGCATGATACCGGCGATGATAGCCGCCGCCGTCGGAACCGCCGTCCTTGGCCTGTTCCGCCGCGCGCTCTTTCTGCTCGTCCCAATAGGCCGCGCCGTCCCGCGGCTTGAACATGGTGCGAGGCGCGCCGTCCTTGGTGACCACCGCGAAGACATTGCCCTTGGCGTCATAGATCAGCTTGTCGCCGTTGCTGCGCACCAGGGTGGCGGCGTCGGCGGGCGGATGATCGACAAAGGCGTGGACCTTGGCCACGAAGTCGTCGACCGACTTGGCGCCGAAATCCGCGCCGTCACGATTGAACTGGTATTCGGCGTTCTCATCGGCCGAATGCCGGCGATTGGCCGCCCACATCGGCTTGCCATGGACCAGCTTCACCGGCTCACGGCGCGGGTCATCCCGATAGGACGTATCAGCCGAGCCTTGCTCGACCCGTCCGTCACTGCTTGAATAGGTCGATCCCGACCGTGGCGCGCCGGCCGAGCCAAGGCTGGCCGAATGCTCGCGCGCCGGCCTGGCCGAACCGCCGTCACACGCCGCCAGGGCCAAGAGCCCCGCCGTCCCTAAAAGCGCCGCAACCCCGGCGCGAAACACCATCGCGTTCATCACCAAACCCCACCGCTTAGCCCGTTGGAACAAATTAAGAACAATTTTGACGGTTTGTCCATAGGCAATCGAATCGGTATTGGACAGCTTTCCACTTGGAAGGCGTCCGAGGGACTCATGGACCAAAGACGGATCTTGCTGGTCGTCGGCGGCGGCGTCGCGGCCTATAAATCGCTGGAGCTGGTGCGCCTGCTGCGCAAGGCGGGCCTGGCGGTGCGGCCGGTGCTGACGCGGGCGGGCGCCCAGTTCGTCACGCCGCTGTCTTTGTCGGCCCTGGCCGAGGACAAGGTCTATGACGACCTGTTCTCTCTGACGGACGAGGCCGCGATGGGCCATATCCAGCTATCGCGGTCGGCGGACCTGGTGGTGGTGGCGCCGGCGACGGCGGACCTGATGGCCAAGGCGGCGCATGGCCTGGCCGACGATCTGGCCTCCACCCTGCTCCTGGCCACCGACAAGCCGGTGCTGATGGCGCCCGCCATGAACGTGCGGATGTGGGAACACAGGGCGACCCGTCGCAACCTGGCGACGCTTAAGGCGGACGGGGTGATGTTCGTCGGCCCCGACGAGGGCCCGATGGCCTGCGGCGAGTATGGCCCCGGGCGCTTGTCCGAGCCGGCGGAGATCTTCCAGGCCGTCATGGAGGCCCTGGCGGGTCCGATCGGAACGCCGCTGGCCGGCCGTCGCGCCCTGGTCACCGCCGGCCCCACCGCCGAGCCGATCGACCCGGTGCGGGTGCTGACCAACCGCTCCAGCGGCAAGCAAGGCTATGCGATCGCCGCCGCCCTGGCGCGGCTGGGCGCCGAGGTGACCCTGGTCTCCGGTCCGACCGGCTTGCCGGCCCCCCCGGGCTTACGCCGAACCAACGTCCAGACCGCCATCGAAATGCTGGCGGCGTGCAAGGCGGCCCTGCCGGCCGACGTCGCGATCTTCGTCGCGGCCGTGTCCGACTGGCGCACCGACGAGGTGTTCGGCGTCAAGCTGAAGAAGGGCAAGGATGGCCCGCCAACGCTGCGCCTGGTCGAAAACCCGGACATACTGGCCACGCTTTCGGCGTCCGGGCCAGACCGTCCTCGCCTGGTGGTCGGCTTCGCCGCCGAGACCAACGATGTCGAGGCCAACGCCCGCGCCAAGCTCGCCCGCAAGGGCTGCGACTGGATCGTGGCGAATGACGTCGCCGAAGACGGCGTGATGGGCGGCGACCAGAACGCCGTGATGATCCTGGATTCGCAAGGGATCGAGCACTGGGACCGGGCCGACAAGGGCGCGGTGGCCGCGCGCCTGGCCCGCCGCGTCGCTGAACATCTGGGGGAAGTCCGAGCGTGAACCCCATCGTCCCTATCCGGCGGCTGCCCAATAACCCGGACCTGCCCTTGCCCGCCTATGAGACGGCGGGCGCGGCCGGCATGGACCTGCGCGCCGCGGTGGCCGAGAACGCGCCGGTCGTGCTGCGTCCCGGCTCACGGTTCGCGGTGCCGACGGGCCTGGCCTTCGCGCTGCCGGACGGCTTCGAGGGTCAGGTGCGGCCGCGTTCGGGCCTCGCGGCCAGGCATGGCGTCACCCAGGTCAATACGCCCGGCACCATCGACGCCGACTATCGCGGCGAGGTGAAGGTGATCCTGATCAATCTGGGCGAAGAGGACTTCACCATCCGCCGCGGCGACCGCATCGCCCAGTTGGTGATCGCACCGGTGACCCGGGCGGAATGGTCCGAGGTGGAGACCCTCGACGAAACCGTGCGCGGCCAGGGCGGCTTCGGCTCGACGGGCGGCCGTTAGGCGGTGCGCGCGACCTTCGCGGGCGGCGGCATGAACCCGCCCAGCGCCTCCTCCACCGCCTGGGCGATCGAGAGGACCTTGGCGTCGCCGCCACGCGGCCCGATTAGCTGAACACCGACCGGCAATCCGTCGGCGGCGGGACCGGCGGGATAGGTGGTGACCGGCAGGCCGCAAGCGGTGGCCATCGAGATCCAGTTCAGCATCGATCCATAATCGATCGACCGCCCGTCCGAGAGCGCCAGGCGCCGCTGGCCGAATGGCCCATGGTCGTGTGGGAAGGCCGTGACCGGCGCGACCGGCGCGATGATCAGGTCATGCCGCTCGAACACGCCGCGCAGATGCTGGGCGAAACGGGCGCGCGCCTCGTCGGCCTCCAGCCATTCGGCGTGACTGGCGGTGTAGCTTAGCACCTGGTTGGCCCAGTCCCCGCCCCGCCCGGCCCGCGACGCGAGCTTCGCCCATGACCGCGCCCGCTCCATCTTCGAAAGGGCGGCCGGCGGCAAGTCCTGGGCGATCAAGGGCGCGAGCAGCCGGCGATAAGCGGCCAGCAGCGCCGGTCCGTCGACCGGCCGGATCGCCTCGACTTCACAGCCGAGGCTCGCCAACGCCTTGGCGAAGGCTTCGACCACGGTGCGCACCTGAGGATCGAGGGGAAAATCCGGTTCGTCGAGCCAGAGCCCGATCCTGAGCCCTTTCAGCTCGGCCGGCGGCGCCTTGGCCTGAAGCGGCCCCTCTTCGAGCACCGAGAGCAGAAGGCGCAGATCCCGCGCCGATCGCGCCATCGGCCCGACCACGTTCAGGTCGCGCTCGGACACGGTCCCAGGCCGGGGCGGGACGTGGCCGCGCTGGGAAACCAGGCCCCAGGTCGGCTTGTGCGAAAAGACGCCGCTGAACGCCGCCGGCACGCGCAGCGAACCGCCGATGTCCGAGCCGATCTCCAGCGCGGTGACGCTCGCGGCCAGGGCCGCGGCCGCGCCGCCCGAGGAGCCGCCGGGCGTGCGGGCCAGGTCCCACGGGTTTCTGGTCACGCCATGAAGGCCATTATAGCTTTGCCAGTCGCCGGCCATGACCGGCACATTGGTCTTGCCCCAGACCACCGCCCCTTCGGCGCGGGCCCGGGCGACCACGACCGCGTCCTTGCACGACCGGCCCAGCAGGCCCTTGACCCCGGAAGACGCGGGCATGAATTCGACGTCGAAGGTGTCCTTGATCGTCATCGGCAGGCCGGCCAGCACGCCGAGATGGTCGCCGGCCGCCCGTCGCTCGTCGATCGCCCCGGCGTGGCGACGCGCGCGCTCCAGGTCGGTCGCGACCACGGCGTTCAAGGCGGGATGAACCGCCTGGTGACGGGCGACGACAGCTTCCAGCAAGTCCGCCGCGCTGACCCGGCCGGAGCCCAGGGCGTTCAACTGGGCGCTGGCGTCCAGGGACAGCAGATCATTCACGGCGCGCCTTTCCGGCCAAAGCCCAGCACATCCATCATGTCATAACGGCCGGGCGGCTGGCGCACCGCCCAGATGGCGGCTTCCAAAGCGCCCCGCGCGAACAGGCTCCGGTCCCTGGCTGAATGGGATAGGGTGAGGATCTCGTCCTCGGCCGCCAACACCACCGCGTGCTCGCCGACGATGCCGCCGGCCCGCATCACCGAAAATCCGATGGCGGCCGGTCCCCGCGGCCCGGTCACGCCATCTCGGCCGCGCTCGGCGACATCGGTCAGATGCGCGCCGCGGCCCCGGGCGGCGGCCTCGCCGAGCATCAGGGCGGTGCCCGACGGCGCATCGATCTTGCGCCGGTGGTGCGCCTCGAACACCTCGATGTCCCAGTCTTCCGCGCGCAAGGCCCGCGCCGCCTGCTCGACCAGGCCGGCCAGGAGGTTGACGCCGAGGGAGAAATTGCCGGATCGCACCACCACGATCCGCTCCGCGGCGGCGTCGACGGCGTGAGCTTCCGCCTCCGAAAAGCCGGTCGAGCCGATCACCAAGGCTGGCCCGCCGCGCGCGGCGCAGGCCCGCGCCAGAGCGACCGAGGCGTCCGGTGAAGTGAAATCGAGCAGCACATCGCAAAAGCCGACCGCCGCATCCGCCGTTACGAGAACGCCGTCGCCCAGCCCCTGGCCTTCGGTCCCCGGTCGATCGAACAGGGCGGCGATCTCCACATCGTCACGCGCCTGCACGGCGCCGGCGATCGCAAGGCCCATCCGGCCCAGGGCGCCGGCGACGCCAATCCTGATGCGGGGGGTGGGCGACATGGCCATCCGTGCTTTAGAGAGAGAACCCGCCCCGGCGCTTTGCGCGCCGACGCATCATAATTGATCCAGATTAGTTTCCCGCCCCATACGCCCCGGTCAACCGCTATCGGGCGCGTGACCCAGGAGAAGCTCGAATGAAGCTCTATTCCGTGGACCTTTCGCCGTTCGCCGCGCGGGTGCGCGCCGCGATCTACGCCAAGAACCTGCCGGTCGAAATCGTCGCCCCGCCGGAGAGCGGGACCAAGTCCGACGAATATCTGGCCCTCAACCCGATGGGCCGGGTGCCGGTGCTGGTCGCCGCGGACGGTTTCGCCCTGCCGGAATCCGACACCATCGTCGAATACCTGGCCGATGCTTTCCCGGATAGCGGCCTGCGTCCCTCGACGCCGGAGGGCAAGGCGCGGGCGCGGCTGATCGCGCGGGTGACCGAGCTCTATGTGATGCAGCAGTTGCAGCCCCTGTTCGGCCAGATGAACCCGGCGACGCGGGACCAGGTGGTGGTCGACGATGCGATCGAGAAGCTGAAGGGCGCGCTGGTCCACCTGAACGTCTTTTTAGGCGACGGTCCCTACGCGGCGGGCGAGACCCTGACCACCGCCGACTGCGCGCTGATCCCGGTCCTGTTCTTCATTCAGTTGATCGGTCCGATCTTCGGGGCCGGCGACATGCTGGAAGGCCTCCTGAAGCTGTCGGATTACGCCGAACGACTGAAGATGGATCCCGTGGCCCAGAAGGTCGGCTCGGAAATGCAGGCCGGGCTGCGCGCCCGCCAAGGCGGCTGACGCCGGTATCTGGGACGAAAGCGAGGGTTCCGTTCGCGGAACCCTGCGCAAAACCGGGTACCGCTTTTCCACGACGGCCTTTAGGGTGCCAGCTACCTATCAAGCGCGCCGCCGACGCAGCGCGCGCGCAATCCCGGGGGGTTCGAGCGATCATGGCCGATAACGAAAGACGCACCTTCACCGACGACGAAGCGCTCGCGTTCCACAAATATCCGACGCCCGGCAAGATCGCGATCGTCGCGACCAAGCCGATGGCGACCCAGCGCGACTTGAGCCTGGCCTATTCGCCGGGCGTGGCCGTGCCGGTCCGCGCCATCGCCGAGAACCCCGACGCCGCCTACGACTACACCTCCAAGGGCAACCTGGTCGCGGTGATCTCCAACGGCACCGCCATCCTGGGCCTCGGCGATCTGGGAGCCCTGGCCTCCAAGCCGGTGATGGAAGGCAAGTCGGTGCTGTTCAAACGGTTCGCCGACGTGGACTCCGTCGACATCGAGGTGACCACCCGCGACCCGGACGAAGTGATCACCGTGGTCAAGAATATCGGCGCGACCTTCGGCGGCATCAATCTGGAGGACATCAAGAGCCCCGAGTGCTTCCGCATCGAGACCGAGCTGCAGGAGCTGCTGGACATCCCGGTGTTCCATGACGACCAGCATGGCACCGCCATCATCTGCTCGGCCGGCCTGATCAATGCCTGCTACATCACCGGCCGCAAGATGGAAGACGTCAAGCTGGTCCTGTGCGGCGTCGGCGCGGCGGGCATCGCCTCGCTGGCGCTGATGAAGGCCATGGGCGTGCGTCACGAGAACTGCATCGCCGTCGACAGCACCGGCGTGATCTACGAAGGCCGCACCAAGAGCATGAACCAGTGGAAGTCGGCCCTGATGGTCGACACCCCCGCGCGCACCCTGGAAGACGCGGTCAAGGGCGCGGACGTCTTTATCGGCGTCTCCACCAAGGGCGCCTTGACCAAGGAGATGGTGGCCTCGATGGCGCCGTCGCCGATCATCTTCGCCATGGCCAATCCCGACCCGGAGATCTCGCCCGAGGATGTGGCCAGTGTGCGCGGCGACGCGATCATGGCCACCGGCCGGTCCGACTATCCCAACCAGGTCAACAATGTCCTGGGCTTCCCCTACATCTTCCGCGGCGCTCTGGACGTGCGCGCTCGGCGCGTGAATCACGAGATGAAGATCGCCTGCGCCAACGCCCTGGCCCAACTGGCGCGCGAGGATGTTCCCGATGAAGTGGCGGCGGCCTATCACGGCGTATCGCTGAAATTCGGGCCGGAATACATCATTCCCTCGCCCTTTGACCCGCGGCTGATCTCGTTCATCCCGCCCTATGTGGCCCAGGCGGCCATGGACACCGGCGTGGCGCGCAAGCCGATCGTGGACATGGACGCCTATCGCGCGGCCCTGGCCCAAAGGCTCGATCCCACCGCCGGCTTCATGCAGAAGATCTCCGGCGCGGTGATGAATGGGCCGAAGAAGCGCATCGTGTTCGCCGAGGGGGAGGAGCCGAGCGTGATCCGCGCGGCCTACGCCTTCCAGAGCGAGGGCCTGGGCCAGCCGATCCTGGTCGGCCGCGAGGACCTGATCCACGAAAACATGCGTTCGGTCGGCCTGAACCCGGACGACATCAAGCTGGAGATCGCCAATGCGCGGGTGTCCAAGCACAATGCGGAATTCGTCTCGTTTTTGTACCAGCGCCTGCAGCGCAACGGCTATCTAACCCGCGACATACAGCGGCTGGTGAACCAGGACCGCAACTCCTTCGCCGCCGCCATGGTGGCGCTGGGCCATGCCGACGGCATGGTGACGGGCGTGACCCGCAGCTACGATCAAGCGCTGGACGAGGTCATGCGCGTGATCGATCCGGCGCCGGGCGGGCGGGTGATCGGCATGTCGATCGTGCTGAGCCGGGGTCACACCCTGTTCATCGCCGACACCAATGTCACCGAGATGCCCGAGGCCGAGGAACTGGTGGAGATCGCCATCGAGGCGGCGCGGGCGGTGCGGCACCTGGGCTTCAAGCCCCGGGTGGCTTTGATGTCCTATTCCACCTTCGGCAATCCGATGGGCACGCGGTCGGACAAGGTCCGCGAGGCGGTGGCGCTGCTGGACGCCCGCGAGGACATCGACTTCGAGTACGAAGGCGAGATGCCGCCCGAACTGGCCCTCGACCCGGCGCTGCGGGAGAACTACCCGTTCATGCGCCTGACCGACTCGGCCAATGTGCTGATCATGCCCGCGATCCATTCGGCCTCGATCTCGACCAAGCTGGTCCAGGCGCTGGGCGAGGCGACGGTGATCGGCCCCTTGCTGCTCGGCCTTTGCAAGCCGGTCCAGATCAGCCCGCTCTCGGCCTCGGTGTCCAAGATCCTGAACCTCGCCATCATGGCGGCCTATGGACGGCAACTCACGGAAGCGGAGAAGTAGGCGGGCGACCCGCAAACCTTGACCTTTCGCCCGGCGCGCGGCATGTCGCGCGCCCCATGCCCATGACCCCAACCCTCGGCGTCGACTTCGGGACGACCAACACCGTCGTGTCGCTGATCGGCGCGGACGGTCAGGCGGAATTGGTGCGTTTCAACGCCGACGGCGCCCACGCCTCGACGTTCCGGTCGGCCTTGAGCTTCCACGCGGATTCGGACGAGCTTTCCGGGCGCAGCATCGAGGCGGGTCCCTGGGCGATCGAAACCTATCTCGAGGATCCCGCCGAGACCCGCCTGATCCAGTCGTTCAAGAGCTACGCCGCCAGTCCCTTCTTCACCGAAACCACCATCATCGGTCGGCGCTACCGGTTCGAGGACATGCTGTCGGCGTTTTTGCTGCGCGTGCGCGCTCATGCCGGCGCGGCCATGGCCGATGCGCCGGCGCGGGTGATCGTGGGGCGGCCGGTGCGGTTCGCCGGCGCCAGCCCCGATCCGGCCCTGGCGCTGAGCCGCTATGAGATCGCCTTCCGGCGGCTGGGCTTCACCGAAGTGCTCTACGCCCTGGAGCCGGTGGCGGCGGCCTTTTTCTTCGCGCGCCGGCTGAAGGAAGACGCCACCGTGCTGGTGGCCGATTTCGGCGGCGGCACCTCGGATTTCTCGATCATTCGTTTCGAGCGGCGGGGCGGCGTCATGCGTTCGCGGGCGTTGGGCGGATCCGGCGTGGCCTTGGCTGGCGACGCCTTCGACTACCGGATCATCGACCATCTGGTCTCGCCGGAACTGGGCAAGGGCTCCACCTATAAGGACTACGCCAACGTCCTGCCCATACCGAACCGGTACTTCGCCGCCTTCGCCCGGTGGGATCAGTTGGCCTTGATGCGCGGCTCGCGGGACATGCGCGACATACGAAGCCTGGTGCGGCGTTGCCTGGAGCCCGAGAAGCTCGAACGCCTGGTCGCGCTCCTGGACGGCAATCACGGTTACCGGCTCTACCAGTCGGTCTCGCGGCTGAAGGAAGCCCTGTCGGACCAGATGGAAGCGCGCTTCAGCTTCTTCGCGGACGACATCGTGATCGAGAAAGATGTCCAGCGCGCCGAATTCGAGGGCTGGATCGGCCGCGAACTGGCCGCCATCGAGACCGCGGTGGACGAAGCCTTGGCCAAGGCCAAACTGGGGCCAAAGGGGATCGATCGGGTGTTCCTGACCGGCGGGTCATCCTTTGTGCCGGCGGTGCGGCGGCTGTTCGTCGATCGCTTCGGCGAGGCCAGGATCGATTCCGGGTCGGAGCTGGAATCCATCGCCGCGGGCCTGTCGCTGATCGGCGCCGAGACGGACCTCGACCCCTGGTGCGAGCGCGCGCCTTAACGGCTTTTTCTGGCCACCAGCACGGCCAGGACCATCGCGGCGAGGCCGACCAGGCCGGAATAGAAGAAAAACACCATATAGCCGGCCCCCAGCGCCGCCGCGCTGACCTGGGATCGCGCCATGGCATGAGCGAAGGCCGTGTGCGGGGTGTGGGCGAAGAGGCCGCGCAACGCCGAGAACGGGCCGCCGGGGCCGGCCGCCCGCGCCGCGGTCTCGACGATCCGGCCCGATTGCGACGCCACCAGCTTGCCGGGCAGCGAATAGAGCGAGGAGAAGAGCGCGTATTGAGTCGCCGTGAAGCCCGCGCTGGTCAAGCTGGACATGTAGGCGATCAGGCAGGTGCCGGCGAAGCCGGACACGATATTGTCGATGCCGATCGCGATCAGCAAACTCTGGAAATCGGGTCCCCGCGTCGCCAGCCAGGCGAAGATCGTGTTGGTGATCGGTAGCGCGAAGGCGCCGATCACCATCGCCCGCATCACGCCCAGTCGCGCGACCGACAACCCGCCGGCGAACACCCCGGCCATGGTCATGGCCAGACCGAACAGTTTTCGGGCGCCGGCGACCTGGGTCATGCTGAAACCCAGGTCCAGATAGAACGGGTTCATGATGTTGAGGACGAAGTCGGAGAGCCGATAGACGCAGATCAAAGCCAGGATCAGCGCTGCGGTCCCCTTGAAACGGTTGAAGAAATCACCCAGCGGCTCACCGAACGCCGTCGAAAGGTAGAGCCCCGGGCGCGTCCGGACGCGCGGGATCGGCCATACGGCCGCGACCATGACCAGCCCGCCGGCCAAGACGCCCGCCAATTGCCACCAGATCCCATCGGGCTTGGCGCTCCACGCCGCCAGGATCATGGTCGCGGCACGATGCGAATGAACCGCGCGCAACAACTCGGCCAGGACATCGGCCTTGGCCCCGAGGCCCGAGCCCAGCAACAGGCCGCCCAGGGCCAGCAAGGCCAGCCGCGTGGCCCATTCGAGGCCTTCCAAGATCGGTGAGCCGGGCAATCCCGCGCCGGGCAGGGGGCGGCGGATCAGGCCTGTCTCGCGCGGCGCGGCGAACACCGCCGCCATACCCACGCCCATCAGGCCCGCCATCAGGCCGTAGGAGGCATGCCAGCCATAGGCCTGGGCCAGGATCAGCGCCACCGCGCCGCCGGCGACGCCGGCGATCCGGTAGCCCCACTGATAGGCGGCCGCCATCGCGCCCTGGCGACCCCCGCCCACCGCCTCGATCCGCCAGGCGTCGACCACGATATCCTGGGTGGCCGAGGCGAAACCGGTGAAGACCGCGAAGAGGGCCAGACGGCTCAGGCCGGACTTGGGATCGCCGCGCGACACCAGGAGCAGGCCCAGCGTGACCAGGACCTGGGCGACCAGCATCCAGGAACGGCGATGGCCCAGCCAACGGGTCAGGCCCGGTATGGCCGTACGGTCGACCAGGGGCGCCCAGAGAATCTTCAGCGAATAGGCCAGGGTGGCCAAGCTGAAGAACGAGATCATTTCCAAGGACAGGCCCGCTTCGCGCAACCAAGCCGAAAGCGTGTCGAAAATCAACAGGTTCGGCAGGCCGCAGGCGAATCCCAGCCCCAGCATGACCAGGGTGCGCCGGTCGGCATAAGCGCGGAAGGCGCCGGCGGCCAGGTCCGGACTGGCTTCATCGGTCGGATGACTGTCTTCGGGCAGGAGCGGCTCCTTGGGGGGAGCAAAGGCTCCCCAAATCAGGACGCGAGCTTGGCCCGCGCCTTGGCCGGCGTCCAGCCGGAGCGAGCCCACCGTTGAAGCATGGCCTGAAGCACGGCCGGCTTCAGCGGCTTGGTCAGAAAATCATCCATGCCGGCTTCCAGGCAGGCCCGGCGATCCTCCTCGAAGGCGTCGGCGGTCAGGGCGACGATCGGCGCGCGGCAACCCCGCTCCCGAAGGGCCTCGGCAGTCTGTCGCCCATCGAGGCCGGGCATCCTCAGATCCATCAGGATCAGGTCGTAGGCGACGGAGGCGGCGGCGGCCAAGGCGTCATGCCCGTTGCCGACCCGATCGACCACACAGCCTTCACGCTCCAGGAGTGAGCGGGCCAGGAGCGCATTGATCGGATTGTCTTCCGCCAACAGCACGCGGGCGCCAGCGGCCGCCTGGGCCGCCGCCCGTTCGTCGCTGGCGGCGAGCCCAGGCGCGCCATCCAAGGCCGCCAGCACCCGCTCGACCAGTGAAACATCACGGAGCGGCTTGATCAGATAGCCGGCGAAACCGGCCTCGCGGTAACGGGCGATGGCGCCGCGATCCTCCGGAGCCAGCAGGATCACCGAAGGATGGCCGACGATCGGCCGCAAGGCTCGGCCACGCCGACCTTCGCCCGCCGCCAGGGCGTGGTCCACCAGCACCACGGCGCCGTCTGGAACATGAACGGGGCTCGGCGCCGTCAACGCCAGTCCGCCGGCGGTTTCGATCAAGGCGCGCGCCGCCTCGCGCACAATGGGGTTGGGCGAGAACACGGCCACGGCGCGGCCTTCCAAAGGGTGTTCGGATGGCTCCAACGCTTCGATCTCGAAGTCGGCCTCGAACCAGAAGCGCGAGCCGCCTTCCGGCGGCGCCTCGACGCCGGCGCGCCCGCCATGGGCGGCCGCCAGCCGCCGCACGATGGCGAGGCCGAGGCCGCTGCTATCGCCGCGCGCGCCGTGCTCGGGACGGGCCTGGGCGAACACCTCGAAAATCCGCTCGCGCTGGGCTTCCGGCACGCCCGGTCCGGTGTCGGCGACCCAGAACCGCAGCCGGACGCGGCCCGGTCCGGCGGGGCGCGCTTGCGCACTGAGCAGCGCACCGCCGGTTTCGGTGAACTTGATCGCATTACCGGCGAGATTGAACAGGATCTGGCGCAGCCGGCCTTCGTCGGCGCGCACGACCGGCAGGTCCCGCGGGATGCTCCAGCCGATCTCCAGCCCCTTGGCCTTGGCGCGCGGGCTCAGAAGCTCGGCGGTGGATTGCAGCAGCCGATTGATCCGCACCGGGGCGAGATGAAGCGTCAGTTGGCCGGCGTCCATGCGGGCCAGGTCCAGAATATCGTTGACCAGGCCCAGGAGGTGTTCGCCGCAGTCGCGCACCGCCGCCAGATAGCTGCGCTGGTCCGCGGCCAGGCGCGTCTCGGCCAGGAGCCCCGCCATGCCGAGCACCCCGTTCAGGGGGGTGCGCAGTTCGTGGCTCAACGAGGCCAGGTAGCGTTCACGCTGCTCGCCGGCGCCGGGGACGGGCATTCCACTGAGGATCCGCGCGCCGTCCGGCGTCAAGGTCATTCGCCAAGCCGTCAGGGCGCCGTCGCCATCCAGGGTTTCGCGGCGCTCGCCGGGCTCAAGTCCCGCCAACCAGGCAGGGTCGAGCCGGTGAGCCGCGAACGACGGGCTGGCGGCCAGCACTTGGCCAGAGGCGTCCAGCAGGGCGGCTGGGCCCTCAAGCGCGCGGATCAGGTCGGCGGCGTCGGTCATGGCGGGACCCTAGCCGGCCGCCGCTTAACACCCGGTCAAACGGGCCCATGCGGTGCGCGTCTCGATTGGACCGGCGCGGACGCCAATGCGCTCGCCGAGCTTGGCCGGATCATGAATTCCCTCTTCAGCCTTTCCGTTAAGGGCCAGTACGGATTTCGGGCGTTTCCTGGCTGCGGAGGGGAATTCTGGGAGATTGGATGATGTTGCGAACCGATGACTATCTTCAACGCGCCAAAGAAGCCGAGCGCTGGGCCGATGCCGAGACCCGACAGGACATCCAGGCGCTGTTCCTGAAGTCCGCTGAGTCCTGGCGCGCCCTGGCCGCCGTCGCGCAATTGAGCGAAGAACTCCTGACCACCGAATTCGACTGAAAGCCTGGGTCTGGCGCCAGGATCAGGTGAGGTCGGTGTAGGGGTTATAGGCGACTTCCCAGAGGAAGCCGTCAGGATCGGCGAAATAGCTCGAATAGCATGCTGATCTTCGGCTTCATCGCTCCACTCCCACGTGGGGCTGTTTGACGCCGGCGCCGGTCTGCCGTCCGCCCTTCGCATAGCCTTCGTCCGCGCCGCCCGGTCCAGCGCCGCGATAGATCAAGGCTTCCGCCACATGCACCCGGCGCACCGCGGTCGCGCCCTCCAGGTCGGCGATGGTCCGCGCCAACCGCAACGTCCGCGACCAGCCCCGCGCGGTCAGGCCGCCAGCCTCCGCGGCGCGGGACAGAAGCGCGCGGGCCGGCTCGTCCAGGGCGACGATCTTGTCGAGCCAGGCGCCCTGGGCCGTGGCGTTGAGCGCCGCGCCGGCGTCGCTGGCCGCCTCGGCGCGGTCGATCTGGAGCGCGCGGGCCTGCCCGACGCGCGCGGCGACCTCAGCGCTGCCTTCGGCCGGCGGGGGCAGGGCGAGGTCTGTCGCGGTCACGGGCGGGACCTCGATACGCAGGTCGATGCGATCGACGAACGGGCCGGAGACCCGCGACTGGTAGGACTGGATGCAGCGCGGCGCCCGCCCGCAGGCGCCCCGGCCGAGGCCGCCGTGGCCGCAGCGGCAGGGGTTCATGGCCGCGACCAGTTGGACCCGGGCCGGATAGCGGACATGGGCGTTGGCCCGCGCGACCATCACCTCTCCGGTCTCCAGCGGCGCGCGGAGGCTGTCCAAGGCCTGGGCGCTGAATTCGGGAAGTTCGTCAAGGAACAGCACGCCGTTATGGGCCAGGGAGACTTCCCCCGGCTTGGCGCGCAGGCCGCCGCCGGTCAGCGCGGCCATGGAGGCTGAGTGGTGGGGCGAGCGGAACGGCCGGGCGCGGGTCAGGGCGCCCTTGGCGATCAGCCCGGCCACCGAATGGACCATCGAGGTTTCCAGCAGTTCGGCCGCCGAAAGCGGCGGCAGAAGGCCGGGCAGGCGCTGGGCCAGCATTGACTTGCCCGAGCCGGGCGGGCCGACGAACATCAGGTTGTGGCCCCCGGCCGCCGCGATCTCGAGCGCGCGCTTGGCGCCCTCCTGGCCCTTGACGTCGCGCAGGTCCAAGGCGCGCTCCGGCTCGATCACCGGCCCAGGCGCGGGCTGGCCAAGAACCTGGGTTCCCCGGAAATGATTGACCAGGGATATCAAGGATCGCGGGGCCAAAATCCGGCAGTCTCCGGCCCAGGCCGCCTCGGGCCCGCAGGCTTCCGGGCAGATCAGGCCGAGGTTCATGGCGCTGGCGGCCACCGCCGCGGGGAGCGTTCCGGCCACGGGTGCGATCTGGCCATCCAGGCCCAGTTCGCCCACGGCCGCCCAGCCGTTCAGGCTGTCGGGCGGGATAACGCCCATGGACGCCATGACAGCCAGCGCGATCGGCAGGTCGTAGTGGCTGCCCTCCTTGGGCAGGTCCGCCGGAGCCAGGTTGACCACGATCCGCCGGGCCGGCAGCGCCAGCCCAAGGCCAGCGAAAGCGGCGCGCACCCGCTCGCGGCTCTCGGCGACCGCCTTGTCGGCCAATCCGACCACGACGAACACCACCGTGCCGCCGGTCATCTGGACTTCGACATCGACCCGGCGCGCTTCAACGCCCTCGAACGCCACCGTTACGACGTGCGCAACCATCCCCACCCCGCTGACTTATCCACAATTCCAACACGATCGCTGGCGCAGATCAAGAACGAAAACGGAACTAATGGGGAAGATTTTATAATTCAGTCACTTGGGCGACATTTTTTATGAATATTCGCGCTGCGGGTGAAGTCGCGCGAATATGGAGGATGTTTCAGATGCTCCACCCCAAAGTTCAATCCCTGGTGGCCGGTTACGTCAAGCAACGCCATTTGAAGGGCGCCGAGAGTCCGCCTGACCTCCGGCTCGGATCGCCTCGATGCGGTCCCAGAGCATGACGGCCGCGTCGGCGCCCCCGAAACGTTTCAACTGCTGGGCGCCGGTGGGAGACGTGACATTGATCTCGGTCAGATAGTCGCCGATGACGTCGATGCCGACGAACAGCAGGCCGCGCCGGCGCAGTTCCGGGCCGATGATCGCGCACAGCTCCCGGTCGCGGGCGGTCAGCTCCACCGCCTCGGCGCGGCCGCCACGGGCGAGGTTCGAGCGGACCTGGCCCGCCGCCGGCACCCGGTTGATCGCGCCCACGGGCTCGCCATCGACCAGCAGCACGCGCTTGTCGCCCTTGGATACCGCGGGGATGAACTTCTGGGCGATCACCGGCTCGCGGCCGATCATCGCGTGCAGCTCCAGGAGCGCGTCCAGGTTCGGATCGTCCTCGGCCAGCCGCACCACGCCCGAGCCGCCGCCGCCATAGAGCGGCTTCAGCACGATGTCGCCATGGCGGGCGCGGAAATCATAGATGGCTTCGGGATCGGCGGTGACCAGGGTCGGCGGCTGAACGCCCGGAAAGCTGGTGACGAAAAGCTTTTCCGGGGCGTTGCGCACCTCCAGGGGATTGTTCACCACCAGGGTCTTCGGGTGGATCGCCTCCAGGAAATGGGTGGCGGTGATATAGGCCATGTCGAAGGGCGGATCCTGGCGCATCAGCACCACGTCCATTTCCGACAGGTCCCGGATCTCCCACTCGCCGGTGCGATGGTGGTCGCCCTTGACGGCCCGCAGGTTCAGGGCCCGGCCTCGCGCCAGGACGCGGCCGTCCTCGAGCGCCAGCCGCTCGGGCGTATAGACCCACAGGGCGTGGCCGCGCAGTTGGGCCTCGAGCATGAGCAGGAAGGTCGTATCGGTCTCGATATTGATCCCTTCGACGGGATCCATCTGGATGGCGACCTTGAGGGACATGCGATCGGGCGCTCCAAAAGCTTCGGCGAGCTGGACTTAACCACGCCGGCGCCGTCGCGCCAGGGGCGGCGGCCTCAGTTCAGCCGCAGCCGCACCCGTTCACGCGCCGCGCGGGCCGCGATCGCCGCGCCGCCGTCCAGCATCTGGGCGCGGGCCAGGGCCTGCAGGGCGCCGGCCAGCGCGCCCTGACCCTCGCGCGCGGCCGCCACGTCGATCCAGGGTCGATGGTCGGCGGGATCGATCAAGGCGCGGCGCAGGGCCGAGCGTTCGGCGCGGGCGAAATCCTGCGCGGCGATGGCGCGGGCGAAGATGTTGTTCTGCAGCCGGATCAGCACCGCGCGGTCGGTGACCGGCGCCATCAACTGATCGAGCCGGTCCGCGACATCGGGCGTCAGGCCGGCGTGAAAGGCTCGGCGGGTCAGCTCCGAGGGCAGCACCACCCGGCCGTCGCTGAACGGGTCCAGCGCCAACGGCCCCTCGTCGGTCTCGATCCTGAGCAGGAAGTGGCCCGGAAAGTCGACGCCCCGCACCGTCAGGCCGCAGCGACGGGCCGCGTCGATATAGAGCACGCCCAACGACACAGGCAGCCCCTTGCGGCGCTCGCACACCCCGATGATGTCGAGATTCGCTGGATTCTCGTAGGTCATCAGATCGCCGGTCAATCTGAGGTCGCCGGCCAGGGTCTCGCTCAGCGCCTCCGGCGGCGATTCCCGCAGCAACCGGTCCTTCAGCCGATCGGCCGCCTCATTCGCCAGCGCCCGGGCGGGACCGGGATCGCGCAGGGGATCCTCGTGCATCGCACAGGCCAAGGCGGCGTCAAGCAAGGGAAAACCGTCGTCGGGGACAGCCCCCGCGCCGACCAATACACCCTCGGCCTCCTCTCGTGTCATCACCGCCTCCCAGCCCCCGCCGGACTTGGCCTAGTTGAAATCGGCGTCCTGGCTCCACGCGTCGGGAATATGCCTTGGTAAACGCCCGGGCGCGAGCGCCATCAGATCAAGGCGCACATGGGCATGTTCGAAGCCTCGGCGGCGGGCGGCGAGAGCGCGGATCGCGCGGCGCAGGCGCTGGCGCTGAGCCAGGGAAACCGCCTCCAGCGCCGCTTCGATCGTGACGCGGGTCTTCACCTCCACCGCCGCGACCACCCGGCCGCGCCTGGCGACCAGATCGATCTCGCCATGGGGCGTGCGCAGCCGGAAACCCAGGATCTGATAGCCCTTGGCCATCAGCCAGAGCGCGGCCAGCACCTCGGCGCGACGGCCGGAAGCGCGCGCCCGCGCGCCCCGCGCCCGCCGCACCTCGCTCAAATCGCCCCTTTCAAGACCAGGGCGCGGCGATAGAGCTCGCGGCGCGACAGGCCGAGGGCGCTCGCCACTTCGGCCGCCGCATCGGCGGGGCCGAGCCGGGCCAGGGCCTCCCGCAGGGCGGCGTCGGCGTCTTCCGCGCTGGCGGGCGCCGTCTCCCCGGGGGCGACCACGATCACCACTTCGCCTTTTGGCGCGCGCAGCTTCGGATCGGCGGCCAGCGCCTCCAGGAGGCCGCGCGACAGGGTCTCGTACAGCTTGGTCAGTTCGCGGGCCACCACCGCTTCACGTGGACCGAACACGGCGGCCATATCGGCCAGGCAATCACCCAGTCGCGAGGCCCCTTCGAAGAACACCAGGCTGGCGCGGATCGGGGCCAGTTCGGCGAACAACGCCCGTCGGGCCAATGTCTTGGGCGGCGGAAAGCCGGCGAACAGGAACCGGTCGGTCGGCAGCCCCGCCGCGCTGAGCGCCGCCAGGGTGGCGGAGGCGCCGGGGATGGGGATCACCGCCGCGCCCTGGGCGGCGGCTTCGCGCACCAGCCGATAGCCGGGATCGGAGATCAGCGGCGTGCCCGCGTCGGAGACCAGGGCGATCCGGCGGCCTTCGGCCAGGGCCTGGAGCACGCGGGGACGGATGCGTTCAGCGGCGTGTTCGTCATAACGCTCCAGCGGACGCTTCAGGCCGTAGGCGTTCAGGAGCTTGGCGCTGACCCGGGTGTCCTCGGCCAGGATCAGGTCGGCCCCGGCCAGAACGTCGAGGGCCCTGAGCGTGATGTCGCGCAGATTGCCGATCGG
>DATAYD010000133.1:0-25141 GCA_036272715.1 Caulobacteraceae bacterium | reverse complement strand
CGCGGGCGATGCCGGGGCCGTGGTCGGAGCAGCGCAGCACCACGAACCGCTCGCCGCCCACCAGGTCGGGGCTCAACAGCGACAGCCGAGCCGCGCCGGGCCTGGGCGGCGCGAGGGTCGCGTCGGCCGGCAGGTCCGCGTCAAGCTCGATCTCGACGAAATCGCCGCGCGGCGAATATTTCAGCGCATTGTCGAACAGGTTCTGGATCACCTGCAGGATCTGGTCGCGATCGCCATTGACCACCGCCGCGCCGCGTTCGGGCAGGCGGGTGCGGAACTTGACGCCATATTCGGACGCCAGCGGCCCCAGGGCGTCGATCACGTCCATGATCGCGAGCGCCAGATCGACCCGGCCTTCCGGAGCGATATGTTCGTTGAGCTCGATCCGGCTCAGCGACAGCAGGTCGTCGATCAGCCGCGCCATCCGGCCGGCCTGGGCGGCCATGACGCCCAAAAACCGCTCGCGGGCGGCGGCGTCGTCGCGGGCGTGGCCACGCAGGGTCTCGATGAAGCCGGTCAGGGAAGCGAGCGGCGTGCGCAGTTCGTGGCTGGCATTGGCCAGGAAGTCGGCCCGCATGCGCTCATTACGGCGGGAGTCGGTCTCGTCGCGGATCACCAGCAGGGCCAGCCTGGAGCCGTCCTCGGCCGGATCCAGCGGGCGGGTCAGGACCCGCCAGAAGCGGTCCTGGGCGCCGCCGGTTTCATAGGCCGCCTCGCCAGGCAGCCCGCCGAACAGGCTCTCATCGACCGCTTCCAGCACCCGGGGATGCCGGATGGCCGAAACCAGGGGCGCGCCGCCGCCCTGGATCCGCAGCAGCTCGCGCGCCGCGGCGTTGGCGAACACCAGCCGCCGGTCGGCGAGGTCCAGGGCGTCGCGGGCCGAGACCACCAGGACCGGATCGGGCAGGCTTTCGACCAGGGCTCCGAAGGCCGGCCGGTTGGCGACCGGACTTTCCGTGGAGACCGTTGGCGCTGTCGGCATCGGCGGCGACCTCTTGTCTGGCTGGCGGCCTTTTTCGGAGGGACGTCGTACTTAAGGACTTGGGCGGCCACGGCAAGCTCAAGCGGCGCGGTTCTCGCGCCGATGAGGGAACCGGCGCCGATTTTATTCGCTGAACGAGCGCGGCCGCGGGCGCCGCCGCCAGCTTTTCAGGATCAAGCCCAAGATGAACGACCTCCTGGCCAACGGCATCGGCGTCGCGGCGGCGTGCCTTTCGATGTCGAGCTTCGTGCCGCAGATCGCCAAGATCATCAAGGAGCGCGACGCCGGCGCGGTCTCCACGCGGATGTATCTGGTCACGGTCAGCGGCTTTACCGTCTGGATCGCCTACGGGGTGATGATCCACAGTTGGCCGGTCGCCGGCTCGAACCTGGTCAATCTAGGCCTCTCCGGCACGATCCTGGCGCTGAAATGGCGGTTCGGCGAAGGCAGGCGAGCGACCCATCCCGCCCATGATTAATGAGGACCCGTATGATCCAAAAGGCCGCGGCCAGCACCGGCCCGGCGACGTGGCCGAGGCCCGGCCCGGCCACCAACACGCGCCGAAGGCCAATTCAAACCTGGAACGATCGGGCGGTCGCGGCCGCGCCGATCTCGTACGGCGTCACATCCGACCAGAACCGGCCCGTGAATTTGCGCGCGTCCACCTGGTACGGCCGATCCCAGGTGAAGCCCACATCGACCACTTCCAGCATGAAGCGGGAGAAAAGCCCGAGGATCGGCATGAGCCCGAACGGGATCGCCAGGGTCTTCGCCTTGACCCCGATCGCCTCGGCGCCGATGCGCAGGATCTCGCGCGGCGTCCGCGTCGGGGCGCAGGGCGCATTCCAGACTTGGCCATAGGCGTCGTCCGGCGCGTCCAGCAGGGTCACGACCGCGCGGGCGATGTCGGGCACATAGGCGAAGTCATGGGGCGTGTCGGGCGGGACGACCAGTTGGGCGGCCTTTCCCTTGGCCAACTCGCCAAAGGCCGAGGCCCCCAGATGGGACACCGCGACACCGGGGCCGTAGAAGTCGGGACATCGCAGCGCGGCGATGCGGACCCGATCCCTCGCGGCCATCCAGATGCGCGTCACCTCGGACAGGATGGCGGGTTTTTGGCCCTTGGCCGTCAGCGGCATGTCTTCCCGCCGTGGCTCATTCTGGGCGCCGAGCTGGTAGAGATTGTCCACGAACACCAGGCGGGCGCCCGTTTCGGCGCAGGCCTCCACGACATTGGTGATCGTCTTTGGCCAGGCCGTCCGCCAGACGCGCGAGTCGTAGGGAATGCCGACGGCCAGGACCACCTGGGCCGCGCCGTCGATCGCGCGGCGGACGGCGCCGGCGTCGAACACGTCGCACGCGGTGAAGCTGGCTCCCGCCGGCAGGTCGCCAGGCTGGCCACGCTGGGCGACCCGCACGGCTTCGCCCCGCGCCGCCAGCGCCCGGGTGACGGCGCGCCCGACCGCGCCATGGCCGAGAATGACGGTTTCGAAGGTCATGAGAGCCTCCCGCAATGGAAGGCCCGATTATGAGCGCGGCTCCGGAATGCGAAAATCGCCGGATTTTTGGAGGTGCTATACGAAATCGTTGAGCGCGGCGTCGGCTAATCCCGCGCCGCCGGTGCATGGGCCAGGCGCAGCAGATTGGCCGCGCCGGGCGAGCCGAACGGCGTGCCGGCCAGGATCAGGACGCGGCCATTCGGGCCGGCCAGGCCGAGATTGGCCGCCAGCACGGCCGCGCCGCGGGTCAAGTGCTCCAGGCCCTTGGGCGTTTCGGCGAGCCTGGGCTCCAGCCCCCAGACCAGGGCCAGGCGTCGCGCCACGCGGATATCGGGGGTCAGGGCGAGAACCGGTTGGAGCGGCCGCTCGCGGGCCAGCCGCCGGGCCGTGCCGCCAGTGCTGGTGAAGGCGACCAGGCAGGCCGTGGAGCCGGATTCGGCCGCGCGGCGGGCGGCGGCGACCAGGGCGTCGGCGTCGTCATCGAGCAGGCCGCCGTGCTCGGCGCGCATAAGGACCGGCCAGTTCGGATCGCGCTCCACCCGTTCGATGATCCGGCTCATCATGCCGACCGCTTCGAGCGGGAAGGCGCCGGCGGCGCTTTCGGCGGACAGCATCAGGGCGTCGGCGCCCTCATAGACCGCATTGGCGACGTCGGAGGCCTCGGCCCGGGTCGGCACCGGCGCCGTGATCATCGATTCCAGCATCTGGGTGGCCACGATCACCGGCGCGCCGCGCTGGCGGGCGGCGCGCACGATCCGCTTCTGGGCCACCGGCACGTCCTCGGGCGCCAGTTCGACGCCCAGATCGCCCCGCGCCACCATCACCCCGTCGCAAAGGTCGAGGATCGCCTCCAGGTCGTCCAGGGCGGCCGGCTTTTCGATCTTGGCCAGCACCGCGGCGCGGCCCTGGACCAGTTGGCGCAGTTCGGCCATGTCGGCGGCGCGCTGGACGAAGGACAGGGCGACCCAGTCGACGCCCAGGCGCAGCGCGAACGCCAGATCCTCGCGGTCCTTCGGCGTCAGCGGCGAGAGCGGGATCCGCTGGCCCGGCAGGGACACGCCCTTGTGGTCGGACAGGCGCTCGCCTTGGACCACCTCGACCGTGGCGTGATCCGCCCCACAGTCGACCACGGTGAGCCGGACCTTGCCGTCGTCGACCAGCAACCACGCCCCAGGGACCAGGGCGGCGAACAGTTCCGGATGAGGCAGGCAGACCCGCTCCCCATCGCCGGGCGCGGGATCGAGGTCGAGGCGCAGCCGCGTCCCGGGCCCGACCTGGAGCGCATGGTCCTTGAAGGCGCCGATCCTGAACTTCGGGCCCTGCAGGTCGGCCAGCACGCCCAGCGGCCGGTCGATCGCGACCTCGGCCGCGCGCACGGACTCCAGCGCCGCGGCGTGGTCGTCGTGGGTTCCGTGGCTGAAATTGAGCCGGAACAGATCGGCGCCGGCGCGGGCCAGCGCCTCCACCATCGGGCCGCGGCTGGCCGGGCCGAGCGTGGCGACGATGCGGGCCCGCCGCGCGCGGATCACGCGGCGGCCTCGGCGGCCAAGCCCGCCAACCGGCTGGCCGCGCCGACCAGCGCCGCGTGCGGCTGCATGACCACAAAGGTCGGGATAGCCTTCAGATAATCGCTCATGCGTCCCTTGGCCTCGAACCGGCGGCGAAAATCGCTGGCGGCCAGTATGTCGATGACGGCCGGCGCGATACCCCCCGATACATAGACCCCGGCGACCGCGCCATAGGCCAGGGCGAAATCGCCGGCCACGGAACCCAGGATCGCGCAGAACCGCTCGAGCGCCACACGGCTCAGCGGCTCCCCGGCCAGGGCTTGGCGGGTGACGTCGTCGGGATGGGCGCAAGGCGCCGGCTCGCCGCGCATCAAGCCCAGGGTCTGATAGAGATTGAGCAGGCCCGGCCCCGACAGCAGCCGCTCCACCGAGACCCGGCCGAACCTTTCCATCAGATGACGGATGATCTCGACCTCGGTCTGGTCCTCCGGGGAAAAGCCGGTGTGGCCGCCTTCGCTGGTCAGGATGGCGCGGCCCTGGCCGTCGTCGATGCGAGCGCCGGCGCCGAAGCCGGTGCCTGGCCCGATGATGGCCGCCGAACCTTCGCGCGGGCGGCTGTTCGGGCCTCCGACATGGCGGACATCCGCGTCCTGAAGATGATCGATCGACAGGGCCTGGGCGGTGAAGTCATTGATCAGCCGCGCCCGTCGAAACCCGCCGGCTTTCTCCAAGCCGTCTTCCGAAAATCGCCAGTCGGTATTGTTGGTGAAGGTGACCTGACCCTGGTCGATCGGGCCGGCGGCGGCGACCATGGCGAAGGCCGGGCGCGCCGGCGCCTTCAACTGGTCCAGATAGGCCTTGAGCGCGTCATCGCCGGACCGATAGTCCGCGGCGCGGAAACTGGCCGGCTGGTCGATGGCCAGGCGCCCATCCCGGCGATAGGCCAGGGCGAAGCGCGCATTGGTGCCGCCGACATCGCCGACCAGGCCGAGCAGATCCGGATCCGTGGCCTGGGTCATGGGGGCTCGTCCCTTCGCTGGTCCTATCGCCCCTCGCCCAGAACCTCCTCACCCAGAACCTCCGCGGCGGTCACCTGGTTCACCAGGGGCTGGCCGCCGAGGAAACGGGACAGGTTGTCCAGGAACAGGGCGTCGCTGCGCGCCGACAGTCCCGAACTGATCGGCGAGGCGTGCGGGGTCAGGGTGACGCGCGGATGGTCCCAGAACCGGCTGTCGGCCGGCAGGGGCTCGGTGCGGAACACGTCCAGTATGGCGTGTTCGGGTTTCCCGGCGTCGAGGGCGGCCAGGAGCGCGTCCTCATCCACGAGGCCGCCACGCCCGACATTGACCAACACAGAGCCCGCCTTCATGGCCCCGAGGAATTCGGCGTCGACCATGTCGGCGGACTGGGGCGTCAGGGGCAGGGACAGCACCACCACGTCGCTCATGGGCAACAGCGAGGCGATCTGGTCCGGACGGGCGATGACATCGGCCAGCGGATGTTCGCCGGGGCTGCGCCTCACGCCGGTGATATGCGCGCCGAACGCCCGCGCGCGGCGGGCCGTCTCCTGGCCGATGGCGCCGAAGCCGATAATCAGCCAGTTCGAGCCCGAGATCTCGCGGAACGGCGCCGGCGCCCAGCGGTGCTCGGCCTGGGCCTTGCGGCGGTCCGGGCCGCGCTGCAGGTGGTCAAGCACGGTCGTCAGCACATATTCCGACATGCCGACCGCCTGGCTGTGGTTGGTGGTCAGGGTCGCGCCCTTGCGCACCACATCGCCGAACACCGGATTGTCGAACCCGGCCGCGCTGCTCTGCACCCATTTCAGGGTCGGCGATTTCAGAAGCGTGATCATGTAGTCGCGCGAAGACCCGGCGCCGAACAGGTCGATGTTCAACCAGCCGATCTCGGGGCTGGCCTCCTGGATGGTCACCTTCGCGTCGCCATTCAGGATGGTCCCGTCCGACTGCAGCCGCAGGATCTCCAATGTCGCGCCATGAGCGTTGATCCGGCTCTCCAGACGGCGATAGGACGGCTCGTAGATCAGCATGCGGGTCATGGACGGGCCTGGCGAAGGGACGGTTGTCGGATGGGCGCTGAACACGCGCCGCCGGAACGAACCATGCCGACGCGCCGACCACAACACCGATCAGGCCTCCAAGGGGCCGCCCATTTAATGCAGCGTGCCGACCGTTCGTGAAATGTTCAGCCGCGCCGGCGCGGCCAGCCCGCCGCCGGCGACTTCGACCGAATGGATCACGGCATGGATCTCATGGCGCCAGTAATGGAGGAACCGACGGATGCGCGGATAGTCCGGCGACAGGTCCAGGGTCTGCCACAGGAATCGCTGCAGCAGGGCCGGATGGTCGGGCATGTAATAGAGCACCTCGGCGGTGGTCAGCCGCTCGCCCCGCAACCGGCGGGCCAGGTCGGAGTCGATCATGGCTCAATCCCTCTTACGCGCGCGATTCGTATCACGCCGCCACGGGAAAGGTTCCGCGTGAATTCACAAACAGTTCGTAAATTCAATTTGTTAGCAGCATAGCTTGGCCGCTGCCAACGATCGGCGGGCGAACCAATTTCAGCCGCCGGCCTCGGCGACTTCCCGGCCGCCGGCGGGCTCCAGCCAGGCGCCGTTGAGCTGGGCGCGGGTCAGGTCGGCGCTGGCCAGATCGGCGCCGCGCAGGTCCGCGTGACGAAGGTCCGCGCGGCGGAAGCTGGAACGGCTAAGGTCGGCGGCCATCCGCCGGGTTTCGGTAAGGGCCAGGGGACCGAGCCGGCCGCCCCGCAGATCGGCGCCGTCCATCCGGGCGCCGGCGAGGATCGCGCCGCGCAGGTCGGCCAGGCGCAGGTCGGCGGTGCGCAGATCCGCGCCGGTCAGGTCGCAGCCCTGGAGCGCGGCGCCCTGCAGGTCGAGGCCGTGGAGATTGGCCCCGGGCGCCTTCAACGCGGTCAGCAGGCGCCCGGCGAGCGAGCCGAGGCCGCGCATATCCAAACCCGTCAGCACCGCCGAGGCGCCGCGCGCCCCGCCGCTTTCGCACCACAGGTGGTGGGCGTCGATCAGTTCGATCAATGGCCGTCCGTCGACCATCACCACGGGAGCCTCGAACCGGAGCGCCGACAGATCGGTCCCAAAGGTCGTGGCCTCGACTATGTTGGCGCCGGCGGCGATGGCGCCGCGCACCGAAGCGCCTTTCAGATCGGCGCCCCGAAGATTGGCGAAGGACAGGTTCGCGCGATCGAAATTGGCCCCCTGGAGCCGGGCGCCCGTCAGGCAGGCGTTGGAAAGGTCGGCCTGGCGAAAATCGGCGGCTTGCCCGGTGACGCCAGCCAGGCTGGCGTGGCGCAGGATCGCGCCGGCGAACACGGCCTGCTCCAGATCGGCGGCGCGCTTCACATGGCGCAGCACCCGCGAGCCGACCCCTGGATCGATCGTGGCCTGGACGCCTTGACCGAAGTCGCAGCCGGTCAGATCGGCGCGGGCCAGGTTGGCGCCGCGCAAGGACACGCCGCGCAGATCCGCCCCGGCCAGCATGGCGCCTTCCAGGTCCGCCTCGCGCAGGTCTGCGCCCGCGAGATTCGTTCCCTCCAGCTTGGCCCCGCGCAGCGAGGCCGATCGCAGGTGCGAACCGCCAAGATCCGCCTCGGCGAGGTCCTCGCCGTCCAGGTTCACTTGGGCGAGGTCCATATAACCCAGTCGGGCGCGTTCACCCTCGGACGCGCCGGCCAGGAAGGCGCCGTGCGCGCGCAGGTTGGCGCGCATCAGGCTCTGATCGATCGCGTGAAGGAGCTTGGGTAGCGCAGCCATGACGTGGCCCTCGTTTCAAGAAAGTCTTCGCGACGGTCGTAACGACCCGCCGCGATATCAATAGATTTCAATGAGTTATAGTTGTGTCGCGCTCAGGTTGGGATCGTTGTCCCGCGCGGCTGTTCAAGACGCTGAAGCCGGCCCGGCGCGATGATTCGACGCGGGGCCAAGTCGACGGCGAGCACCTAAGATGGCGAAGCTTCGCCGTCAACAGAAATGTGCATCAGCATGTAATGTAATTACATCTTATGATATTTCGCAAAAGCTCGAGACTGAACCCCCGTCCTGTCCCGAACTGGCCCAGAAATTGGAAGCGTGTGCTTTCATCCTATGCAATTACGCATAGACTGGGACAAACGACACAGCGGGGGCGGCGTCGCAACATTCATGGGCAAGGCATCGGACCTCAGCGGAGCGCCCGGCGAACCCACGGATGAATTCCCATTTCCCGTCCCGACCTATCTGTTCCATCTGTTCACGACCATTGCCCGACTGCGCGACACGCGGCTGGACAAGGCGCTGAAGCCGTTGGGCCTGAACGTGACGCGCCATCGCGCGATCGCGGTCATCGCGCTTCTGGAACCTTGCACGATGAGCGAACTGGCGGATTTCAGCGCGATCGACCGCACCACCATGACCCGGATCGTCGACCAGCTCGTGGCGCGCGGCCAGGCTCAGCGGGCCATCCCCGACGCGGATCGGCGCCAGGTGATGATCACTCTGACCGATCAGGGACAAAGCGTGTATCGCGCCGCCCTGAAGATCATCGCCGAGGCCAATCGCAACGCCCTGAAAGGCGTCCCCGACGACTTGCTGCGCGCCATGACCCGGGCCGAGCAGTTGATCCTGGTCAATCTGTCGCTCAATGCCGAGCACGCGCGGCGGCTGCTGGTGTTCAAGCGGGAGTGAGGCGGCTTCACCACCCGCCGGCCGCAGACGCGACCGCGTTCTCCAGCAACGGTCCCAGCCCGGAACTTGCTTTGGTCCAGACGCGCCGCACGGACAGCGCTTCGAAATGGGACGGGAGATGGGCCACTTGATGGGCTGGCTGACCGGCGCGCGGCAAGCCAAGGCGGACGCTCGTCATCTGAGAGCGCTTTATGGCGACCGGGCCGAGGCCTGGTGCGAGGGCGTGCTGGCGGCTCTGCCGCCCGGCGACGCGCGGCGGCGGTCGGTCCTGAGGATCGCCAAGGCGCTGGACGCCTTGCCGGTCGGCGCGCGCCATTGGGCCGCGCCATCGCATAAAGCGCGAAACGGGTTGCCGCAACTGATCGGGCGTGCGAGCGTTCGAGGGTGAGGAAACGTCAGAACTGGGCCTAATCGATCCGCGCTGTAAAAGGCGCGGCCAAGGAGGCTTGGATGGACGTTCGCATCACCATTCCGGTAGAACGCGCTGAGGAATTCAAAGCCAGCTTGTTCGATTTCCTGGAAGATCTGACCCAGGCGGGCCGGGATGGCTTCGTGGTCCATCGCGTGGAGCCCGACATCGACGGACTGGTTCAGCACGTCTATTTCGAATCCGATCAGGCGGCGGCCGAATTCCGGCGCCGCTGGCCCGACTGAGGGCCGCCTTCACCCAGCGCCGCGCCTGGAACCCCTTCAGCCGCGCTTCGGGCCGCCGGACGCCGGACACAGGAAGCGTTCGGCCAAGCTGCCGTCGCGCAGGAAGATCTGGATTTCGGCCGCTTCGCCGCCGCTGGCGATCGCCGCGCCCAATTGGCGCGCGGCGGCCTCCGCCGTGGCGCCGCTGCGAAACACCTGGGGACGGGCCTTGGTCCGCCGCTCCACGATCCAGGCGCCCTGGCTGGGCGCGACGGTGATCACCTCGGTCATGGCCCGCTCCAATCGATCCGGCCGACGGGTCTTAAGAACGGCGGATCCTTGCCACGGTCTGGTGACAACCTAATGGCGTGGCTGTTGGGACTTTCTTAAGGCGCTGAAACCCTGTCGCGGGATCAACGCGGCGGCCTGAACCGGACGTCCGTGAACGGCGAGCGCCGCCGACCCTTTCGCGATCGGCGGCGTTTTTTGTTCACTGCTGACAGATACTGTCATCAGGCCATGTTATTCTCTTCCTGTTCGGCGGCGCTCAAGACGTTCCACGGGAGAGAGATCATCATGACCACCAGCGATATCGCACACGACCTGGTCGCGCTCTGCAAGGCCGGCAAGTTCGACGAGGCCGGCGAAAAATACTGGTCCGACGACGTCGTCAGCGTCGAGGCGATGGGCGACAACGCCGAGATGCACGGCAAGGCCGCCGCCCGCGGCAAGGGCGAGTGGTGGGCCAACAACCACGAGATCCACAGCCTCGAGGTCGAGGGCCCCTACATCAACGGGGATCAGTTCGCGGTCCGCTTCAAGATAGACACCACCTTCAAGGAAACCGGCGTGCGCCAGGCGATGGACGAGGTCGCGCTCTACACCCTGAAGGACGGCAAGATCGCCGAGGAGCGGTTCCTCTACGCGATGTAAGCGTTTGGGGCGATGTAAGCGTTTGGGGCGATGTAACGCGTTCAGGCGACGGAGCGGAGCGCGGCGATGTCGGCGAAGATCGACCCCATCGCCTCGCTCGGCGACGCGCCGTCGGCCGTGATCAGGCCGTCCGCGTAGATCAAGGCCAACCGATCGCGCGCCCGGCTGACCCGGCTCTTGATCGTGCCGACCGCCGCGCCGCAGATTTCGGACGCCTCTTCGTAGCTGAGCCCGCCGGCGCCGATCAGGATCAGGGCTTCGCGCTGCTCCTCCGGCAGCATGGCCATGGCGCGCCGAAGCTCATCGAGTTCCAGCGCGGCGGTCGGATTGTCGACGGCCGTCAGGGTGCGTTCGGCGACTTCGGGATCGAGCGGCGTCGAGCGCCACGACCTGCGCTTGTGGGAATAGAACTGGTTGCGAAGGATCATGAAGGTCCAGGCCTTCATGTTGGTGCCCGGCGTGAAGCTGTCCCGACTGGCCCAGGCCTTGGACAGCGCGTCCTGGGCGAGATCCTCGGCCATGGCGAAATCGCCGCAGAGCGACCGGGCGAAGGCCCGCATCTGAGGAATGAGCGCGACAAGATCGGTCTTGAAGGCGTCGTCGTCGGCCGCGGTGCGGGTCATTTTTTCCTCCAGTTCGAGGAAATAACGCGCTGTCGGCGTTAAGGCTCCGCTTTGCCCATCTTTCCCGTTTCGGCGACGACCGAAGTCCGAGCGCGCGCCCGCCACGCGGCGCCAATGGGGCTCGCTACCGGACCTCGGTCAGGGGTTCGGTGCGTCTGCGCGTCTCGAACACGATCACGCTGTCGTGGAAATGAATACGTCGGCCTTGGCGGGTTTATCGGACTGGGGCGGGGCCCGAAACAGGCCGACCCTGCACCGGGCGGTAGGTTGGCGTGGCCTAAGGGGCTGAAGTCCGCGAGGCCGGGAGCATCGCCAACCGACGCGCCCTCTGTCCATTACTGTTGATCAGTATAGCTTGACGCCGATGCAGGCGCGAGCGCTGTTGCCAGATCGGACCTCAACGCCCATGGATTTGGCGGAATCGCCAGTGTGCGGACGACAGGACTTGGACGTGAACGCCGCCGTCACCCCTCGCGACCAATTGCTGGCGGCCTATCTGGACAAGCGGGAGGACCTGGTCCGGTTCCTGACCGCGCGATTGAACTCGGCCGCGGCGGCCGAGGACCTGGCCCAGGATCTCTATGTCCGGCTGGCCACGATCAAGACGGCCGGCCCGGTGGAGAACCCATCCGCCTTCCTCTATCGGTCCGCGATCAACCTGATGCTGGACCGCGAGCGCGGCGACCTGCGCTCGGCCCGGCGCGATCAGGCCTGGCACGATATCCAGAGCGTGGTGGTGGCCGGCGTGACGGCGGCCGACACGCCCTCGCCGGAAGAGGCGGCCTCGGCGCGCCAGAGGCTGCGCATCCTGGCCGACGCGGTCGAGGACCTGCCGCCCAAAACGCGCAGCGCCTTCAAGCTGAACAAGTTCGAGGGCCTCAGCCAGGCCGAGACCGCCGAGCGGCTGGGCGTGACCCGCAAGACCGTGGAGAATCAGCTCGCCGCGGCGCTCAAGCACCTGACGGCCCGGCTGGGAGGGCGGCTGTGAAGGGGTTCGGCGGCCGGCTTGGGGGTTTGGCCCGTCCTGCGGCGTCCTTGGGAATAGGGGCCGGCCCGGCCGGGGGCGCAACGTGCGGACAATGAGCGGACGGGAGCGGAAATTGCCAGCGGCGATCCAGGCGGCCGCGGCCGCCTGGGTGGTCAGGCTGCAGGCGCCGGAGGCCGACGAGGCCGAATGGCTCACCTTCGAAGCCTGGCTGGTCGGCGAACCGGACGCCCGCCCGGCGTTCGACCTGGCCATGGCGACCTGGCTGGCCGCCAGCCGGCTTGAAGACGACATCACAACGAACGATCAGCGCCGCAGGGGCGCCGCGAAGAGGCGTGGATCGCGGTTCGGTGAACGGCGGCTTGGAGGGATGGCGGCGCTAGGCTTCGGAGGTCTCGGCATCGCCATCACCGCCGGTCTGGTGATCGTGAGCCGGCCGGCCTTGGTCAATACGACGCGGCCGACCGCGGCGGCGGGAACGGTCTATGCCACGACGGCCGGGGAACGCCGAACCGTGACCCTGGCCGACGGCACGCGGCTGGACCTCAGCGGCGGCTCACGCGTCTCCGTGAGCCTTGATGCGCACACGCGTCAGGTGGCCATGGCCGGCGGCGAGGTCGCCTTTATCGTGGCCCACGATCCGGCGCGGCCGTTTTCGGTGACGATCGGCGACCGCCGGGTGCGCGATATCGGCACCGCGTTCGACGTCGCCCGCTCCGGCCCGCAGATCCGCGTCACGGTCAAGCAGGGCGAGGTCGCCGTGGCGGCCATCGACGACGCCAGCACGCCGCCGACGCCGCTCAGCGCGGGACATCAGTTGGTGCACGATGAGGACACCGGCGCGTCGAGCGTGCGCAGCGTGCCGCCGAGCGAGGCCTTCGCCTGGAAACAAGGCCGGCTGATCTATCGCGACCAGCCGCTGCGGGTGGTGGTCGAGGACCTGAACCGCTACTTCCCCCGCGCGGTGCGGATCGAGGATGAACGGGTCGGCGCGATGCGCTTCACCGGGGTCCTGACCGTGGACGGCAAGGAAGCGACACTGCGACGCCTGGCGGCCCTGATGCCGATCCAGGTCGATCACGTCGGCGACGACATGGTGCTGCGGGCGCGCATCGAAGCCCCATAGGGTGCGGGAAACGCCCACGCATCACAATCGGAACGGGAGTCGCACGGATACGTTCCGTCTCCTGAATTCCGCGAATCGAATTTCACAGCGAGACTTTTGGGGTTAAATCCTGGAATGGCCGAACCGTTTCGGCGCGAAACGGGCCAGGATGGCGGCGTGAGGACAGGCTTTCAGCGGCGGGTTGGACGGATCGCCCCGGCGCTCGCGGTCACGGCGCTTTCCGCCGCCTGGGCGCCGGCGCTCGCCGCGCCCTACCGGGCCCATCATTTCGTGATCCCCGCCGAGACGGCCCAGGCGGCGCTGATCGATTTCGCGGTCCAGGCCAATATCTCCGTCGGCGGCAGTCCCCATTGCAGCGGCCGCGTCCCGGCTCTGTCGGGCCTCTACACTGACGAGGAGGCCTTGAGCCGGCTGCTGGCGCCGACCTCCTGCACCTTCCGCCGCGTGGCGCCGGACGTGTTCCGCATTATCGCTCGCGCCGCGCCCGAGCGCCCACAGGCCGCCTTCCCAGAGCGCCCGCCCGATGAGACCGTGACCCAGGTGGTGGTGACCGCGACCCGTCGGCGCGCCGTCGCCGACCAGTTGCCCGACGCGGTCAGCACCGTCTCGGCCTCGGAGATCCGAGAGATCGGCGCGGTCGACATCAGCGACCTGGCCGCGGCCATGGTCGGGGTGACGACCACCAATCTGGGTCCTGGGCGCGACAAGATCCTGTTGCGGGGGCTGTCCGACGGCGTCTTCACCGGCCGGACCCAGTCCACGGTCGGCATCTACCTGGACGACACCCCGATCACCTATAACGCCCCGGACCCAGACCTGCGGTTGACCGACGTGGCCCGCGTGGAGGTGCTGCGCGGGCCCCAGGGCACGCTCTATGGCGATGGCTCGATCGGCGGGGTCTATCGGATCGTGACCCTGAAGCCGGCGATCAACGTGTTTTCGGGCGCGATCGACGTGGGCGGCGCCGTCGCCGACACCGGCGCGCCAAGCCACGAGGCCGACGGGGTTCTGAACATCCCCCTGATCAAGGACCGCGCCGCCCTGCGCCTGGTCGGCTATGACGAGGTCGCCGGCGGCTATATCGACAATGTCGCCCTGCGTGTCTCCAATATCGACGGCAGCGAGCGCTCGGGCGGCCGCGCCATGCTGAAAGTGCTGATCGACGGCGACTGGAGCCTGACCGTCGGCGGCGCCTACCAGTCGATCACCTCGGACGACACCCAGTTCGTCACCCCCAGCCTGGGCCGGCTGCACGTGGCCAATGCGATCCGCGAGGCGTCCACGAGCCGGTTCTCGGACGTATTCGTCACGCTTGAACAGAACGCGCCCTGGGGTGATTTCCGGTCCACGACCTCGATCGTCCAGCACGATCTCGACAGCCGCACCGATGCATCCCAGGCCCTGCCGCTGTTCGGGGCGAAATCGGGCTTCACGGTCGGCGCCTATGACGAGCCGATCGGGGTCCAGATGCTGGTCGAAGACGCCGTGGCGACCTCGCCGGGCGTCGGTCCACTGCAGTGGCTGGCCGGAATCTATGCCTCGTCGACCTTGGAGGACACCACTTCGACCGTCTTGACAGGCCCGGATCGCACCGGCTTGACGCAGCCGCTCTATGATGAGTTCCGGCGCGACCGGCTGGCGGAGATCGCGCCCTATGGCGACGTCTCCTACGCCTTGACCGATCGGCTCACCCTGTCGGCCGGGCTGCGCGCCTCATGGACGAGGGTCACGACGGGGTCCGATGTCGTGGCCCCGCCGATCGGTCGGAGCCGCGACTTTTCGGGCCGGGCCAGCTTTTCCAACCTCTCGCCGAAGCTCGGCGCCGATTACGCCCTGACCGCCGCGACCCATCTCTACACCCTGGCTTCCGAGGGCGCCCGGGTTGGCGGCTTCAACACCGGCGGCCCGATCGGCACGGTGTTCGCCGCCTCGCCCAGGCCCGGCGCCGTGGCGCGGCGGTTCGCTCCCGACGAGCTGTGGAACTTCGAAGTCGGGGTAAAGACAAAGCTGTTCGACGACCGGTTCGAGCTGCGCGCCGCCCTGTTCTACGACGACTGGCGGCGGATCCAGACCGATCAGTACCTGCCGTCCGGCCTGTCCTACACCGCCAACGCCGGCGACGGCCGCAATTATGGCGCCGAGACCGAGCTGGTCGCGCGGCCAACCCGACATCTCACCATCGAAGCCAATGCGCTGGTCAACAACCCGCAACTGACCCATCCGGGGTCGGGTTTCACCGCCAAACAAGCCGAGGGGTTGCCCGGCGTGCCCGACGTCTCGATCGGCGCGCGCGTGGCTTATCAAAGACCGGTCCATGGCGACTGGTCGATGTTGCTGAGCGCCGAGGACGACTATGTCGGCCGTTCCCACGTCACCTTCAACCCGGCCCAGTCGCCGGTCATGGGCGGCTATAACCTGGACCGGGCGACCGCGCAGTTGATCGGCCCACGGTGGCGCGTGATGCTGGACGTGATCAATCCCACCGATGAAGGCGGCGATACTTTTTCCGAAGGTAATCCTTTTGATTTCAAACAGATACGCCAATCGACGCCGCAGCGGCCCCGCACCTATCGCCTGTTGCTGGCCTACGCGTTCTAGAGCATTTTCCGATGAAGTGGACACCGGTTCGTGGTCAGAAAATGCTCTGAGGCATTGGGTTTAGAGCCCTTTTTATCCGATCAGATCGGAAAGGGCTCTAGCCATGAGCCAGCCGCGCCTCGGCGCCCGATCAAGACAGGTCATCGCGGATTGGGGGAAGCTTTGCCGCCGTGGCGTCTTAGCCAGGGAAGCATCAGCTCAAACAGTGATCCGCCATGTTGACGCGAATAATGGTCCAAAACGTATCGAATCGCCAGATCAAGGCGGCCCGCGCACTGGTCGGCTGGTCGCAGGAACATCTGACCGCGGCCTCCGGCGTGTCCTTACCGACCGTCAAACGGCTGGAATCGGCCGACGGCCTCCTGGGCGGACGCCAGGGAACGCGCGAGCGATTGATCGAGGCCCTGGCCAGGGCCGGGATCATCTTCATCGATGAAGGGGGCGACGAAGGGCCTGGCGTGCGGTTGCGCTCGAAGCCCGACCGAACGGGGTAAGGAAAAGCGCGAAGCGGTCTTCCGCTCGCATCCCGCTCCCTTGGAATCGACCCCGACTCGCCCAAGCCGCGCGCATTGGCTGGCCATGCATCGGGCAGCTTGAGGAGCGCTTTATGCTGCACTGCAAAAAATATTGTCGCTGATCATTTTGCAGTTGCAGCAAACGCCGGACTAGCTCATATGCGGCTCAACAAATTCAAGAGCGTCTTTTTTGGAAACGTTCCGGCGACGGGTTTCTCGCAAACCTCAAGTCTGGAAAAATTATTATGGTCCGCATTCTCGTTCTCGCCGCCGCGCTTGGCGCCCTGGCGATCCCGGCCGCCGCCGAAAGCGTCACGGTGAACATCGCCGGACTGGACGCCAAGGCCGTGCACGCGAAGATCGTCCGCGCCGCCGAACAGGCCTGCGACGCCGTCTACGGCGACTCCCTGGTGACCCGTTATTACGCCATGCCGTCTTGCGTCACCGAAGCGGTCGCCACGGCGGAAGCCAAGTTCGCGACCAACGATCACCGCTTCGCCGCCGTCCAGAACGGCCGCTGATTTCTATTGAAGGCTTTCCGCGCACGCGGGCGGCCTGCTTAGTCGCCCAAGTCCAAGGCGGTCGCGTTCCCTGGGGTCGCGGCCGCCTTTTCGCTAGAGCCAATACATCTGAGCATTTTCTGACGACGAACCGGTGTCCACTTCGTCTAAATGTTAAGAATCGATCACCTTTATGATTTCGGATTGATTCAATCCAAAATCATCGTGATCTAAGTCTGTTCGATGTGCGTCAACACGGTCTGGACCGGGGCGCACCAGACCGATTGGGCGATCAGCCAGCTCAGGATGGCCTGGTGCACGCCCATGCTGGTGTCCCCCTCGCCAGCGCGCTTCTCCAATACCTCGTGAAAGACCAGGATCGCCCAGGCGCCCGTGGCCAAGGCCTTGCCGACATAGTCGAAGGCCAGCCCGGTGATGTCATGGTCATAGGTCGGCTCGAACGCATGCAGGTCGTAGAGTGAACGCGAAACCCGGCGCGGATCGTTCGGCGCGCCGGCGACCGTGCGCGCGGCGGCGAACTGGCCGCGCAACAAGTGGAGGTATCGGGCGCGGCGCTGGGCGGGCGAACCGCCGCCCAGTTCGGTGTCGCCACAGGGATAAGCGAAGGTCCTGGCCCGGCTTGGCCCGAAATGGTCGTTCAGATAGGTTTCCATCGCGCCCAGTTCCTTGCGCTGGAAGCTCGGGCCGCTATAGGCGCCCAGCGCGCAAGGATGGGTCAAGGTGTGGTTGGCGATCTCGTGGCCGCGCTTGCCCAGCGCCACCCAGTCGGCCAGCCGGGCGTCCATGTTTTCCCCGGTGACGAAGAAGGTCGCCTTCAGGCCCAGGGCGTCGAGCTGGGGGACCGCATTGTCCAGTTGACTGTCCAGGCCGTCGTCATAGGTCAGGCTGACGGCGGCCGCGCGGCCGTCGGGCCACGCGTGGCCACGGCCCTGGGCCAGCCGCGGCCTGGCGACGACGACCGCGCTGAGCCCCACGGAAAACCATCGCCGTGTCGACCTGAAGCAATTGTTTTCATTCGACAAGAAGCGCGTCACGCCAGCTTGATCTCGCGCAGGCGCTCCATCAGATAGTCGTGCGCCGTGATCGGTTTCGGATACCGGTCGGGTCGATCCGCCCTGACGCACGACCGCAGGGTCCGGATCGGATAGTCCGGCGCGAAATGCAGGAAGAACGGCGTGGAGAACCGCGGCGCCCCGCGACGCGAGAGCGCCGGATTGACCACCCGGTGGGTCGTCGACGGCAGCCGGTCATTGGTCAGGCGCTGCAGCATGTCGCCGATATTGACCACCACCGATCCGGGCGGCGGATTGATCGCCAGCCAGCGCCCGTCGCGGGCCAGGACCTGCAACCCCGCCTCCTCGGCGCCGAGCAGCAGGGTGATGGCGTTGATATCCTCGTGCGGTCCGGCGCGCGAGCCTTCGGCGCCATCCGCCAGCGGCGGATAATGCAACAGCCGAAGAATGCTGTCGGCGTCCTTCGCAGCCGCCGTCAAAGCGTCGTCTTGGAGGCCGAGATAATGAGCGATGGCGCGCAGCAGGCGCAGCCCCATCGCCTCCAGGCCCTCATAGAGGCTGATGGCCGCCTCCGGAAAACCGGCGATCTCGTCCGGCCAGACATTCGGGGCGATCAGGCCGGAATAAGGATGGCCCGAGGGCAGATCCCGGCCCACGTGCCAGAATTCCTTGAGGTCGCCGTGCTCGGCGCCCTTGGCGGCCTCGACACCGAAGGCGGTATAGCCACGCTGCCCGGCGCCGCCCGGGATGATGTAGCCGCGCTTGACCGTCTCGGGCAGGGCGAAGAACGCCTTGGTCCGCTCAAGCGCGCCCTGGACCAGCGCATCAGGCAGGGCGTGATCGGAGATGACGGCGAAACCGAACCGCTCGAACGTACGCCCGAGCCGCCGGGAAAAATCGCCGAAGTCGGCATCATAATCCTTGAGCGAGACGGGCGGTATGGCGTCCTGATCCAACCCGATATCAACCTCGCTGATCAAGCCTGTCCCCTTTACGCTACAGGGTCTTCGCAATGCAGCGATTAACGCCGATTCGCGGGCCTCGCCATCACCCGGATCGCCCATGCGCCAACGCCGCCCGGCGCGGGATCAGCCGCGCCGGGCGCCAAAGCCGGGCTGATCAGTTGGGCATCAGCACTGTGTCGACGACGTGGATCACGCCGTTGGACTGCAGCACGTTAGGGATGGTGATGTCCGACATCCCGCCCTTTTCGTCGGTCAGCATCAGGTGGCCGCCGGGCTCGGTGACCGTCAGCATGCCGCCTTCGACCGTGGTCAGGACGGCCTTGCCGCCGCCCTCCTTGATCTTGGCCTTTAGGTCGGCGGAGGTCAGATGGCCGGCGACGACGTGATAGGTCAGGATCTTGGTCAGGGTCGCCTTGTTTTCCGGCTGGACCAGCGTGCCCACCGTGCCCGCCGGCAGCTTGTCGAACGCGGCGTTGGTGGGAGCGAACACCGTGAACGGGCCCGGACCCGACAGGGTGTCGACCAGGCCGGCGGCCTTCACCGCCGCGACCAGGGTGGTGTGGTCCTTGGAATTGACCGCGTTCTGAATAATGTTCTTTTGCGAGTACATCGCGGCGCCGCCAACAGTGACGGTCGAGGCCTGAACCACGGAAACACCGGTGACTGCCGCCAATGACAAGGACAGGGCCGACACCGCGGCAAGAACGCGAGTATTGAGATATGACATTTTCGAGTCCCTCTGCTTGGGGCGTGCGCGCCCCTCGGCACAGTCATACGCGCGTTAACCGGTAGTGGATGCCTTACTTGCGTTGACGCCTTGAGATTCGCCCACAAAAGTCAGTTCGAACGGAGCAGGCGCCGATGACCACAGAGATCCATTCCCGCGCGGCGGTCCAGCGCAACGCGCTGGTGATCATCGCCGTGATCGTGGCGGGCGCGGCCTTCTATTGGCTGGGCGCGATCCTGACCCCGCTGGCCCTGGCGCTGTTCCTGATGGTCATGATCGACAGCTTCGCGCGGGTGCTCGCGCGCGCGCCGAATTTCCCGGCCTTGGCGGCGTTGCCGGTGGCCATCGTGCTGTCGATCGCCGGCTTCGGCCTGATCGCCTTCATGGTGGCCGACAACGCCGCGGCCTTCGCCGGCCAGTTGCTCAATGAAGGCCCGAAGTTCGATTCACTGATCGCCCGGCTGGCCAGCGCCATGCACCTGGCGGTGCCCCCGACCATCGATCAACTGATCCAGCAGCTCAACCCGTCCAGCTATATCGGCGGCATCGTCCAGGGACTGCAGGGCTTCGCCACCACCGCCGTCTTCGTGATGATCTATCTCGGCTTCCTCCTGGCTTCGCGACAGGGCTTCGAGCGCAAGACCCGCGGCCTGTTCCTCAGCGACGAGGCCCGCCATGACGCGGCGCGGGTGTTCCAGCGGATCCGCGCCGGCGTGGAGCGCTATCTGTGGGTCCAGGCGGTCGCCTGCGGGATCATCGCGCTCGCCTCCTGGGCGGTGATCGCCGCGCTGGGCCTGCAGAACGCGTTGTTCTGGGCGTTCCTGATCTTCCTGGTCGGCTATGTGCCGGTGATCGGCGGCGCGATCGGCATTCTGCTGCCGCCTTTGTTCGCCTTGGTCCAATATAACGACTGGTGGCACGCGGCGGTCATGCTGGCCGGGCTGCAGGTGATCAATTTCGTGGTCGGCAACATCGTCTATCCCCGGATGCAGGGCAAAAGCCTGAACATCGATCCGCTGGTGGTGCTGCTGTCCCTGGCGTTCTGGGGCGCGATCTGGGGCTTGCCGGGCCTGTTCCTGTCGACCCCCCTGACCGTGGCGGCGATGGTGATCCTGGCGCAGTTCCACGGATCGCGCTGGATCGCGGTCCTGCTCTCCAGCGACGGCGATCCGCTGGGCGACGCCGCCACCTCGGTCGGCGCGGTCAAGAGCATCGCCGCGCCGGTTTCATCGACGTGAAGCAGATTTAATGCACGCGGGTCTGGAAACCACCCTTTGGGTTCCTATCTGAAAGTGCGTTCGGGTCTTCCCCCCTCCCCGAACCGAGGCGCGGCCAGCTTCCCCCCGGTTAGGGCGCGCCGTCTGCGAAAGTGATCTCACCTTTCCCCCCAAGGGTGAGACCCGCGCCGCCGGATGGTCCCCCCCTTCCGGCGGCGTTTCGTTTTCCGGCCGCGTCGCTGGGTCGCGTGGCGGCATGAACAAAAGCGTCAATAAGCTGAGCCGCGACGCGCTGGGGTTCCGGCGTATGAAAGCACAAGAGGGGGAAAGCTCATGGACGGTTCTCACGGCCTGCACGGCTATGCCGCGCTGGTCACCATTTTGGCCTTGATGGTCTATCTTTGGATGTTCATCCGGGTCGGATCGGCCCGGGGGCGCCTGGGCGTCGAGGCGCCGGCCGTGACCGGCCATCCCGAATTCGAACGGCATTTCCGCGTGCAGGCCAATACGCTCGAGGGCCTGATCATCTTCTTGCCGGCGCTGTGGCTGTTCGCGATCTATCTGAACGAGGCCGTCGCCGCCGGTCTCGGCCTGGTCTGGGTGATCGGGCGGCTGATGTACATGGTCAGTTACGCCAGGGATCCCAAGACCCGCAGCGCCGGTTTCGGCGTTCAGGCCCTGGCCACCGCGGCCCTGCTGTTCGGCGCGGCGGGGTCGGTGATCTGGACCCTGCTCAAACCCCTGGCCTGAGCGGCCGCGCACCGCACGCCCATGGTTGCAAGCCGGTAACGCCCCGCGCCATATTACGGCCGCGCTTTCTTGGGCTTCTGAAGGGCGGTTCGCGTGGGTGCGTCGAGATGCTCAAGGTTCGATCGCGGCAGGGGGTTTGGTCGCCATGAAACGGTTCTTGGTCACGTCAGCGGCGATTCTTCTCCTCGGCGGCGGCCTGACCGCGTGCGAGACCGCCACGCCCTATCAGCCCCTGCGCGTCGGCGGACAGGGCTCGGGCGGCTATAGCGAGACGCGGCTCGAGGCCGATCGCTGGCGCGTTGGCTTCAAGGGCAATGAGGACACCTCGCGCGAGACGGTGGAGACCTATCTGCTCTACCGCGCCGCCGAGCTGACCATCGCCCAGGGCTTCGACTGGTTCGAGCCGATGGAGCGTCATACCGACAAGAAGGTCGAGTTCGAACCGGACGGTTTCTATGGCGGGTTCGGCTATGGCTATTGGGGCCCCCGCTGGCGCCGCTATGGCTGGGGCGGTGGATGGGGCGGCTATTGGGGCGACCCGTTCTTCGATCCCACCATCGACGAGAAGTTCTCGGCCTCCGCCGAGGTGTTCATGGGCCATGGCCCGAAACCCGCCGACGACCGCCGGGCCATGGACGCGCGCGAGGTGATGAACAACCTGCGCGGCCATATCGTCACGCCGACCAAATAGGGCAAGGACGGGCGAGGCCGAAAGCCCCGCCCGCTGGACGGCTTTTTAGCGCGGCGCCATGCGGATGGCGCCGTCCAGGCGAACGTCCTCGCCGTTGAAGTAGCTGTTGCGCACCATTTCCACGGCCAGGGACGCATAGTCCTCCGGGCTGCCGAGCCGCTTGGGGAAGGGCACCGAGGCGGCCAGGGCTTCCTTCACCTGCGGCGGGGCGCCTTGCATCAACGGGGTGTCGAAGATGCCCGGCAGGATGGCGTTGACGCGGATGCCCTCGCTGGCCAGGTCCCGGGCGATCGGCAGGGTCATGCCCACGACGCCGCCCTTGGAGGCCGAATAGGCCGCCTGTCCCATCTGGCCGTCCTCGGCCGCCACCGAGGCGGTGTTGACGATCGCGCCGCGCTCGCCATCCTCCATCGGGTCCAGGGTCAGCATGCCGGCCGCCGACTTGGCGATGCAGCGGAACGTACCCACGAGGTTGATCTGGATGATCAGGTTGAAGGCGTCGAGCGGGAAGTGTTTGATCTCCCCGGTCTTGCGGTCGCGGCCGGCGGTCTTGGCGGCGTTGCCGGTGCCCGCGCAGTTGATCAGGATCCGCTCCTGGCCGATGGCCTCGCGAGCCTTGGCGAAGGCCGCGTCGACCTCGGCGTCCGAGGTCACGTTGACCTTGCAGAACACTCCGCCCAGCGCCGTGGCGACCGCCTCGCCCTTGGCTTCGTTCATGTCGAAGATGGCGACCTTGACGCCCTGGCTGGCCAGCAGCCGCGCGGTGGCCTCGCCGAGGCCGGAGGCGCCGCCGGTGATCACGGCGGAGACGGATGAGCTGAGTTTCATGGGTGTTCCTCCTCCGCGCGGATCATGGCCGCGCGGTCCGAATACGAATGGTTCCGTAAGGCCGATCTAGCCGGGTTGCGCGCGGACTCCAATGTTGTCCCTACGGCAGGCTCGGTTCCCTCCCAGCACGACCGCCGCCGCGCGGCGATCGCCGCGTGGTCGCATCCGGGAGTTTGGGACGTGGTCAACGATATAACGGTGGCCTGAAGCAGGATTGCCCCTGAGCCGGCGCGAACATCCCGCGCGGCGGCTCGGGGTGGGGAGGTTGGAGGAACCGGCGCCGGTGATGTTCGCGCGTGTACGGGCGGCTAAGTTTCATCCTCCAAAATCGCCGCGACGATATCCATAAATCGTTGACCGCCCTCAATCACGCCCTTCGCGGCGCCCATCTCAACCGTCGCCTCCGGACCGACTCCATAGTCGCTGATCTCCTTGTATTTGTAGGCCTCAGCGAGGAAAGTAGTAAGTGTCCGATCGAGGCCGAGTTCGTCCTTCGCAAGTCGCGCGAATTCCGAGCGAACGCCTGAGTGGGTCTTGGCGATCTTGCCGGTGCGCTCAAGGATCAGAGCCTCGGCAGCGTGGAAGGCGGCGTAGTACGCAGAGCGCGCCGCTGTCTTGGCCAGGCCGATCAGGGCGATTTTTCGCGCCTCATCTAGGTCATCTCGTCCCTTGGCTAGATAAGCCGCGGCTTCTGGCGTCATAGATCCAAACCGTCTCGCCGCAGCTCGGCCATAAGGGGGGTTCGACCGCTGTAGGCGCCGGCTTTGAACGGTACGGCGTTAATGACCGCCCCCATGTCATAGAGGATATCTGTCTCGATGGCCGCGATGCGGTGAGCTTCCACGCCAAAGCCCTCAAATTCATTGAGGAACACGGCGACATCGTAGTCCGAGTTGGCCTTCGCATCGCCGCGCGCGCGTGAGCCGAACAAGACAACGCGCTCCAGTCGCGCGCCATAGGCCGTCCGAAGCGCGGTCCGGAAGTGCTGCAACGTGGCATCGTCAGACGGGTTCATACCAAGCCTATAGCACGGTTCAGCCTTCGCTACCCGAGCGAGGACAGTGGGTCTGCCGGGCCCACCGCAACGCTCGACCCCACCCCCTCAGAACACCACCACCGAACGGATGCTCTCGCCGTGGCGCATCAGGTCGAGGGCTTCGTTGATCCGCTCCAGCGGCAGGGTGTGGGTGATCATCGGGTCGATCTGGATCTTGCCGTCCATGTACCAGTCGACGATCTTGGGCACGTCGGTGCGCCCGCGCGCGCCGCCGAAGGCCGAACCGCGCCAGACCCGCCCGGTCACCAGTTGGAACGGCCGCGTCGCGATCTCCGCCCCCGCCGGCGCCACCCCGATCACCACGCTCTCGCCCCAACCGCGATGGCAGGCCTCCAACGCTTGGCGCATCACCGTCACATTGCCAGTGCAGTCGAAGGTGTAGTCGGCCCCGCCGCCGGTCAGTTCGACCAGGTGTGCAACCAGGTCGCCAGGAACATCCTTCGGATTGACGAAATGGGTCATGCCGAAGCGTGTCCCCCAGGCCTTGCGGTCCGGATTGAGGTCGACGCCGACGATCATGTCCGCCCCGGAGATCTTCAGGCCCTGGACCACGTTCAGCCCGATGCCGCCCAGGCCGAACACCACGGCGTTGGCGCCCGGTTCGACCTTGGCGGTGTTGATCACCGCCCCGACCCCGGTGGTCACCCCGCAGCCGATATAGCAGATCTTGTCGAACGGAGCGTCGGTCCGCACCTTGGCCAGGGCGATCTCGGGCAGGACCGTGAAATTCGAAAAGGTCGAACAGCCCATATAATGGTGGACCACCTGGCCCCTGTAGGAAAACCGCGACGTGCCGTCCGGCATCAGGCCCCTGCCCTGGGTGCTCCGGATCGCGGTGCAGAGATTGGTATTGCGCGACAGGCAGGACTTACATTGCCGGCATTCGGGCGTGTAGAGCGGGATCACGTGGTCGCCGACCGCCAGGCTGGTCACCCCGGCGCCGACCTCGACCACCACCCCCGCGCCCTCATGGCCCAGGATCGAGGGGAACAGGCCTTCGGAATCCAGGCCCGAGAGGGTGTAGGCGTCGGTGTGACAGACCCCGGTCGCCTTGATCTCGACCAGCACCTCGCCGGCGCGGGGGCCTTCCAGGTCCAGCTCGACGAGCTCCAGCGGCTTTTGGGCTTCAAAGGCCACGGCGGCGCGGGTTTTCATGAGGCTTCCCCATCCTGGTCTCGGCGCTCAGTTAGCGCGCCTGGCGCGCCGCCGCCAGAGGATCGCCAGCCGCCCGGCGTCACGATTTGGGACCCGCCGCC
>DATAYD010000132.1:0-18560 GCA_036272715.1 Caulobacteraceae bacterium | reverse complement strand
GTCATTGGCGTAGGTCGAGGCTTCCTGAACCACGCTCTGGGCTTCGGGGGTCAGCACGTACTGATCGAAGGGGAAATAGACCACGAAGTCCTTGGCCGTGAACGCCGGCGGGGGTGGCGGCGGCGGAGGCGGCGGGGGTGGAGGCGGCGGCGGGGGTGGCGGCGGCGGCGGGGGAGGCGGCGGCGGAGGCGGCGGAGAGACGCGAACGCGTACCGCAGGCCGATCGTCACCGACTGGTCCTGGTATTCCCCCTTGAACGTGCCGAGCGGAACCACGGCCGCGCTGCCGCCGCCGCTCGCGTCGAAGGTGCGAGCCGGCGCCAGGCCGCGCGTGGCGGCGAAATAGCGGCCGGTCAGGTCGACCGACCAGTGCGGCCCGTACTTCCAACTGAAGCCCGCCAGGCCCTGATAGGCGAAGGCGGTCTTGTCGTCGTCGAAGTGGGCGTTCTCGATCGGCGCGAAGCCGGCGGGAACCGCGCTGAGCTGGCCATCGACATGGGTCTGGAGCTGGGCCGCGCCCGCGCCGCCGCCGATGAAGGGAACCACGGCGAAGCCCCACATCGAGGGATGCCACGGAACCTCATAGATGATGTTCAGCATCTCCGACTGAACATTGAGGTTTCCATTCGCCGAGCCGCAGGCGGGGCTGGCCGGCGAGCGAAGCCGGCCCTGGGCGCAAAGGCCGGTCGGCTGGGCGCGACCGCCGTCGCCTTCGACGGAATTGATCTGGCCGTTGCGGAAGGCGTATTCGGCCTCGACCCGCCAGCCGCTGTCGAAGTGGTAGCCGATCTTGCCGACCGCCATCCAGTCGTCATCGCGGGAATTGAAATTCCAGTGATAGGGATGCCCGTCCGTCGCGAGCTGATCGGTGTGCGCGCGGAAGTCGTTCGGGAAGTGGTAGCCGCCTTCACCGCCGACGTACCAACTGCCGCTCGGCATCCAGCTGTCCCAGCCTTGCGCACAGGCGCCCGACGCGGCGAACAGAGCCACGCAGGCTGCTGTTCCCGCCAGATATGCAGATTTCATTCGTCCTCTCCGCCAACCGTTATGTTCCGGTCATGGGTCTAACGCGCAGCTTCGCGGTTTAGGTGTTGCTCCGCTGCAACTGTGGCGGCTTTTCGCGGAAAATGAGGCCAACAGTCTCGGAACAAGCGGGTCCGCAACGAAAAAGCCCGGCGCGAGGGCCGGGCCTCAAGTCTCGGGCGGACGAAGAGAGGGCAATTTCGCCGACCGTCCAGACCTTCAGAACGGCGGGCGCCCCCGTCGGGTTCCGTCAGGTCAGACGCGCCTCCCGGGTGTCGATGATCCGGTTCGAGGCGTTTGCAACGCCGTCATCGCCCTTTAAACGTCAGCCGCGCGACCCAGCCCAAAGGCGCGCCCTAACCTGGAGGTCGCCCCTGTCCGAACAGCCCGACGTGTTCAACGTCTCTCCTGGATGTGGCGACCTTCGACGGGTTCCCACTTGAGGCCGTTGCGTTTTGAGAGGAGCCAAAATCGCCTCAATGGGTTGTAACATTGATGGGCGACATCGGCCGGTGGCGGCGCTTGCGCGAAGAAGGTCCGCCGGGCCCAAGGAATTCGTATGGGTAAACTGATCCAGACCGCGGCTTTGGCGGCTTTCGCCGTTGCGGTTGTGATGGGCGCGTCGCTGGTCCAGGCCGAGCCCGCGCCGAACGCGCCGGCGAAGAGCGCGGCCCCGGCCGTCGCGCCCGCGGTGGCGGCGGCTCCGACGCCGGCTCCGGCGACGCCAGCACCGCCCGCGGCCCCATCCGCGCCCTCACCGACCTCGACCGAGGCGCTGGACGCCGCGCGGCAGAGACTGTCCCAGCTTCAGAACCAGGCCGAGACCGTCTCCAACGACGCCAGCCTCGCGGCCCTGGCCAGCCAGGCGGCGGCGATCGAGGCCCAGGCCCAGGCGGCGATCGCCCTGCGCGCCAAGGACCTGGCCGGGGTCGACCACGCGCTGAAGCGGCTCCAGCCGCGCGGCCGTCACGCCCTGTCGGCGGCCGACGCCCAGAAACAGAAGCCGCTCCTGGCCGAGCGCGCGGAGATCCAGACCGAATTCAACCAGGCCCACGCGGTCGCCTCGGCGGCCAATAACGACTTCAACCTGATCGCCGAACGCCGGCGCGAAGGCTTCAGCGCCCGGGTGCTGCAGCAATCGGACTCGCCGCTTTCGCCCGACTTCTGGACCGCCCTGGCGGATGCGGCGAGCACGGACCTGGTGCGGTTCAATGACGCCGCGCGGGATGCGATCGACGCCGTCGCCTCCGCGCCCGAGCCCCGAGGCGCCGTCGGCGTGGGCCTCGGCCTCGCCATCGCGCTCCTCCTGGCCCTGCTGGCGCGGCGACCGCTCGAACAGTTGGGACGGCGCAAGTCCGGCGAGGCGGTCAGCCGGGGGTTCGCCCGCACGGCCGCCGCGGTCTGGGTGGCCGGGGTGGATACCGGCCTGCCGACGCTCGCCGCCATCTGCCTGCGGATCGGCGCGGAGTGGGGCGGGCTTTTGTCGGGCAAGGCCGACGCGATGGCCGGGGCGGCGGTGATCGCGGTCGCCTGGGCGTCGGCGATCCTGGCCCTGGGGCGGGTGCTGGCGACGGACGCGGATCCGAGCCAGCGGCTGACCTCGATGTCCGACGACGCCGCCAGGCGGATCCAGGTCCCGCTGATCGCCGTGGCGGTGGTCACGGGCGTGGGTTTCATCCTGACCAAGCTCAACTATGTGATCGGCGCCAGCGTCTCGGCCACCGTCGCGGCGGACTGTGTCCTGTCGCTGGCCTATGCCGGGGTCGCCGGCCTGATCCTGGTCAGCCTGGGCCGCGGCCGCGCGCCGGGGGACCCGGCGTCCGGAGCAGCCCAATCGCCGATCTGGACCCTGGTCTCGTTGTTCCTGTCCATCGCCATCATGGCGACCCTGGGCGCGGTGTTCGCCGGCTACACCACCCTGGCCGCCCTGATCTCCAGCCAGATCTTCTGGCTCAGCATGATCTGCGCCGGGACCTATCTCTTGATCCGGTTCGTCGACGATCTCTGCGGCATGCTGTTCGGCCGCGAGGCCTGGGTGGCGCGATCATTCTCCGTGCTGTTCGGTCTGAAACGATCGACGATCAGCCAGGCGGGGCTGCTGGTCTCCGCCGCCGTCCAGTTGGTCCTGCTGATCGGCGCCGTGCGCCTGGCCCTGACCCCCTTCGGCCAGAGCGGCGAACTGCTGACCGCGCATTTCGGCAATGGCGGCGGCGACATCCGCATCGGTTCGGCCACCATCTCGCCGTTGGCCATCGTCGCCGGGATCGCGACCCTGGTGATCGGCACGGCCCTGGCCCACGCGGTCCAAAGATGGGTCAATCGGCGCTACCTGCCGTTGACCGACTGGGACGCGGGCCTGCGGAACTCGGTCAGCACCGGGGTCGGCTATCTTGGCGTGGGCGTGGCCGTGGTTTGCGCCATGGGCGCGATGGGTTTCGGCTTCCAGCAGATCGCGCTGATCGCCAGCGCGCTCTCGGTCGGCATCGGCTTCGGCCTGCAGCAGATCGTCCAGAACTTCGTCTCCGGCGTCATCCTTCTGGTGGAGCGGCCGGTGAAGGTCGGGGACTGGGTCACGGTCGACGGCTTCGAGGGCGACATCCGGCGCATCCGGGTCCGCGCCACCGAGATCCAGACCTTCGATCGCTCGACCATCATCGTCCCCAACTCGGACCTGATCACCAAGCCGGTGCAGAACAAGACGCTGTGGAACTCGAACAGCCGGGTCCAGATCCAGTTGTCGATCGCCAGTCCCGGCGATGCGACCCGGGCGCGCGACCTGATCCTGGACGTGGCCAAGCAGGATCGGCGCATCCTCGCCGAGCCCGCCCCGGTCGTGCTGATCGAGTCCCTGGCCGCCGGCGGGGCGGTCAATTTCAACGGCTTCGCCTATGTCGCCAATCCGCGCGATGTCGGCGCGGTGCGCAGCGACCTCTATTTCGCGCTGCTGGAGGCGTTCCAACAGAAGGGCATCGCCTTCAACGGCGCGGGCGGCCCGCAGAACCTGATCGTCGAGCCGGGGCCGGAAATGCAGAGAATCCTGACCGCCGGCGCACCCAAGGCGGACGGGAACGGCAGGGGTCCGACCGTCGCGGATCGTCACTGATCTAGAGCCCTTTCCGATCAGATCGAATCGATCTGATCGGATAAAAAGGGCTCCAAACCCAATGCATCAGAGCATTTTCTGACGACGAACCGGTGTCCACTTCGTCGGAAAAGGCTCACAGCTAGCCGGTCAGGCCGTGGCGGCTCGCGCCGATTCTTCCGCTAGCTCGTCGGTGAAGACGGTGAACTCGACCAGGGTCGAGGGTCCGAAAGTGGTGGTGATCGCCACATCGGTCGCGTCGCGGCCCACGGCCATCAGGATCCGCCCGATCCGAGGCGCGTTGTGGCGGGCGTCGAAGGTGCGCCAGGCGCCGCCCAGCCAAACCTCGAACCAGGCGCTGAAATCCATCGGCGGCGGCAGGGGATCGACGCCGATATCGCCCAGATAGCCGGTGCAATATCGCGCCGGGATGTTCAGGCATCGGCAGAGCGTAATGGCGAGGTGGGCATAGTCCCGGCAGACCCCGGCGCCTTCCTGGTGCGCCTCGAAGGCGGTCCTGGTCTTGCGGGCGTGCTCATAGCCGAAGGCGATGCGCTGGTGGGTGTAGTCGACCACCGCCTGCACCCGCGCCCAGCCGGTCGGCGTGGCGCCGAACAGCCGCCAGGCCAGATCGGTCAGATGCTCCATTTCGCAATAACGGGACGGCAGCAGGTATTCGATCACATCGCTGGGCAGGTCTTCGACCGGGTGTTGCTGGGCGTTCTCGAGGATCGGGTCCGGCAGGCCGCTGTCACGGATGATGAAGTTGTTCTCGATGGTGATTCGCCCCGCCGGCGCGACCAGCCGGCCGCACCAGTTGCCAAAGGCGTCGAGATAAACCTCGATCGGAACCGGCGGGTCCGTGTGGATGACGTCAGGGGTTTCCAGGTCGTCCGCGCGCTCGGGACGAACGCTCAGCATGAGCAGCATCGGCGTCTCGGCCGGGCTGTCGTAGACGATTCTGTATCCGGCTCGGATGCGCATGGCGGCCTTCGCGATCAACCTGTTGCAGCAACTCCCGAATTCGCGAGGGGTTGCGTCGCCGGATCGGGGTCGACCAAGACGTCCACCTCGACATCCATACCCAGATAATCCGAGGATAATCCGTGGTACGTGCCGTGCAGCGGGAGCACCGCGCGCGGGCTCGTCGCAACCGCGACGCGGATCAACCCCTCATTGCCGATCAGACCGTTGGTCGGGTCGAAATCGGTCCAGCCGCAGTCGGGCAGGAAGACGCGCGCCCAGGCGTGGGTATGGCCTTTGCTGGCGCGGGTCTTGGTCGCGCCATCACTGCTATAGAGATAGCCGGAGGCGAAACGGGCGGCCATGCCCAGGCTGCGCGCGGCTTCCATCATCAGCAGCGCGAAATCGCGGCAACTGCCCGACCGCTGCTTCAAGGTCTCCGCCGGCGCCTGCGGCGCGCCCGAGAGGCGCAGGCGATAGTCGAAGTCGGCGCGGATGGCGTGGGTCATGTCCGACAGGATGGCCGACAGCCGCGTCCGGCCGACCGGCCGCAGGAAACCCCGCGCCCAGTCATGGACCTCGCCGGCGTCCGCGCAACGCCGCTGGATCGAATTCAGGAGTTCCGGCGCGACATCCTCGTCATAGGCGTAGACTCCGCCGTCGATCGCGGCGTCCTCGGTCTCCAGCGCCAGCGGCGCATGCAAGGCGTGATCGATCACCGCGCGGCTCTCGAACGCCAGCCGCTGCGAGCGACGTTCGAACCGGGCCACGCCGACACAGGACCCGGTGGCGTCATGCAGGTGATGCAGGACGTGCGGCTCGGGGGAAATCTCGAGATTGAAGGACAGGAGCCGCTGATCGAAAGCCTCGATCGGGCGCAGCATCATCCGATGCTCGCCAAAGCCGACCCGGTTGCGATACCGGTAAGTGGTCCGATGGTGGATGGAGATGATCGGCATTGAGCGAAGCCTTGACCGATTCCGCCGATCGATCCACGCGCCTGCTCGTCGCAGGGGAGGCGCCGCCGTTTTCTGTGCGAAATCCAGGCGCCGGCGCGCCGTTTCTGCTGCTGGCGGACCATGCGGGCCGGGAGATTCCGGCGCGGCTCGGGGGGCTTGGCCTGCCGGCGGCGGAGCGGGAGCGCCACATCGCCTGGGATATCGGCGTCGGCGGGATGGGCGCGCGACTCTCCGCCGCGCTGGGCGCGTGCCTGATCGCCCAGCGCTATTCACGGCTGGTGATCGACTGCAACCGCGATCCGGCGCGGCGGGATGCTATCTGTCAGCTCAGCGATGGAACCGAAGTTCCCGGCAATCGGAAGCTGTCGGCCGCCGCGCGCGGGCAACGGGTCGACGAGGTGTTCGCGCCCTATCACGCCCGGATCGCCGCCGCGCTGGACCGGCGCCTGGCGGCTGGCCAGCGTCCGCTGGTTGTGGCGCTGCATTCCTTCACGCCGGTGATGGCGGGGGCGGCGCGGCCCTGGCGTTTCGGCGTGCTGCATCTGGGCGGTTCGCCGTTTTGCGAGGCCATGCTGGGCCAGCTCCGGGCGGCGTTCGGCGCGGACCAGGTCGGCGACAATGAGCCCTATAGGATGGACGGAACCGACTACACCATCCCCTGGCACGCCGTGCGGCGGGGCCTGGACTATCTGGAGCTGGAGGTTCGGCAGGACCTGCTGGCCGACGCGGCCGGCCAGGCCGCGGTCGCCGACGCGCTCGCGCCCCTCATGCTGGCGGCGGCGCGAGGGGCGCGGGGCTAGTCTTGGCCAGATAGAGGAACTGGGCGACCGACGAACGGCGCGGCGAGCGGGAACGGCCGTCCGCCGCCTTCGCCCGCGCCGCGATTGATCTTCCCCGCATCATTCTTGCGTGCGGTTTAGGCGCCGGCGTCGCCATGTCCGTTCGCGGGCCTGACTCCGCTTGCCGTGTTCAGAATTCGTTTCATAGGTTTTCCACCGTTTTCGCGTCGGGGCCGCGACGCCCGACGTCAAATCATCAGAGTGGCAGGAGATCCCCCATGACCGATTCCGACGCCGGCCTCCCCAAGATCGGGCGCCGTTCCTTCCTGTGGACCGCCGCCTTCGCCGCGGCGGCGCCGATCATGTCCGAAGCCACGCTGGCCCAGGCGCGGATGAGCGCCTTGGGCAAGGCGCCGCCGCCGGACGCGGTGCTGATCAACGCCAACGAGAACCCGCTCGGCCCGTCCCAGGCGGCGTGCGAGGCGATCGCCCAGATCGCGCCGACGGGCGGTCGCTATGACCGCACGAACCTGGGAGGCGAGTTCGTCCAGACCTTCGCCGCTCAGCACAACCTGAAGCCCGAGAACATCGCCGTCTATGCCGGCTCCTCCGAGCCGCTGCACTATACGGTCCTGGCCTTCACCTCGCCGAGCCGCGGTTTCGTGACCGCCGATCCGTCCTACGAATCCGGCATGGTCGCCGCGGCCGTGGCCCAGGCGCCGATCCACAAGGTTCCGCTCACCGCGAGCTTCGCCCATGACGTCAAGGCGATGGTGGCCGCCGACCCGAACGCCGGGGTGATCTATATCTGCAACCCCAACAACCCGACCGGGACCGTCACGCCCCGGCAGGACATATTGTGGGCGCTGGACAACAAGCCGGCCGGTTCGATCCTGCTGGTGGACGAGGCCTATATCCACCTGTCCGACGAGCAGGACGTGCTGGACATGGTGACGGCGGGCAAGGACCTGATCGTCCTGCGCACCTTCTCCAAGGTCTATGGCATGGCCGGCATCCGCTGCGGCCTGGCGATCGGCCGTCCGGACCTGCTGGCCAAGCTGCAGGCCTATGGCCAGAACTCGATGCCGATCACGGCCCTGGCGGCGGCCCACGCCTCGCTGAAGGACCCGGACCTGGTCCCGACCCGCAAGAAGATCATCGGCGACACCCGCCGCGACACCTTCGCCTGGCTGAAGGCCAATGGCTACACCGTGATCGGCGCGCCGCAGAGCAACTGCTTCATGATCGACACGGGGCGCAACGGCCACGGCGTGATCGCGGCGTTGCAGGAAAAGAACGTCTATATCGGCCGGATCTGGCCGGTCTGGCCGCACGCGGTGCGGGTCTCGGTCGGCACGCCCGAGGACATGGCCAAGTTCAAGCTGGCCTTCAAGGACGTGATGGACAAGCCCGCCATGGCGTCGCTGACCGGCCACCGGCCCGCGGCCTATGCCCCGATCGGAACCGGCGGTTCGACCTTCCTGTCCTAGGGCGTCACGGTGACTCCTTCTCCCCTTGCGGGAGAAGGGTCTTTTTCCACCCTCGCGTGGCGTAGGGGAGGGGCCACGAAGTGGCGAAGCCTGCCGCCGCGATCGCGCGGCCGTCCCATCACGCCGCCCGACTCGCCCCCTGGAGGTCGGCGCGCGCCGGGCGCCTAAAATAGGGCGTACTGTCGCCGCGAAATGGGGCCATTGCAGAGCTAACGCGTCAGGCTCGGCACCCTCCTAGGGATTCTAAGATCCATGAAGACAAATTTCGTTTCCGGCGCCGCGCTCGGCGCGATCGCCACCATGCTGGTCGGCGGCGGATATCTGGCCGGCGCTCACGCCCAACTGCCCGGCCAGAGCGCCGCCCCCCACCTCGCCGCCGTCGCGCCGATGTCGTTCGCCGACATCGTCCAGAAGGTCGCGCCGGCCGTCGTCTCGATCGACGTGCAGGGTAAGGCCGGGCCGAGCCGCGTGGTCTTCGGCGGCCCAGGCGGCATACCGTTCGGTTTCAGCGCGCCCGATGGCGACGGCGGCGACCAGGACGACAACGGCGCCGAGCAGATGTTCCGCAGGCTCATTCCCCAGGCGCCCCAGGTCTTGCCGCCCCAGCATACCCAGGCCACCGGGTCGGGCTTCTTCATCTCCGCCGACGGTTATATCGTGACCAACAACCACGTGGTCGACGGCGCCGAGACCATCACCGTGCGGACCGCCGATGGCCGGAGCCTGAAAGCCCATCTGGTCGGCCGCGACCAGGCGACCGACCTGGCCGTGGTCAAGGTCGACGGCGGCGGCTTCCCGTTCGTCGATTTCGAGAACTCGGCCAAGCCGCGGGTCGGCGACTGGGTGGTCGCGGTCGGCAATCCGTTCAACCTGTCGGGCACGGCGACGGCCGGCATCGTCTCGGCTCTGGGCCGCAGCAATGTCAGCGGCTCTAGCTATGTCGACTACATGCAGATCGACGCGCCGATCAATCGCGGCAATTCCGGCGGCCCGACCTTCGATGTCGAGGGCCGCGTGGTCGGGGTGAACTCGGCGATCTTCTCGCCGTCCGGCGGTTCGGTGGGCATCGGCTTCGACATTCCCGCCGACGTCGCCGCCCAGATCACCCGTCAGTTGATCGCCGACGGCAAGGTCACGCGCGGCTATCTGGGCGCCCAGGTCCAGGACGTCACGCCGGAGATCGCCGACAGCCTGGGCATTCCGGGACGCAAGGGGGCCTTGGTCGCCGAGCTGACGCCCGGCGGGCCCTCCGAACGCGCGGGCCTGCAGCAGGGCGATGTGATCCTGAAGATCGACGGGGCCGATGTGGCTTCGGCCGCCGACCTGACCCGCCGAGTGGCCTTGGCGCACGCCGGCGAGAACGTCCAGTTGGAGATCCGCCGCGACGGGCGGGTGCGCGAAGTCGACGTCCGCTCGGGCGTGCGGCCGACCGAGGCGTCCCTGAACCGCAACCCGGAACCGGAGCAGGGCGATTCCGACACAGCGGCCGATGCGCGCAAGGTCCTGGGCATGCAACTGGAGCCCAAGGCCGGCGGCGGCGTCGCCATCGCTTCGGTGGCGGGCGATTCCGACGCCGGGGAAAAGGGCCTCCACCAGGGCGATGTGATCCTGCGCGCCGGCGAGACGCGGACCAACGCGCCGGCGGATGTGGAGGCGGCGGTCTCCGCGGCCAAGCGCGAAGGCCGCTCAAGCGTCCTTTTGATGGTGGCCCGGGGCGGCGGCACGATCTTCGTTCCGCTGAAGGTCGCCCCGGCCGCGGGTTAGGCGGCGGCTACGCGCCGCCGGCCGCCGCGGACCATCGCGCCGATACCGCCGAAGCCGACCAGCATCAGAGCCCAACTGGCCGGTTCCGGCACCGCGGTGGTGAAGGTCCCGTCGGTGTGAGTGTCGAAGAAGATGGTGTTGCCGATGCTGGGGTCCGCCGGATCGGCTCCGATGATGCGTTCATCGAAGTTCAGGTCGAAACTGTAGGTCTTGCCGGCGACCAGGGTTCCACCGGGCATGAAGAAGCTGGTGCTGGTCGGGTCGGCGAAATTCTCGCTGAACACGGAGTTCCCGCTCTGATCCGTGACGTTCAGGAAGATGGAGCCTTGGGTGGCGGCGGGGTTCTGCACGAAGGAATTGAACGCGAAATCGAAGCCCGAGCCGGCGTGCAGGTCCTGAAGCGCGGTGAAGGATGAGGCGCTCAAGGTCGGGGTCGACAGCGAATCCGCCGCGACGCTGTAATCGACCGTCAGGGTTTGCATGGCCGAGGTCATGCTGTTGGTGACGTTGAGGCTGTAGGTCCCCATCGGGAACGTGGCGTTGAGGTCGCTAAGGCTGGCGTCTCCAACGCCGTAGGTCAGAATGGGTCCAGGCGCCGGCGTCAAGGGCTGCACCGCGCCCCCCGGGATGGTGATCGTCCCGCCGTCGAAGTCGCTGGCGTTGGTCAGGAAGACCCGCGCCGAGAAGAACCCGCCGGTGGAGGTCACCGTGGTCGGGCCGGTCTGCTCGTTGGTGGGATTGATGCCGATGTCGTAGCCGGTGACCTGCGCCTGGGCGCCCCAGGCCGTTCCGAGCGCCAGAGCGGCGGACGCCGCGGCGAACAACAACTTTTTCCGTTGCATCAGGCCTCTCCGTTGAACAAACGCGCCAGACGTCCAAGCCGTGCGCTTCCATTCGAACATGATTAAGCCGGGACTTGCCGAACGCAACGAAAACCCGTCGAAGTCTTAAGGCTATTGGCTGGTCTTAAGACCATATTCAATGGACGCGGGAGTTTCCCAGTCATTTGATTTCACAAAACCTTCTTATAGTGCGGTCGCGGACGGCTTCGGCCATGCGGAAGGCCGGCAATGGAACGGATCGGCGCGTCACGGCCCGCTGGACGGCGGAGCCGGCTCGTCGCCGAACAGGGGTTTCAACGCCGGGATCAGGGTGCGAAGGCCAGGATAATCGTTGGTCGAATAGCTGTTGCGGTAGTTCCGCCAAGCCTCGCTGACCCGTGTGGCGTGGTCGAGGGCGGCGCGCTTGGCCAGGTCCGAAGGGCCGAGCGCGTAGGTCGGCGTGTTCTGGCGGCGATCATGGGCCAGTTTCTGGCAACGCTCGCGCTCGGCCGGGGTCAGTTTCACCAGGTCGGCGTGGGTGCAGCCGACGCTCGTTCGAAGCGCGGCCTGAACCGCGCCAGCGTCGTCGGACGGGACCTTGCCGGGTTCGGGATTGCGCGGCAAGGCGATGACGGGCGGCTCGGCGGGGGAGGCCGGGCGAGCCGTGGTCGAGGCGCTGTTCGCGGCTGGATGGCGCGCCGCTGGGATCTTCGGCGGTTGGCGCATTCGCGCCGCCGCGATCGGCGGGTGCAACAATTGCAGTTCGATCACCGGCGCGGGCGCGGGAACCGGGTCAAGCCGGACGCCCAGAACGAGAGCGGTGAAAATCACGGCGTGCGCGGCGAGCGCGGCGCCAAGGCCGATCAGGCGTCGCGCGCGCCGGTGACGGCGGCGATCGGGCGCGGTTCCTCCCATCGATCGTGTCTCCTGACGCCGATCCGCGTCAGGCTGGTGAAAGGGCGTGGCGCAATGATGGCCGGCGCGCCGCGGCCCCCGAACGGCGTTCAAGACGCCGCCTGGGCCTTCCGTTCGCGGCGCCGGCGGTGCGGCGCGTGCTCGGTATAGCCGCCCTTCCCCATCGAGGGGGAAGGGCTCAACGTCAACCGGGAATGCCCGCTTTTAGGCGAACTGGTTCATGGTGTTGTGGACGCCGCCCGCCTTCAGGGCCGCGTCGCCGGCGAAGTATTCCTTGTGATCGTCGCCGAGGTCCGAGCCGGACATGTTCTGGTGCTTCACGCAGGCGATGCCTTGGCGGATCTCCTGGCGCTGAACGCCCAGCACGTAGCCGAGCATGCCCTGGGCGCCGAAATACTCCTTGGCCAGGTTGTCGGTCGACAGGGCCGCGGTGTGGTAGGTCGGCAGGGTGATCAGGTGGTGGAAGATGCCCGCCCGCTTGGCGCCGTCCGCCTGGAAGGTGCGGATGCGTTCGTCGGCCTCGGCGGCCAGCGGCGTTCCGTCATAGTCCACGCTCATCAGGGCGGCGCGGTCGTAAGCCGAAACGTCCTTTCCGGCCGCCTTGTAAGCGTCATAGACCTGCTGGCGGAAGTTGAGCGTCCAGTTGAACGACGGCGAATTGTTGTAGACCAGCTTGGCGTTGGGGACGGCCTTGCGGATCCGGTCCATCATGCCGGCGATCTGGTCGACATGGGGCTTTTCGGTTTCGATCCAAAGCAGGTCCGCGCCGTTCCGCAGAGAGGTGATGCTGTCGAGCACGCAGCGGTCCTCGCCGGTGCCGGGGCGGAACTGGAACAGGTTCGAGGGCAGGCGCTTGGGCCGCAGCAGCTTGCCGTCGCGGTTGATGATCACGTCGCCGTTGCTGAGCTTGTCGGGCGAGACCTCCTCGCAGTCGAGGAAGCTGTTGTATTGGTCGCCGATGTCGCCCGGGGTGTGGCTGACCGCGATCTGCTTGGTCAGGCCGGCGCCCAGGCTGTCGGTGCGAGTGACGATGACGCCGTTCTCCACGCCCAGCTCCAGGAAGGCGTAGCGGCAGGCGCGCACCTTGGCCAGGAAGTCCTCGTGCGGGACGGTGACCTTGCCGTCCTGGTGGCCGCACTGTTTTTCGTCGGAGACCTGGTTTTCGATCTGCAAGGCGCAGGCGCCGGCCTCGATCATCTTCTTGGCCAGCAGGTAGGTGGCCTCGGCGTTGCCGAACCCGGCGTCGATATCGGCGATCACCGGCACGACGTGGGTCTGGAAGTTGTCGACCGCGTCGAGCAGCGCCTCTTCCTTCTGCTTGTCGCCAGCCGCGCGGGCCGCGTCGAGGTCGCGGAAGGTCATGCCGAGTTCACGCGCGTCGGCCTGGCGCAGGAAGGTGTAGAGTTCTTCGATCAGCGCTGGCACCGAGGTCTTTTCGTGCATGGACTGGTCGGGCAGCGGGCCGAATTCCGAGCGCAGCGCCGCGACCATCCAGCCGGACAGGTACAGGTATTTGCGGTCGGTGGTTCCGAAATGCTTCTTGATCGAGATCAGCTTCTGTTGGCCAATGAAGCCATGCCAGCAGCCCAGGGACTGGGTATATTTGGACGGATCGGCGTCATAGGCCGCCATGTCCTTGCGCATGATGTCGGCGGTGTAGCGGGCGATCTCCAGGCCGGTCTTGAAGCGGTTCTGCAGCCGCATGCGCGCCACGGACTCGGCGGCGACGCCGTCCCAGGCGCCTTGCTTGCTGTTGATGAGCTGGCTCATCTCGATGATGTGGTCCTGATAGGCCATGTGCCGCGTCCTCGAAAGAAACGATGGGGTTGACGCGGCGGTACCGCTTAATCCGTGTGCTGTGGAGTCGGCGCGCGGTCGAACTGTCAAACTTTACAAAAAATTCCTGTAATGTTGTAAGGTTCCGCAAATCCAACGGATTGGTTATCCAGTACGCGGTTTTTGACGGCTTGAGATAGATGGGCTCCGATTGGGTGAGGCCGCTGATGATGACGAAAAGAACGGTTCTGACGCCGGAGTCCAATCGCGCTCTTCGCCGCGACATCGCATCCGCACCCCCACCCAACCCTCCCCCATCGAGGGGGAGGGCTCTCGACCGATGCCCAGTCCAAAGGGTCGAAATCTCTGTGCCAAGCTGCTGACGCCATGTCGACCGATCGACGTCTGTATGTGGGGCCGAGCCTTCGCCGGCTGCGCCGCGACCGCGGCCTGACCCAGTCCGACATGGCGGCGGACCTGGAGGTCTCGCCGTCCTATGTCGCGCTTCTGGAGCGCAACCATCGCCCGCTGACGGCCGAGATGCTGGTCCGCCTGGCCCAGACCTACAAGATCGATATCTCCGCCCTGGCCGGTCAGGGCGGTTCGGAGGACATGGCGCGGCTGCAGTCGGCGCTGAAGGACCCGATCTTCGCCGATATCGATCTGCCGTCGCTGGAGACCGCCGACGTCGCGACCAATTTTCCGGGCATCGCGGAGGCCTTCCTGCGCCTCTACACCGCTTATCAGGAAGAACAGTTGGCGCTCGCCGACCGGGGCGTCGAGGCGCGCGCCGGCGCCGGCCGTGACTCGGAAGCGTCGGACCCGGTCGCCGAGTCGCGGCGGTTCCTGGCCGCGCGGCGCAACAGTTTCCCGCCGCTGGACGACGCCGCCGAACGGCTGGCGCAGGCGGCTGGCGGCCATGACAGCCTGGTCGGCTATCTGAACGCCCGCCATGGCCTGCAGGTGCGGCGCGTGCCGCCGAAGGTGATGGTCGGCTCGATGCGGCGGCTGGACTGGCACCGCAAGGAGATCCTGCTCGACGACGAGATGGACAACGCCAGCCAGCGATTCCAGCTCGCCCTGCAACTGGCCTATCTGGAGATGGGCCAGGAGATCGACGCCGTCCTGGCCGACGGTCATTTCGCCACCGAGAACGGCGAGCGGCTGACCCGCCGGGCCCTGGCCGGCTATGCGGCGGCGGCGGTGCTGATGCCCTATGCCGCTTTCGCCAGGGCGGTCGAGGCGCGCCGCTACGATGTCGAGGCCCTGGCGCGCCAGTTCGGGACCAGTTTCGAGCAGACCGCCCACCGGCTGACCACCCTGCAGAAACCGGGGCAGGAGCGGGCGCCGTTCTTCTTCATCCGCGTCGACGAGGCCGGCAATGTCTCCAAGCGGCTGGATGGCGCGGGCTTCCCATTCGCCCGCCACGGCGGCGGTTGCCCGCTCTGGAACCTGCACCAGGCGTTCCGCGCGCCACGCCAGATCGTCACCCAATGGCTGGAGCTGCCGGACGGCCAGCGCTTCTTCTCGATCGCGCGCACGGTGACCGCCGGCGGCGGCGGGTTCGGGCGGCCCCGGGTCGACCGCGCCATCGCGCTCGGCTGCGCGGCCGAGCATGCCGGCCGGCTGATCTACACCCAGGACCAGCCCGGCTTCGGCGCCGAGACCGCCACCCCGATCGGCGTCACCTGCCGGCTATGCCATCGCGCCGAATGCGCCGCGCGCTCGGCCCCGCCGATCGGCCGCCAGATCCTGCCCGACGATATCCGCCGCACCAGCGCGCCCTTCGGGTTTTCGGATAGTTGAAGATTAGGCGTTGCTCCGGCGCCGTGCGGGCTCCTTTCGGCGCCCCGGGCAGCGTTTCAGGCAAGGCGTCAGGAGCGTGAGTTCAAGTCCCGCGCGACAGCCCTGTTCAACCGGCGGCCAGTTCGCGTAGGGAGGGTTGATAGTCGGGTGAAAGCGGTCGACAAACTTTCGGCAGCGAGGAAACAGAAGCATGAAAGTCCGCTTCTATGGGACGAGGGGTTCGATCGCGACCCCCGGGCAGGCGACGCTGCGCTATGGCGGCAACACCTCCTGTGTCGCCGTCCAGTCCGATTCCGGAACCCTGGTGATCCTCGATATCGGCACCGGCGCCTCGGTGATCGGGCGCGAGTTGATGGCCAAGGGCGGCCCGCTGCACGGCCATATCCTGATCGGCCACACCCACTGGGACCATATCCAGGGCCTGCCGTTCTTCCCGCCGCTGTTCGTGCCGGGCAATGAGTGGGACATCTATGCGCCGCGGGGCCTGCGCCAGACGCTGCGCGAGACGCTCGCCGGCCAGATGCAGCACATCTATTTCCCGGTCGATCTCGATCAACTGGGCGCCAACATCCAGTACCATGAGTTGATCGAAGGCTCGCTTCAACTCGGCGACATCAACGTCACCGCCCAGTACATGAACCACCCGGCGCTGACCCTCGGCTATCGGCTCGAGGTCGATGGCGCGACCCTAGTCTATGCCTGCGACCATGAGCCGTTCGCGCGCGAACATGGCGATAATCCGGGCCAATTCACCGGTCAGGACCTGCATCACGCCAGGTTCCTGGCCGATGCCGATCTGTTGATCCACGACGCCCAGTACGCGGCCAGCGAATATGCCGGCAAGGTCGGCTGGGGGCACAGCACGATGGAATACGCGATCGCCATCGCCAAGTTCGCCGGCGTCAAGCGCGTGGCCCTGACGCACCACGATCCGACCCGCACCGACGACGCGCTCGACGCGCTGATGAAGCAGGTCCACGCGCAGCCCGCGGATGGCGGCCTGGAGATCTTCGCCGCCAGCGAAGGCCAGGAGATCGAACTGCGCGGCGACAAGCGGGTCACGGCCCCGGCCGCTCCCGCGGAGTTGCCCCAGGCCCAGGTCCTGACCGGCGGCGCGGTGCTGCTGGCCGTGACCACGCCGGCGCGGATCGATACGCTCAAGGAAGCCCTGAGCAAGGATGAACTGCAGAGCCGCGTCACCCGGCCCGAGGACGCGGCGGGGGCGGTGGCGAAGGAAGCGCCGAATCTCCTGATCATCGAGGATTTCGAGGGCGGCGAGGCGATGCAGATCGCGCGCACGGTCCGGGCCCTGCCCAATGATCCGCCGGTGGTGCTGATCTCCCCGGCGACGGGCGGGTCGGTCGTGGCCGACGGCCTGTTCGACGACCGCCTGGTCGAGCCGTTTTCGACCAGCTATGCGCGGGCGAGGCTGAGGGCGGCCCTGATGCGGCGCGTCTCGCGCTGGCGCCGGGCCGACATGCCGCCCGAGGAGGCGAAGCGCGTGGCGGCGCTGAAAGCCTTGAACGTCCTCGATACGGCGCCGGAGGAACGCTTCGACCGGATCACCCGGCTGGCGGCGGCGCTGTTCGACACGCCGGTGGCCCTGATCTCCCTGGTCGACGCGAATCGGCAATGGTTCAAGTCCAGTTGCGGCATTCCTGGCGGTGAGACGCCCCGCGATGAGTCGTTCTGTGCGCACGCGGTGGTCAGCCGCAAGCCGCTGGTCATCCCCGACGCCCTGCTGGACGACCGGTTCGCCGACAATCCGATCGTGACCGGGCCGGCGCGGGTCCGGTTCTATGCGGGGTCGCCGCTGTTCCTGTCCGACGGGAGCTGCATCGGCACGCTGTGCGTGCTCGACGTGCGGCCCCGCGACTTCAATTCCGACGACATCGCCCGGCTGGGGGATCTGGCGGAATTGGCCCGCGAGGAGTTCGAACGCCAACCCGCCGCGACGGACGCGCTGCAGGTTTCCTGAGCCAAGCGGAGCGCGATCACCAACGGGCGACGATCGCGCTGACATTGTCCTGGCGCGGGCGGTCCTTGGCCTCGACCGCGGCCAGCAGGTCGTCGACGATCCTGGCGCTGGGGCCGCCCGAACCCGCGATCGCCGCGATCTCCGCGTTGGTGAGGGTCTCCAGCCCATCGCTGGCCAGGATCAGGATGTCACCCCGGCCCATCGGCGTCACGTCGACCGACTCGTCCATCCGCATCGTCTCGAGCGGCTCGCCCATCAGGACCGAGGTGATCACATTGCGGTTGCGCCGTTCGGCGGCGTCCGCCTGGGAGAGCTCGCCGCGCCGCACGGCCTCGTCCAGGGCGCCGCCGATCGAGTGGTCGGCATTGATCCGCTCGGCCGTCCCGCCGCGCACCAGGAACAGGGGTGAATCGCCCATCGAGAAGAACAGGATGCCCCCCGGCGTCAGCCGGACCGCCACCAGCGTGCCGCCCATGCCCGCCAGCGCCGGGTCCTGGCGCACGGCGCCGCGCAGCGCCTTGTTGGCCTTGAGCGCCGCCGCCCGCAGCGCCGAACCCGCCGCCCTGGGATCACCGCCGGAGCCCGGCCAGGATTCGATGAAGGTGGACACGATCAGGTCCGAGGCGATGTCGCCGCCCACCGCGCCGCCCATGCCGTCGCTCAGGATCAGCAGCTCCGCCCGATCGGGGCCGGGGACCACCGCGATCCGATCCTCCTGCCGCGAGCGCTTGCCCAGGGCCTGTCCATACGCGATGTCGGGGCCCGACAAGGTCAGGCGCCGCCCTGAGCCGTGAGGTTATGGGCCGTCAGGGCTTGCGCCCAGTTCCAGTCCGGTCCGCAGCACGGCACGAACCGAAGCTCAGTGCCGCCCGCGCCGATCGTATCGCCTGACTGCAGGATCGCCGTCGACCTGACCCGCGCGCCATTGAGGAAGGTGTGGTTGGTGGCCGCGTCGGCCTCGCGCAGGTCGAATGAACCGTCGGTCTCGTCGAACGAGATGATGAAATGCAGGCCGGACAGGCTGCGGTCGCCCAGGTCGAGCTGGACCCGCGCGCCGCGATCCCGTCCGACCAGGGTGCGGCCGTAGCTGATCGGAATGGCGATGCCGAGGCCGGGGCCCTTGACGATCAGCAGCACGGCGCAGACCGGCTGGCTGGTGGTGTCGCTCGGATAGACGATGCTGGGACCCTGCGAGCCTTTGCCGG
>DATAYD010000131.1:0-2850 GCA_036272715.1 Caulobacteraceae bacterium | reverse complement strand
ACGATCTCGACCTCAGCATTAAGGACGGTTTCCTGATCATTTGCGGTCACAAGGCCGAGACCATCGATGGCGGCGCCTATCAGATCAGCGAACGCCGCTTCGGGCGGTTCGAGCGCGCGGTCCCCCTCCCCAGCCATGTGGATCGCACACGGATCGACGCCCGGCTGGAGAGCGGCGTCCTGGTGATCACTCTGCCCAAGAAAACCGGCGCCGCGAGCCCAGGGGAAAAGGTCCAGATTCATGGGTGAGGGCGGGTCGGCCTGACAGGCTCGACCGTGACCGATATTGCCGGCGACCAAACGAGGAACGACGTCAGTCCACCCGTGACTCGTCTTGGGCCGGAGTTGTCCGAAAGCCCTCCCCTCGATGAGGCAGGGTTGGGTGGGGTGCGGAAGCTGATGGTGAAAGAAGGGTCGCGTGAGACGCCTCCCGTGTTCTTCGCCCCAATCTTGTGCGTTCACCCCCATCCCCTGCCCTTCCCCCATCGAGGGGGAAGGGTTCTTTCGCCAACGAGGGTTGAACCACCCCGTCAAAACCTCCGTCCAACGCTACCGGCGGCGCGCGTCCATTCGGGCTTCGCTCCCTGATGGCCTGAGGCGCGGCCTGATGATAGCGTTCCGCGACGCTGGGGACCGGAGTCATTGACTCTGGCGAGAAAACCCGGTGTCCGAAAGAAGGAAACCCCATGGCCGGCGTCCAGGCCCCGGCGGAGGACGGGAGCACGAGTGTACAAACGCATTCTCCTCGCGAGTGATCTTTCACGAGAGAGCCTCGTCGCCCTGCGTGAGGGCGCCCTTATCGCCCGCGCCTATGAGGCCAAGGTGTTTCTGCTGATCGTCGATCCCGAGACATACGGATCCCGCCTCGGTGACAGCGTCCATCCACGGCCGCTGAACGGGGAACCCGCCGCCCTGTTGGAACTCGCGCTTTCGAGGCTGACGCGCCTGGGTGTGTCGGCGACGGGCGAAGCCGTCATAGGCGAACCGACGCCGCTGATCAGCGCCGCCGCGCGCCGCTTCCAGGCGGATCTGGTCGTGGTTGGCCACAGGCGGCAAAGCCTGTTCGACCGGTGGTGGTCAGGCTCCTCGGGCGCCTATCTCGCCGACAGCGTGAACTGCAGCTTGTTGATCGCGCGCGACGTCGTCAGTGACGCCGAGCTTGAAGCGCGGATCGACGGCGACGCCAAGGATGCGGCCGAAGCCAAGAAGCCGCCAGCCTCGGGCTGATCTCTCCATGCCCGCGTCCCTTCTCGGCGACAGGTCGGCCGATACGGCCCCAGACCGCCCGGCCATGAGCGCTGGCGGCGTGAGCGCGATCGCGCCCATCGTCGCCGCCCTCGCTGCCGAGCTAGGTGAACTGACGGAGCGGTTCGGCCGACGCGTCGACGTCGCCGCGCTCCGGGTCGCCGACCGGACCGGATTTCTTACTTTGCACGCGCCCGGCCCGTGGTCGCCCAACCGCGCCTGCCGGCTGTTTCGCGCCGCCGACGGCTGGATGGCCGTGAACCTCGCCCGGGAGGAGGACCACGACCTCGCGCCAGCCTGGCTGGGCTCCGATTTCGGCGAAGACCCCTGGGCGGCCATCGCGGCCCATGCCCGCCGCCACAGCCGCGCGGCGCTCGTCGCTGGCGCGACCCTCCTGGGCCTCCCCGCCGGCGCCGTCGGCGAGGTGAGGCGCGACAGTATCTGGGCGCCGCTCATCCGCTACGGGGCGGGCGTCTCGCGGGACCGTGCTGGAGTCTTGAAGCTGGTCGATCTCTCCGCCTTGTGGGCCGGACCCCTGTGCGGGGCGGTCCTGGCCGCCATGGGCGCTGCATCGGTCAAGATCGAGAGCAAACACCGGCCCGACCCGACGCGAACCTCCATGCCCGAGTTCTTTCGCCGACTGAACGGCGGCAAGGCCGACCTCCGCCTCGACCTCGCCAGCGCCCTGGGCCAGGCGCGGCTGCGCGACGCGATCCTCGCCGCTGATATCCTGATCACCAGCGCGAGGCCGCGGGCGTTCGCCGCCCTCGGCCTTGATCCGGCGGACGTGTTCGCCGGCAATCCGGGCCTCGTCTGGGTCGCGGTCACGGGCTATGGATGGACAGGCGAGGCGTCGGCCCGCGTGGCCTTCGGCGACGACGCCGCCGCCGCGGGCGGCCTGGTCCACTGGACGCCAGGAGGAGCGCCGCGCTTCCTCGGTGACGCGCTCGCCGATCCCGTCACCGGCCTTGCGGCGGCGGAGGGCGCACTCCGCGGTCTCGGCGAAGGTGGCGGCGTGCTCGTCGACGTCTCTCTGGCGGGCTCCGCCGCCGGCGCGGCCACGGCCCTGCGCCTGTATCGCGCCGCATGAGCCAGACGATCCGGAGTGTCGAGGTCGCGAGCCGGTCCGGGCCGGGCGTGATGATAGGGGATGGCGGCAAAGCCGATCAACTGGACGCTAGAAGTGCTCCCCGGACCCCACGTCTCGTTGGCAAAGCCAAGCGAGCGCCACCCCAAAACCGGTATTGGTATTACCGGGCGCGGTTGGGGAGAGCGTCCGCGTTCAGGGTCCCACGCCCTGGCCCAAGGGCGATTCAACGCTTTGATTTCAGCCGATCTAGCGTTTATACGAGACGAAATTAGTACGAATATTTCTTATGTCCGCCCAGAAACGCCAGATGGCCAAGCCCAGACGCGCGCCAGCATATGGCGCCCATCCGCGTTGCGTGGACTAAATAGAGTGATTTTAAATAGATTCGTTTAGATCGCTGGACCGTCCTTCCAGGAGTGAGAACATGACCGAACCAGAACCTCTGCCGTTCGAAGGCCTGGTCGCGATTGTGACCGGCGGCGCGACCAGCCCCGGCTTCGCGTGCAGCATCGGCGA
>DATAYD010000130.1:0-29283 GCA_036272715.1 Caulobacteraceae bacterium | reverse complement strand
AGCCCGCCACGACTGCCTGTGGGACGACCGGCCGGTGAAGCTGACGGTCACCGAGTTCCTGCTGCTGCAGTCGCTGGCCCAGCGGCCAGGCTTCGTCAAAAGCCGCGACAACCTGATGGACGCCGCCTACGACGATCAGGTCTATGTCGATGACCGCACCATTGACAGCCACATCAAGCGCATGCGCCGCAAGTTCCGTCAGGTGGACAACGAGTTCGACGCGATCGAAACCCTCTATGGCGTCGGCTACCGTTACCGCGAAACCTGAGCCGAGGGCGCGACCGCGACGATCCGGTTGGCGCATGCCCGGTTCACGGCTCGGGCGGCTGATCATCGCCCTGAATCTACTCGGCCTGGCGGTTTTGATCGTCGGCGTCCTGGTGCTGAACGAGTTCAGGCGCGGCCTGATAGACGCCAAACGCGACAGCCTGTTCACCCAGGCCGCGGTGATCGTCAACGTGCTCGAACAGGCGGCGACCCGCGGCGAGCCGGAGCCGGCGCTCGATCCGGAACGGGCCCGCGACACCCTGCAACTGCTGTTCGTCCCCCGTTCGGAGCGGGCGCGGGTGTTCGACGCCGAGGGCAATCTGGTCACCGACAGCTATGTGGTCGGCGATCGGGTGGATTGGCGCCCCCTGCCGCCCGTGCATCGGTCGGGCCAGCTTGAATTCAACCTGCCCTCGTTCGGCCGGGATCGCCGCGCCGAGATCCAGGCCCGCGCCCGCGCCGATCTGAAGGCCGAGGTCGACCGCGCGCTGAAAGGCGCCCCCACCGTCGCGCTGCGCCGAGCGCAGAACGGCGAGCGGGTGGTCTCGGTCTCGGTGCCGATCCAGAATGTCCAGGCGGTGCTGGGCGTCCTGACCCTGGAGTCCGGGGATCTGGACCAGATCGTCGCGGCCCAGCGCTGGGCGCTGGTTCCGTTCATCCTGATCGCCATGACGGTGACCATCGCCTCCTCCCTGCTCCTCGGCCGGTTGGTGGCCGAGCCGGTGCTGCGCCTGGCGCGCGCGGCCGACCGCGTCACCCTGGCTCGGGCGCGGGAGATTTCCCTGCCCGACATCGCCGACCGCGACGACGAACTGGGCGATCTGACCCGGTCGCTGGAGGCCATGACCCGCGCCCTGTCCGAACGGATGGACGCCATCGAACGGTTCGCCGCGGACGTGGCCCACGAGATCCGCAATCCCCTGACCTCGATCCGCTCGGCGGTGGAGACGCTGGACCTGGTGTCCGATCCCGCCCCCCGCGAACGGCTGACCAATATCCTGAAGCACGACGTCGGGCGGCTGGACCGGCTGATCACCGACATCTCCAACGCCTCCCGCGTCGATGCGGAATTGTCCCGCGAGGCCCCGCTGCGCCTCGATCTTGGGCGGCTGCTGGGCGATATCGCGGCGTTCTACGCGGAGACGAACGCGGCCAACTCGGTCGCGGTGCGATTCATCTCGCCCGACAGTCTCGAACCGATCAGGGTGCTTGGCCGGGAAGGTCCCCTGAGCCAGGTGTTCCGCAACTTGATCGACAACGCGCGCTCTTTCTCGAGCCTCTCGGAGGCCGGCGCGCCGGAAGTCCGATTGACTCTGGCGCGATCGGGCCGCGACGTGGTCGCCGCGGTCGAGGACGACGGCCCCGGCCTGCCGCCGGAAAACCTGGAGACCGTGTTCGAACGGTTTTACACCGCCCGGCCCAAGGGAGCCCTGTTCGGCGGCCATTCGGGTCTGGGCCTTTCGATCGCCCGCCAGATCATCGAGGCGCATGGCGGGGCGATCCGGGCCGAAAACCGGACCGGACCGGAGGGGCGCGTTCTGGGCGCGCGGTTCGTGATCACCTTGCCGGACGCCAGAGCGTGACAGCCTCAAGCGAAAGCCGGTTGAGGCGACCGTCACGCTCTGACTTTGAGGCGCTCGAGCCCTTTTATCCGGTTCAAGCGACCCGCTTGAACTGGAAAGGCTCCAGCGCATGATCCGCCACGCCGGCTTGCTCGCCCTTCGCCTGGCCGGCGACTGGCGCGGCGCCCTGATCGAAGGACCGTCCGGTTCCGGCAAGAGCGACCTGGCGCTGCGGGCGCTCGAGGCCGGCTGGTCGCTGGTGGCCGACGATCGCACGCTGCTTTGGACCAGTGGCGGGCGGCTGTTCGGCCGCGCCCCGGACGCCCTGGGCGGCCTGATCGAAGCACGCGGCCTCGGGGTCCTGCCCCAGGCCGGACGATCCTATGCCGAGATCAGCCTGATCGTGCGCTGCACGCCGCCGGGGGCGATCGAGCGGCTGCCGAACGACGAGGCCGAGGATCTGCTCGGCATATATGTGCCGCTGGTGCGATTAGCGGCTCTGGAGGCCTCCGCGGCCGCGAAACTAAGCCGCGCCTTGACCCATCTTGGAGTCCGTTCTTAACCGGCGTATCTACCGGCGCGCGCTGGCTGGTCCGCCGCGGCGCGGAGGGGTGATGTGAGACATTGCATATGATCGGCCTCGTGATCGTTACGCACGGGCGGCTGGCGCAAGAGTTCGTCTTGGCGATGGAGCACGTGGTCGGCCCCCAGACCGGGGTGGCCGCCGTCTGCATCGGCCCCGATGACGATATGGAGAAACGCCGTCGCGATATCCTGAAGGCGGTCGCCGAGGTGGATGAGGGCGACGGCGTGATCCTGCTGACCGACATGTTCGGCGGCACGCCGTCGAACCTGGCCATCTCGGTGATGGAGCAGACCCACGCCGAGGTGATCGCCGGACTGAACCTGCCGATGCTGATCAAGCTGGCCAGCGTGCGCGGTCGCGAAAACCTGGTCGCCTGCGTCGCCCACGCCCAGGAAGCGGGCCGCAAGTACATCTCCGTCGCGTCCTATGTCCTGGCCGGCGAGAAGTGACGCCCGGTTTGGTGATGTTGGGCCGTTTGGCGATATTGGGCTGATGAAGGCCGTCCGCACGGTGGAGATCGTCAACGAACGCGGCCTGCACGCCCGCGCCTCCGCCAAGTTCGTCAAGATGGCCGGCGGCTTCGACGCCGAGGTGACCGTGACCCGCGACGGCCAGACCGTCGACGCCCGCTCGATCATGGGCCTGATGATGCTGGCCGCCGGCCCCGGCAGCCATATCGAAATCGCCGCCGAGGGGTCCGAGGCCCAGGCCGCGGTCGACGCGTTGGTGGAGCTGGTCGCCAACCGGTTCGACGAGGAGCGGTAGGACCGCCTCTCTCGTCTTGGCCGGCCTTGTGCCGGCCACCCCTTCCGTGAAGTTTGAGCGGCTCCATCTCCAACCGAATTCGCATCGGCGCGTTCACGGCATGGGTCGCCGCGACAGGCGCGGCGATGACGGATAAGGGAGGTTCGGCCAAGAACCCGCGCGATGCGTCCCGCCCCTACCCCAGTTGCGTCCCGCCAGGGTGCTGCAGCACGCCGAGGAGCTGGATCTTGAAGATCAGCAGGCTGTTGGCCGGGATCGGGCCGGCGCCCTTGTCGCCATAGCCCATGGTCGGCGGCACATAGAGGATCCACTCGTCGCCCGGGCGCATCTGTTGCAGCGCCTCGCCCCAGGCCGGGATCAGGCCTCCGAGCGCGAAATTGGCCGGCTCGCCGCGAGCGAAGGAGCTGTCGAACACGGTATTGTTCAGGAGCTTGCCTTCGTAATTGACCTTGACCTCGTCGTTGGGGCCCGGATGCGGGCCGTCGGCCGGGCCGCTCGCGACCACGCGGTACTGCACCCCCGACGGCAGGGTGCGGACCCCTGGCCCCTTGAGATTGGCCGCCATGAAGGCGTTCGCGGCGGCCAGGTTGGTCTGGGCCTCGCGGCTCCGGTCGCAGGCGGCGAGCGCCAGGGTCAGTCCAAGGGCGATCAAGAGGCGGCGCATGGATATTCCCGAACAGAGATGGAATTCAGACCAGCGGGCGGACGACGTGGCCGCCGGCGCTGAGGGCGTCGACGATCTCCTGGGTGTGCTGGGCGTCGCGGGTTTCCATCAGGATGTCGAACTCCGCGCCCTTCGCTGGCACGTCCAAGGCCAGGCGGTTATGCGCCACCTCGATGATGTTGCCGCCCATGGCGCCGATGATGGCCGAGACCGCGCCCAGGAGGCCCGGACGGTCGTCGCCGATGATCCTGAGCGAAACCAGCCGCTTTTCCCGAACCAGTTCGCGGGTCAGGACCGAAGCCAGCAGCCGCGAATCGATATTGCCGCCCGTCAGGATCAGCCCGACCTTCTTGCCGCGAAACCGCTCCGGATAGGCCAGCAGCGCGGCCAGGGCCGCCCCGCCGGCGCCCTCGGCCACGGTCTTTTCGACATTGCAGTAGAGCGCGACGGCGCGCTCGAAGAACGGCTCCTCGATCAGGAGCACCCCATCGATCAGCGGCCAGACGATCTCGTAATTGAGCTCGCCGACTTTTTTGACCTGGATGCCTTCGGCCATGGTCTGGCCGACGGGGATGGTCTCGACACCCTGCATGCGCGCGGTGAATGAGGGAAAGGCGGCCGGCTCCACGCCGATGATGCTGATGTCGGGCTTCAACGCCTTGGCGGCGGTCGCCACACCGGCGATCAGCCCGCCGCCGCCGATGGGCACCGGCAGCACCTCCAGATCCGGCGCGTCCTGCAGCATTTCCAGGGCGATGGTGCCTTGGCCGGCCATCACGTCGAGGTCTTCGAAGGGGTGGCAGAACACCAGGTCACGCTCGCTGCAGACCCGCCGCGCGGTCTGATAGGCGTCGTCGTAACTGTCGCCGTCCAGCACCACCTCGGCCCCGAAGGCTCGGGTCTGCTGGACCTTCACGAACGGGGTCGAGCGCGGCATGACGATGGTCACCGGCACGCCGAGGCGCTGGGCATGGTAAGCCAGGCCTTGAGAATGGTTGCCCGCCGAGGCCGCGATCACGCCGCGTCCGCGGTCGTTCAGCAGCATCAGCTTGTTCAGCGCGCCGCGCTCCTTATAGGCGGCGGTGAACTGCAGGTTCTCGAACTTGACCCATACCTCGGCGCCCGTGATTTGCGACAGGGTGCGCGAGTGGCGGCAAGGCGTGCGTTCGATGTGACCCTTGAGCCGTTCAGCGGCGGCTTCGATCTGGGCGAAGGTCAGGGTCATGGAACAGCAAAACCATAGGAAGGCGGGGGACTAGGCGCGAGGCCGGCGGAAAAGCCGGGCAACCTAACGGCGCGAGGCGCTCACCGCAATCCGCGCCACTGGTCCAGGCGGCGCATCGCCTTGCCGGGCAAAGCCGAAATCCGGCCCAGCGGCAGGCGCTCGGCCGCGTCACGCACGCCGTACTGGGCCTGGCGGAGCAGGGACAGGGGCGAGGGGCGCCCGACGAAGCCATGGGCGACCATCCGGCGCGTATTGGCCAGTTGCTGCTTGAAGCGATAGTCGCCCGCGCCGAGGTCCAGGATCTGGAACGGGGTCTGGTCCATCCAGCGGGCGATATCCTGGAACAGCATGAGCCCGGGCGAATAGCGCTCGAACGCCGGATCGTGCGCGATGATCCAGGCGTGGACCGTGTGACGGCCGCGCAGGTCGAAATGCGCCGCGGCCAGGACCCCGCCGATATGGAGGGTGAACAGCACCGCGCCGAAATCCGGATCGCGGCGGACGAACAGGTCGCGCATCAGGCGCATGATCCAACCGGTCTGGAAGATGTCGGTCTGGCCGGTGGCGTGCATCTGGGCCTGTTTCCAGGCGATCAGTCGGTCGAAATCCGTGCGCGAGCGGGAATGAGCGGTGAAAACCACCGGGCCGACCTCGCGCTCGACCTTGCGGCGGCGCTTGTCGAGGTCCTTCAAAAGGCCGGAGCCGTCGGCGCGCCGCCCCGCGGCATAGGCCGCATAGCCCTCGGACAGGTCCAGCACATAGGAGGCGTCCCGCCCGCGCATATAGGGCGTGAACGGCGCCTGGTCGGCCAGCATGTACGGGAAGTCGAACCGGTGCACGCCCAGGGCGTCGATCAACTGGCGCGGGCTGAACGGGACGCCCGGCTCGGACACCAGGGCCTGATAATCGCTCATCGGCGCGCCCGCCGCCATGGCGGTGAAGCCGGTCACCCGGGCCGGGAAGAACCCTCGCACCGCCCCGCCGTCGCGCAGCACGGCGACCAGCACCTCGCCGCGATCGTCGACCTGGGCGCGCTCGACCGCCTGGGCCCAGCCCGGCGACAGGAACGGGCTGTCCAGCGTCTGGTCAGCATCCTGCAGCGCCGACCAGACGGCCTGGTCGGCGATCGACAATCCGCTCGGACGCGAAATCTCGATCCGCAAGCGCCTGATTCCTCTTGCCACGGGGAGCGGACTCTAGGCCGCGTTTCTTTAGGCGAGGTTAGGATAGCCGGCGGCTGGGTTCGAGTCACCTAAACGTCCGATGTTCAGGCCGCTTCCAGAGGCTTCGGGCCGACATAGACCGATTGTGGACGGATCAAGCGGCCGGCCTCGCCGTCGACTTCCGACAACACCGTCTCGGCGGCCACCACGCCTTCCAAACCGTCCAGCATCCGAACCTCCCTGATTTTAACCTCGCCAATCCTCCGCGATCGCGGTATCATCAATCTTGATCAATTTAATCAATACGTGGCGCCATGACGGATTGGTTGACGGCGAACGAGGCCTTGAGCCGGCTGGGGGTGCGCCCCCAGACCCTGTACGCCTATGTCAGCCGGGGTCGGCTGGAGGCCCGGCCCGACGCGGAGGATCCGCGCAAAAGCCTCTACCGCGCCGATGACGTGGCTCGGTTGCAGAACCGCAAGGCCCGAGGGCGCAAGGCGGCCCTGGTCGCGGAGGACACGATCGCCTGGGGCGAGCCGGTGCTGGCGTCGGCCATCACCACGATCGCCAATGGGCGGCTCTATTATCGCGGTCGCGATGCGGTCGTGATGGCGCGAACCGAAACCTTGGAGAATGTGGCGCGCTGGCTACGCGGCCATGCCGGGCCCACCGCGCGCGTCCGCGGGGCGCCCGCGGGGCCGCCGCTGGCGAACCCCACCGCCCGCGCCTTCGCGGCCCTGGCCGCCCAGGCCGCGATCCAGCCGCCGGCCAGGGGCCGCGCGCCCGCGCTGCTGGCCGCCGAGGCCGGCGGGCTGGTGGACGCCCTGGCCGACGCGGTGGCGGGGATCGAGACCGAAACCGGGGCCGCGCGGACGCCGCCGATCCATCTGCGCCTGGCGCGGGCCTGGGGTTGCGACGCGGCCGGGGCCGAGCTGATCCGCCAGGCGCTGGTCCTGTTGGCCGATCACGAACTGAACCCCTCGACCTTCGCCGCGCGGGTGGCCGCCTCCACCGGCGGATCACTGGCGGCCGCCGCCCTCGCCGGCCTGGCGGCGCTGTCAGGCCCCTTGCACGGCGGCATCGGCGCGCGGGTCCAGGCCTTTTTCGAGGAAGCCGATCGGTCCGGCGCCGAGGCGGCGGTCGCCGCGCGGCTGGCCCGGGGCGCGCTGATCCCCGGATTCGGGCATCCGCTCTATCCCGATGGCGACCCCCGGGCCCGCGCCCTGCTGGACGCCTTCCAACCGCCCGAATCCTTCGAAGCGATCCGCCGCGCCGCCGAAGCCCAGACCGGCGAGATCGCCAATGTCGACTATGCCCTGACCGCCTTGACCGCCTCGCTCGGCCTTTCGGCCGACACTACCTTTTTGATGTTCGCGATCGGCCGCTGCGCCGGGTGGATGGCCCACGCCCTGGAGCAGTTGCGGACGGGCCATGTGATCCGCCCCGGGGCCCGCTATATCGGGCCGCCGGTCGGGTGACCGGAGGGGTATGCCGCCCGGCGGCGCATACTCGCCAAAATAGCGCAGCGTCAAACCGCCACACGCGCCGTTAATCCAAATTCAAGCGCGCGGCGGCGTTTATGCACCCATGAATTACGCAGCGAAAAAGCCAGATCTGGACGACGTTCTCCCCGTCGAACGGCGCGCCAGCCCCAGGCGCAAGACCCGCTTCAAGGCGACGGTCGTCTATGGCGCCGAGCGGACCACCGCCAACTGCGTGGTGAAAAACCTGAGCGACGGCGGCGCCTGCATCAAGCTGGACGCGACGGAGGATCTGCCGGCCCAGTTCCACCTGATCTGGATCGCCGACCGCGCCGTGATCAGCGCCGAGGCGGTCTGGCGCAGCAAGGGCGAGATGGGCGTCCGGTTCCTGTCCAAGCATGATATCCAGGGCCGGCTGAGCAGCGAACTGGCCGCGGTCTGCCGCGCCTGGGAGCAACGCGACCGCGCCAGGGCTTGAAACCGGACATTCCGCCGATCGGCGCGCATGCGCTGGCGTCGAATCGCGGCTAAGAACGGCCAGACGCGACGCGGAGACCGGCATGAGTGGATTACAGGCGATCATTCTGGCGATCGTGCAGGGGATCACCGAACTCTTCCCCATTTCCAGCCTGGGGCACGCCGTGGTCATGCCCGCCCTGCTTGGCTGGCGCATTGACGAGAACAGTGAAGGCTTCCTGCCGTTCCTGGTGGTGATGCACCTGGGCACCGCCCTGGCGCTGCTGGTCTATTTCTGGCGCGACTGGCTGGAGTTCGCGATGGCGGTGCTGGTCCGCCGCGGCCCGCGGGCCGCCGCCGAACGGCGGCTGTTCTGGAAGATCGTGGTCGCGACCCTGCCGGCCATGGTCATCGGCTTCGTACTGGAGAAGCATCTCAAGCACATCTTCGGCGCGCCGGTAATCGCCGCCGGCTTTCTGGTCGTGAACGGCGTGATGCTGTTCGTGGCGGAGCGCTGGAAGGGGCGCGGCGAGCGCAAACTGGAGCATCTGCGCTGGTTTGACGCACTGGCGATCGGGCTCTGGCAATGCCTGGCCCTGATCCCCGGCCTGTCCCGGTCGGGCGCCACCATGGCCGGCGGCTATCTGGCCGGGCTGGACCATGAGGACGCCGCGCGCTTCTCGTTCTGGACCGCGACGCCGATCATCCTGGGAGCCGGCGTGCTGGAGGCGCCAAAGCTGTTGCACCACGGCGCCGGGGGCGGGTTCAGCGGCGTCGCCATCATGGCGGGCGCCGTTGCGGGCGTCGTGGCCTTCATCAGCGTCGCGGTGCTGATGCGCTGGTTCCGGGACCACGAGGCGCGCGGCTTTGATCCGTTCGCCATCTATTGCTGGGTCGCCGGCGCCGGCTCGGTCGCCTGGCTGATGCTGCGCCACTAAGAAGATGAAGCGGCGGGATCAGGCGCCGCGGGCGACCGCCTCGGCGTACTGGCCGCCCTTGCGATAGCGGTAGAGATAACTCGGCAGGATCGCCTCCAGCGCCGTCGGCTGGACGCCGAGATCGATCAGGCCCCGGGCGCCCGCCGCGACCACATTATCCTTTCGCAGCAGCTTGACCTGGTCGCTGGTCAGGGGCGGCGGGACCAGCCCCGCGACCAGATCGCCGCCCAGGCCGATCAGGGCGGCGATCGGGAACGGGACCGGCGCCAGCAGCGACGCGCGGCCGGTCTCACGCAGGATCAATTCCATCAAGGCCTTGAAGCTGTAGACCCCGGGTCCGCCCAGCTCATAGGTCTGGCCCTGGGTCGAGGGATCCAGGATCGCGGCGGCCACGGCGCTCGCCACGTCGCCGACAAACACCGGCTGGAAACGGCTCTTGCCGCCGCCGATCAGCGGCAGGACCGGCGACAGGCTGGCCATGGCGCCGAAGCGGTTGAAGAAATCATCCTCCGGCCCGAACACGATCGACGGCCGCAGGATCACCGACCCCGGCAGGATCCCGCGCACGGCGGCCTCGCCCATGGCCTTGGTGCGCGCATATTTCGACGGCGAATCAGCATCGGCGCCGATGGCCGAGACCTGGACGAATCGCTGCACGCCCTCGGCCTTGGCCGCCTCCGCCAGGTTGCGCGCGCCCATGGCGTGCAGGACCTGGAACGTCTGCCGGCCGCTTTCATAAGCGACCGCGACCAGATTGACGCAGGCCTGGGCGCCGGCCATGGCCCGCGCGATCGAGGCCGGATTGCGGATATTGGCCTGGACCACCTCGACCTGGCCGACATCGCCGAGCATCCTCAAGCGATAGCCGCGCCCGGGATTGCGCACCGCCACCCTGAGACGCAGGCCGTGCTTGGCCAACGCGCGCACCACATGGCCGCCCACGAAGCCCGAGCCTCCGAAAACCGTCACCAATCCTTGCATGAACAGGCCCCAATGCATCGTCGCGTCGTGAAGGCCGGGCATAGACGAGGCCCGCCCTTGGTGCAATCTGGCCTGACGCGCACAAGCCCGTCCACCTCGGCATTGACTGTCGCGGCCATCCGCCCTATCCGTCCCCGCCTCGCGTCGATCAGGCGATAGAGGCGGGCCCAGGTGGCGGAATTGGTAGACGCGCTGGCTTCAGGTGCCAGTGGCTTAACGGCCGTGGAGGTTCGAGTCCTCTCCTGGGCACCAACCCTTCTTTCTCGCAAGAGAGCCGGCCGGAGCGATCATCGAAGGTGACCATCCACTTCCATGACGGCGACCTGCCAGACGGCGTCGATTTCGGCGCGGCCGTGGCTGTCGATTCGGAGACCATGGGCCTGCGGCTCGGGCGCGACCCCTTATGCGTGGCGCAACTATCGGCCGGAGACGGCGACGCCCATGTAGTGCGGCTGGACCGCCCCGGCTACGACGCGCCCAACCTGAAGCGCGTCCTGACCGATCCGGGCGTATTGAAGATCTTCCACTTCGGCCGGTTCGACATCGCGATGTTCAACCTGCACCTGGGCGTCGTCGCCGCGCCGGTCTACTGCACCAAGATCGCCTCGAAACTGGCGCGCACCTATACCGACCGTCATGGGCTGAAGGACCTGACCCGCGAACTGCTCGGCGTCGACCTCTCCAAGGTCCAGCAAAGTTCGGACTGGGGGGCGGCGAAGCTCAGCCAGGAGCAGTTGGCTTACGCCGCCAGCGACGTGCTCCACCTGCACGCGCTCAAGGCGCGGCTCGACCAGATGCTCGAGCGCGAAGGCCGGGCGGAGCTGGCCAAGGCCTGTTTCGAGTTCCTGCCCTGGCGCGCCCGACTGGACCTGGCCGGGTGGGAAGACGTCGACATCTTCGCCCATAGCTGACGCTCCCGATCGTGACGAGCGCCGCCTCGCCCCCTACGTCCGGCTTCGCCGACAATCCGGGCGCCCAGACCCGGCTCCAGAAAAGCATGGAGCGCTGGCGCAGGCGCTCGCGCCAGATCCACTTCTTCCGGCGCGCCCTGCCGACGGCGATCATCATCATCCTGATCGTCCTGGCCGGCTGGATCCTCCTGCGCGGCTTCCTGTCCCGGCTGGGCGACCTGCGCAGCGCGACCAGCACCATCCACATGACCAACGCCCGTTTCTACGGCCGCGACGAGAACGGGCGCCCGTACGAACTCAGCGCCGAGGAGGCGACCCGCAGCGACAAGGACTTCCAGCGAATCGCCTTGAGCCGGCTGCAACTGACCTTCGACGCCGGCGGCCAGAACCAGAACAGCCACATTTCCGCCGACCACGGCGTCTATCGCGAAGATGACCGGATTCTGAGGCTTCGCGACCACGTCTTCATGAAGGACCAGACCGGAAACACCTTCCTGACCGATCAGGCGACGGTCAACACGGTGAACAATTCCGCCGAAGGCCGCGACCATGTCCAGGGCGATGGCCCGATGGGCTCGGTGACGGCGGATTCCTATGCTGTATACGACAAGGGGGCGACCGTGGTGTTTCACGGCCATGTTCACTCCCTGATCAAACACCGCTAAGCAGGGACACGCCAACGCTTGGGCCAGGATCGGGAACACCCTTTGATGACGCGCCACGCGGCCGCCGCCTTTTTCATGATCCTGCTGTCGTGCGCGGGCGGCGCCGCGCCGGCGCTCGCCCAGATCGCGCCAGAGGGCAAGGGGCCGGTGGCCATCACCGCCGACGACCTGGTGGTCCATAACAAGGACTGCGAGGCGATCTACAGCGGCAACGCCGAGGCGCTGCAGGACACCAGCCGGCTGCGCGCCAACGTCATGAATTTCTTCAACAAGAAGCTGCCCAATGTCCACCCCGCCGCCAATGCCAGCCCCGATTCCAACCAGAACTGCGGCGAATTGGATAAGATGGAGGCCCACGGCAACGTCTTCTACGTGACCCCGACACGCGTGGTCAAAGGCGACGACGCCATCTACACCGCCGACAACACCACCATCGTCATGACCGGAACCGAAGTGGTCGCCACCCAGGGCAAGAACGTCGTCTCGGGCACCCGGCTGACCATCAACACCACCACCGGCGAAGCGACCATGGTCAATGACCACACCGGCCGCGGCGTCAAGGAACGGGTCCACAGCGTGATCTATCCCCAGGACAACAAGGCCCCGGGCGCCAACGGCGCTCCAGCGCCCGCCGCGGCGGCGGCCAAGCCCGCTCCGAAGCCGGGCGCGCCGAAATGAAGATGATGGGCGTCGCCGGCCAATCAGCCCCGGTCAAGGGCTTGTTCGCCGATGCGATCGGCAAGTCGTTCCGCGGCCGCTCCGTGGTCTCGAGCGTCAGCCTGCGCCTGGCGCGTGGCGAGGTCGCCGGCCTGCTGGGTCCCAATGGCGCCGGCAAGACCACCTGTTTCTACATGATCACCGGCCTGATCGGGGTCGACTATGGCGCGATCTATCTCGACGGGGAGGACATCACCGCCCAACCGATGTACCAGCGCGCGCGGATGGGCGTGGGCTACCTGCCGCAGGAAGCCTCGATCTTTCGCGGGATGACGGTCGAGCAGAACGTGATGGCGATCGTCGAGATGCGGGAGCACGACGACCGCCGCGCCAAGCACGAAGTCGACCGGCTGCTGGAGGACCTGCGCATCGAGCATCTGCGCGCCGCCCCGGCGGTGTCGTTGTCGGGCGGGGAGCGGCGGCGCTGCGAGATCGCGCGCGCTCTGGCCAGCGAGCCCGACTTCATGCTGCTGGACGAGCCTTTCGCCGGCATCGACCCGCTGGCGATCGCCGACATCCGTGATGTGATCGCCTATCTGAAAGGTCGTGGGATCGGCATCCTGATCACCGACCACAATGTCCGCGAAACGCTCGATATCATCGACCGCGCCTCGATCATCCATGCCGGCGAGGTGCTGTTCGAAGGCGCCCCCGAAGAGATCCTCGCCGACCCCGAAGTGCGCAGGGTCTATCTGGGCGACCGCTTCAACTAGAGCGCGTGACGCCAGCGCGATCGCGCGCGAATTGAAGCCGGCTTAACCACGGGTATTAACCATTCGGTGGGATTGGCCCTCTAAGCTCAAAGGCAAGATTTGGGCCAGGAGGGCGCCTTGGCGCTCAGTCATCGTTTAGAGATCCGGCAGGGCCAGGGCCTTGTCATCACGCCGCAGTTGCAGCAGGCGATCAAGCTCCTCCAGCTCTCGAGCCTGGAGCTCGACGCCTATGTCGAGGGCGAACTGGAGCGCAACCCGCTGCTGCAGCGCGACGAGCGTGACGGCGAGCCCGAGCCTGACGCCGAAACCAGGCGCGCCGAGGCCTCCGGCGAGACCGCGCTGGACAAAATCACGGACGCCGCGGCTTCGGCCGACATGGACGCCCGCTCCGACGAGCTTTACGCGGACGCCTCTCCCGGAGAGCGCGCCACCGGCGATGGCGGCGAGACCGCCCCGCCGGACGGCTTTCAGACCGGCGGCCAGATCGACTGGTCTCGGGCCGGCTCCGGCGGATCGTTCGATCATGACGGCGAGGGTTTCGAAGGCGCGCTCCAACGCGCCAAGACCCTGACCGAGCATCTGCACGACCAGTTGGCCGTCGCCGGGGTGGACGCCGCGGAACGCGCCATAGCGATGGTCCTGATCGACGCGGTCGACGAGGGCGGCTATCTGCGCGCCGACCTGACCGAGATCGCCGAACGGCTGGGCTGCGATATCGCCAGGGTCGAGGCCGTGCTGACCCGCATCCAGGGGTTCGAACCCACCGGCGTGGCGGCGCGCAGCGTCCGCGAGTGCCTGGCCCTGCAATTGGCCGAACGGAACCGACTGGATCCGGCCATGGAGGCGCTGCTCGACAATCTCGACCTCCTGGCGCGCCGCGACATGGCGGCCCTGCGCAAGCTCTGCGGGGTCGACGAGGAAGATCTGAGGGACATGCTGGGCGAACTGCGCGCATTGACGCCGCGGCCTGGGGCGGCCTTTGGCGGCGAGCCGGCCTCGCCGGTCACGCCCGACGCCGTGGTCCGCGACGGCCCCGGCGGGCTCTGGCATGTCGAACTGAACAGCGACGCCCTGCCGCGCCTTCTGGTCGACCAACGCTATCACGCCCAGGTCAGCGGCGGCGCGCGCAGCGACGCCGACAAGACCTTCATCGCCGATTGCCTGGCTTCGGCCAACTGGCTGGTGCGCAGCCTGGACCAAAGGGCCAAGACCATTCTGAAGGTGGCCAGCGAGATCGTGCGCCAGCAGGACGGCTTCCTGGCCTTCGGCGTCGAGCACCTGCGGCCCCTGAACCTGAAGACCGTCGCCGACGCCATCGGCATGCACGAATCGACCGTTAGCCGGGTCACCTCGAACAAATACCTAGCCACGCCGCGCGGGGTGTTCGAGATGAAATTCTTCTTCACCGCCGCGATCCAGGCGGTCGACGGCGGCGAAGCCCACTCCGCCGAAAGCGTGCGCCATCGCATCCGCCAACTGATCGACGCCGAGCGAAACGCCGAGGCGGTGCTGTCCGACGACCGCATCGTGGAGATCCTGAACGAGACCGGCATCGACATCGCCCGCCGCACGGTCGCCAAGTATCGGGAATCCATGCGTATTCCGTCTTCCATCGAGCGGCGGCGGATGCTCAAGGAAGCCTGCTGAGGCTCCAAGCGGCTGGGCGTTTCGCGAGCGCTATCGCGCCGTTGCGGTTCCCCGCGGCGCGATCAACAAATCGTTCGAACCGTGAGGATTGAGCGGACTTGACTTCCCCTCGCCGGAGGGTCTCGACTACCGGCATGCACGTCCAAGTCTCCGGCAAGCATGTCGCCGTCGGGGAGGCCCTGCGAGAGCGGGTCACCGGCGAAATCCTCACAAGCATCGGCAAATATTTCGACCGCGGCGGCGACGCCGACGTGGTTGTCAGCCGAGACGGCCATGGTTTCAGGGTCGACTGTACAGTGGCGTTGGCCTCCGGCCAGCAACTGCAGAGTCATGGTCTGGGCGGCGACGCCCATGCCGCCTTCGACGCCGCCCTGGCCAAGGTCGAAACCCGCATCCGGCGCTATAAGCGGAAGCTGAAAAGCCATTCCGTGGCCGCCACCGCCAAGGCGGCGGAAACCGCGGCGCTCTATGTGCTCCGCGCCCCGGACGGCGCGGACGCGGATGATGAATGGGAGGCGGTCGCTGGAAACGGGCCGCCAGCGGCCATGATCATCGCCGAAACCCAGGCCCCGCTGAACACCATGACTGTTTCGATGGCGGTCATGGAGCTGGACTTGACCGAATCTCAAACAATTGTGTTCAGAAACGCCGCGCATGGAGGGCTGTCGGTGGTATATCGCCGGCCGGATGGCAATATTGGCTGGATCGACCCTGAGCGGACGGTAGCGCTCAACGGCGCCGGCGAGGGCTAAAAGCATTAACCGGAGGTCGATCGAAGCGCCCGCGGACGGTTGTGGGCGGTTTTTGTCGAGCAGATCTCTGTCGTGGGGCGAACGAGCATCGTGCTGATGGATATCGAGGATCTGCTGGATCGTCGCGCGATCACGCCCAAGGTGCATGCGCCGACCAAGCGCCAAGCCTTGTCGCTAATCGCCGAAACCGCCGCGCGCCTCTATGGGTTGGAGGCGAGCGAAGTGCTGGATGCGCTTCTGGCCCGCGAAGCCCTGGGCTCGACCGGCGTGGGCTCCGGGGTCGCCGTGCCCCATGCCCGGATGGAGGGCCTGCGCCGAATCCGCGCCGTTTTCCTGCGCCTGGATACGCCAGTCGAATTCGACGCGGTCGACGGCCAGCCCGTGGACCTGCTGTTCGCGCTGTTGGCGCCCCCGGAAGCGGGCGCCGATCATCTGCTGGCGTTGGCGCGGGTCTCCAGGCTGCTGCGCCAGGCGGAGCTGCGCAAACAGCTCCGCCAATCTCATACGCCCGACGCGATCCATGCCCTTCTGGTTCAGCCCGCGCGGCCGTCGGCGGCCTGACGGCGCGCTGGTCCCTGACGGCGCGCTGGTCGATGTCGATCAGTGCACCGATACCGGCGCGAGCTCGTGGGCCAGGGCCGCCGCGACAGCCGAGGGCCGATCGGTGAGGATCGCCAGGCGCGCGCCGTCGGCGCGGTGGACCGCATAAAGGGTCTGTTCGGGTGTGATCTCGAAGCCTTGGGCGTCGTCAACCGGCGTCGAGCCGATCAGGTCCTTGGCTAAAACCGGGCGAATATAGACCAGGTTCGGCGCCCCCAGGGCGGCGAAAGCTTCGGTCGTGAAGTGCGGTGTCATGATGACCACCTCCGTTAAAGAGTGAACGCGTCTAGCCGCTGCTTCGTTCAGCCGGCGGTCTTGATCGCTATACGCTTGACCAGCTTGGCCGGTTCGGGCTGCACGAGGTCGATGTGCAGCAGGCCGTGTTCCAGTAGAGCCTGCTCGACTTCCATCCGGTCCGCGAGCACGAAGGTTCTGAGGAACCCCCGCGCGGCGATGCCGCGATGGAGAAACGCCCGTTCCTCCGAAGACCCCTTGTCGCCAGCCCGGCCCTCGGCGTCCTTGCGGCCGACGACGATCAACTGGTTGTGGTCCTCGACGGTCACCTGCAGTTGCCCGGGCGCGAACCCGGCGACCGCCAGGGTGATCCGCACCCGCCCATCCGCGATCTCTTCGACGTTGTAGGGCGGGTAACTCTCGGCGGCGGCCTTGGCCGCCCGCTCGACCAGCATGCGCGTATGCTCGAACCCGAGCAGATACGGACTGTCGAACATCAGACTACGGTTCATCAGCGAAGCCCTCGCATCAAGCGACTTCGTCCGTCGGCTTCGAGGCCCTGGCTAAGGCGCCCCGGGCCGCCGGAACACTAGATAGGTGGCGATTGGAAACTCGCGATTCAAGCGGCGCTCGATAACGCTCGCGTCAACGTGGCGTCCACTGGGCCAACCAGTCGGCCAGGGCCTGGGGCGTCATGTGGCGAGCGTCCGACAGCGCCGAAATATGGCCCGCATCGACCAGCCGGTCGCCGCGCGGATCGACGATCAGCACGGCCGGCACGCCTTCCAGCCGGGTGGTGACGCCATAATGGGCCGGGATTCCCAGGTTCTTGACGAAACGGCCCACGTCCACGGTCACCACCTCATAGTGGGCGTCGACGAACGCCTTGACCTCCGGCAGGTTCATGGGCCCGGCCAGGATGCGGCAATCGCCGCACCAGTTGCCGCCGAGGTCGATCAACAGCAGCTTGTGTTCCGCCTTGGCCCGCGCCTTCGCCGCCGCCACCATCGCATCGGCGTTCGCCTGTTCGTCATAGGGATAGGGCAGCGGGGTCCTCAGCTCGGCGAAACTGGCGATGCCCACCTTGGGCGCCGGCGCGGTCATGGCCGTCGTGGCCGCGAGGGCCATGGCCGCGGCCAGCAAAGCGGGGGCGAGAGGTCTGGTCATACGGGCTGCTCCACGGCGCCGCCGGCGAGCCGCGATCGCGGCCCCGGCTTTCGCTCATGTAGTGAGCCTCCCTCGCCCCGATCAAGACATCGGCGGCGGTCGTCGGGCCTGATCGTGCGCGGCTTGAGATCGCTCGTCGTTATATGCGGGTTCTTAAGACGCCCTCCTTCGCATTTGACTAAACCCATATTTCTACGATACTGGAAATATGGAATCCGAAGCCGCCATCGACGCGCTCTCCGCACTCGCTCACCCCGGCCGTCTGGCTGTCTTTCGCTTGCTTGTGCGTGCTGGCGCCGAGGGCGTGCCCGCCGGAGAGATTGCACGGGCCTTGGACACGCCCGCCAACACGATGTCCACGCAACTGGCGATCCTCAACCGTTCCGGCCTGATCAGGTCCCGGCGTGAGAGCCGGTCGATCATCTACACCGCGGACTATCCCCAGATCACCGCGCTGCTCGGCTTCCTGATGGAGGACTGCTGTCAGGGCCGCCCGGAGATTTGCGCGCCCATCGCGACGATGGTGACGTGCTGCCCAGCCTCAAAGGAGACCGCTCAATGAAGCGTCTGCATGTTCACGTCGCCGTGGACGACATCACCCATTCGGTCGGCTTCTACTCCACGCTCTTCGGCGCCGCGCCTTCCGTGGTGAAGGACGACTATGCGAAGTGGATGCTCGACGATCCGCGCGTGAACTTCGCCATCTCGTCGCGCGGTGTTGCCGCGGGGCTGGACCACCTCGGCATTCAGGTCGAGGAAGCTGAGGAGCTGTCGCGGATCGCGGGCCGGCTGAAGGACGCGGGCGCAGGCGCCTTCGATGAGACCGCCGTGACGTGTTGCTACGCTCAGGGCGACAAGACCTGGGTGGAAGACCCTTCGGGACTTCGCTGGGAGACGTTCCGCACCTTCGGTGAGGCGACCGTCTACGGCGAGGACCATTCCGCTGAGATGACCCCACAAAACACGGGCGGCGCCTGCTGCGCGCCAAAAGCCAAGCCGGTCAAAACCGCAGCCTGCTGCGGACAGTGAACTAACAGATCAGGGTAGGAAACAGCATGAAGCGGCGACAGGCGATCAAAAGCGTCGGACTGGCGTTCGCTGGGGCTGTTATAAGCGCCGCTCTGACGGGCGCCGCTCCCGCACCTGCTCCCGTGGTTATCACGGGCGCGGGCTCGACTTTCGTCAATCCGGTCCTTTCGGTTTGGACCGTTTCCTACATGAAAGACTTCCACGCCAGCGGCGGGGCGAAGATCGACTATCAGTCGGTCGGTTCGGGCGCGGGCATAGAACGGATCAAGGCTGGAAAGGTTGATTTCGGGGCAAGCGATATGCCGCTCAAGCCTGGCGAGTTGGCCAAGGCCGGACTCGGCCAGTTCCCGCTGGTGATCGGCGGCGTGGTTCCTGTGGTGAACCTCGCGGGCGTGGGACCGGGCAAGATGCGGTTCACCGGCCCGGTGCTGGCCGATATCTTTCTCGGGAAAATCAAACGCTGGAACGATCCAGCCATCGCACGGCTCAATCCGGGCGTGGGCCTTCCCGACGCCGAGATCGTCGTGGTGCATCGCTCGGATGGCTCCGGCACCACGTTCAACTGGGCCAACTATCTGTCCAAGGAAAGCCCGCAATGGCGGACCAAGGTCGGCGAAGGGACAACCGTCGCATGGCCACTGGGCCAAGGCGCCAACGGCAACGACGGTGTGGCTTCACTGGTTCAGCAAACACCGAACGCCATTGGCTACGTTGAGTATGCCTACGTCACCCGGAGCCATCTGACGTGGGGCTTGGTCCAAAACCGTGCGGGCCGGTTCATCGCGCCCAGTGCAAAGAGCTTTCAAGCCGCCGCCGACACCGCCAACTGGTCTGCCGCGCCAGACTTCTATCACGTTCTGACGGACGCGCCGGGAGCGGGCTCCTATCCGATCACGGCCACCAGCTTCATTCTGGTTCGCAAACGCCTTCCCAACCACCTTCACACGCGCGAACTGCTCAATCTATTCACCTGGGCGCTGAACAACGGCCAGCCGCAGGCGGCGAGCCTTGGCTATGTGCCGCTGCCCCGAACGCTCGTGTTCCGAGTCGAAGTCTACTGGACAACCAACATCGAGCATTGAGGCGCCCATGATCGGTCAACCAAAGCCCTTCAACATTCTTTTCCTCTGCACCGGAAACTCGGCGCGCTCGATCATTGCGGAGTCGATCATGAACCGTGTCGGCGCCGGAAAGTTCGTCGCCTATTCCGCTGGATCGATGCCGACCGGGAAGGTCAATCCCAACGCCCTCGACCTGCTCGCCCGGCTGGGCTTCCCAACCAATGAACTCCGGTCGAAGTCGTGGGATGAGTTCGCCGCGCCCGGCGCCCCAGAACTCGATTTCGTCATCACGGTTTGCGACAACGCCGCTGGCGAGGTGTGTCCGATCTGGCCTGGTCAACCGATGACCGGCCACTGGGGCATTCCCGACCCTGCCGCTATTGAGGGCTCACCGGTCGAGGTCAGCGGGGCGTTCCGTGAGTCCTACCGCGTCTTGAACAATCGGCTGACCTTGTTCGCCAACCTGCCGTTCGACAAGTTGGGTAGCCTGTCGCTCAAACGACGGATGGACGAGATCTGCGCCGCAACCGACGCGTCGCAACCCGCATGACGGCCGACGCCAGCCTCGAACCGCCACTTCATCCGTTCAACGCCGCCCGGCGGCTGGCCGCCGAGGCATTGGGCGCGGCGTTGCTGCTCGCCATCGTGATTGGCTCCGGCGTGATGGGGGATCGCCTGTCGGGCGGCAATGTCGCCATTGCTCTGCTGGGCAATACGGTCGCCACGGGCGCGGGGCTGGTGGTGCTCATCACCATCTTCGGGCCGATCTCCGGCGCCCACTTCAATCCGGCGGTGACGCTGGCGTTCGCGTTGCGGCGCGAAATCGGCTGGGGGCTGGCGGCGGCTTACGGGGTTGCTCAGGTCGTCGGTGGCGTGGTTGGCGTTTTTGCCGCTCACGCCATGTTCGCTGAACCGATCATGCAGGTCTCCACGAAGCTGCGCGACGGTCCCGCACAGGCATTCTCGGAGTTCGTGGCGACCTTCGGCCTGTTGGCGACGATCTTCGGAGCCATCCGCTTCAAGCCGGATTTCACGCCCGTCGCGGTCGGCCTCTACATCACCTCGGCCTATTGGTTCACAGCGTCCACATCGTTCGCCAACCCGGCGGTGACCATCGCTCGCGGCCTGTCCAACACGTTCGCCGGGATCGCACCGTCTTCGGCGCCCACGTTCATCGTCGCCCAGCTTGTCGGCGCCGTCGTGGCGGTCGTCGTGTTCGGTTGGCTGCTTAAGGAGGAGCGTTCCGCGTGAGCGAAGATTTCCCCATCACCATCTACCACAACCCCGCCTGCGGCACGTCCCGCAACGCCGTCGCCATGATCCGCGCGGCGGGCTACGAACCATCTGTAGTCGAGTATCTCAAGGCCGGTTGGACAAGGCCGCTGCTGGACGGCCTGCTCGCCAAGACGGGCGCCACGCCGCGTGACTTGCTCAGGCAGAAGGGCGCCCCGGCCGCCGATCTTGGCCTGCTGGCCAGCGACGTGACCGACGAGGCGATCCTCTCCGCGATGATCGAGCATCCGATCCTCGTGAACCGCCCCATCGTGGTCACGCCCAAAGGCGCCGCCCTGTGCCGCCCCTCCGAGCGCGTGTTCGACCTGCTTGAGCATCACCCGTCGAGCTTCACCAAGGAAGACGGCGAAGTCGTCCAGCTATAGGAGCTTCAACGACGAAGAGGGCTTTCCCTCTCGGGCGACATCGAGATTGAGGGGTCCCTCTTGCCAACCCAGTCGCGCCCTGAAGCGGGCCCTCACTCGCCAGCCGGATCGGTGATTGAGGTTTTCCTCGGCTTCCTTCGACTGGGCCTCACGTCTTTCGGCGGCCCAATCGCCCATCTCGGCTATTTTCGGCGATCCTTGGTCGAACAGAAGGGCTGGGTGTCCGAGGCGGTCTATGCCGACCTCGTTGCGCTTGCCCAGTTCCTTCCCGGCCCGGCCTCAAGCCAAGTCGGCTTCTCCCTCGGTGTCCTGAGAGCGGGCTTTTGGGGCGGTCTCGCGGCGTGGACGGGCTTTACGCTTCCCTCCGCGGCCCTGCTGCTGGGCTTTGCGTATCTTCAGCCCGTCGTCGGCGACACGCCGATGGGCCGAGCGGTCGTTCATGGGCTCAAGCTGGTCGCGGTCGCCGTCGTCGCTCAAGCCGTGCTGGGCATGGCTCGGACGCTCTGCCCAGATCGGCGGCGGGCATCCATCGCTCTCGCGGCCGTGTTGGCGGTGTTGTTCCTGCCGACCGCCATCGCACAGATCGCCACCATTATTGGCGGCGCCGTCGCCGGGCTGGCCTTTTGTCGAAACGTGGTCGAGGCCGTTCCCGAGGTCGGGACGGGCCGGTCCGCCCCGAAGGGGTTGACCCCCATATGCCTTGGCCTGTTTGTGCTGCTCTTCCTGCCCGGCAGCCTGCTGTTCCACGACAACGGCGCGTTCGCGCTGTTCCACGGCTTCTACAAGACCGGCGCCCTGGTGTTTGGAGGCGGCCATGTGGTCCTGCCTCTGCTGCGGGAGCAGGTGGTCGCGCCGGGCTGGGTGTCCGAAGGCCAGTTCCTTTCCGGCTACGGCGCCGCGCAGGCTGTCCCCGGCCCCCTCTTCACCCTCGCCGCCTACCTGGGGGCCGTGTCGAACGTCGGCGGCGGAAGCTATGTTGGCGCGGCGATAGCGTTGATCGCCATTTTCCTGCCGGGGCTGTTGCTCATGCTGGCCCTGTCGCCTCACTGGCGCTGGCTCAGGCGGCGTCCGTTGGCCCGGTCGGCCATGCACGGCATCAACGCGGCCGTGGTCGGCATACTGGCTGTCGCGCTCTACGATCCGGTTTGGACCAGCGCGGTGCACTCTCACGCGGACTTCGGGATCGCCGCTGTTGGATTCGTCTTGCTGACGGCGTTGAACGCCCCGCCGCTCTTGGTTGTCGCCGTCAGCGTTCTGGGTGCGATTATATCGCGGTGACTTTAGGGACACGCGCCGAACCCATGGCTCCGGCTGGAGGTGCGACAGGTCAAGGCGCGGGTAGCGGACATCTAAAAGTTTAGAATCGATCACGATGATTTTGGATTGAATCAATCCAAAATCATCGTGATCGAGAAACGCGCTGGCGAGCGTTTGGACCCGGAACCGTTCCCAGCCGTCTACACGCCCTCTCTATCACGCCCCCAATGTGCACATTTATGCACATCGCGCCATGTGCAAAAAAGATTACATTGCGAGAAGCGCAAAATCGTGCACATATGACCATGTGAATAATCGTGCACATGGGCTCGCGTCATGCTGATCAACACGCCTCGTGATCTCGGCGCCGCCATCCGTGAACGCCGCAAAGCCCTCGGCTGGGATCAGGTTGAGCTTGCCGCCCGCGTTGGGGCGAGCCGACGTTGGTTGATCCAAGTCGAGAACGGAAGCTCCGGGGCGTCCCTCGGGCTACTTCTCCGCACCCTGAACGCCCTCGGCATGAAGGTCTCCATCAGCAGCGGAAGCCCGCCGCGGCCCTCAACCGAACAGCCGTTGGCCGCAACCGATCTTGATGCCGTCATTGCTCGCGCTCGGCGGGGGGCATCTCCCAAATGAGTCATCTTGTCGTCCTGATGAACGGGATAGAGGCGGGACGGCTCGACTATGAACGCGGCCGTCTGTCTCTGGCCTACGCGCAAGGATGGCGCGAACGGTCCGAAGCCATTCCCATCTCGCTATCCATGCCTCTCACCGGCGCCAGCTACACAGGCGCCGAAGTGGGCGCCTTCGTTTGGGGGCTGCTGCCCGACAACGAGCAGATCATTCAGGAGTGGGCGCGCCGCTTTCACGTAAGCGCCCGCCAGCCTTTTGGGCTGATCGGCGCCGTTGGCGAGGACTGTGCGGGCGCCGTGCAGTTCGTGGTCCCAGATCGCGTGGCGGCCGTTCTCAGCGGCGATCTGGATGGCGTGGAGTGGCTGACGACAACCGAGGTCGCGGAGCGTCTCGCCGGGCTGCGAACGAACCGAGGGGCTTGGCGACGTGTTGGCGATGGCGGGCAGTTCAGCCTCGCGGGCGCCCAGCCCAAGATCGCCTTGATCCAACAGGACGGACGATGGGGCATCCCCACGGGCCGAGTCCCCACGACCCACATCCTGAAGCCGCCATCGACCGATTTCGAAGCCCACGCCCAGAACGAACACTTCTGCCTATCGGTCTTGGGGCGTCTGGGTTTGCCCGTCGCCCAATCCAGCGTTCAGGCGTTCGACAATGAAGTCGCCATCGTCGTGGAGCGGTATGATCGCCTCGCTACGCCCGAAGGGATCATCCGCATCCATCAGGAGGACTTCTGTCAGGCCCTCGGCGTGCCGCCCGACCGCAAATACCAGAACGAAAAAGGCCCCGGCCTGCGCGAGATCATCACCCTGATCCGCGAGGTCTCCTCCGCGCCGCGGGAGGATGTCGAGACCATGGTCGATGCCTCGATCTTCAATTGGATCGTCGGCGGCTCCGACGCCCATGCGAAGAACTTTTCCCTCCTGCACACGGGCGGGGGCCGGGCGCGGCTCGCGCCGCTCTACGATGTCGCCAGCATCCTGCCCTACGCCCCGCAGGTGCAGTTCCAAGACGTGAAGCTGGCGATGAAGATCGGCGGCGAATATCGCCTGAGTGAGATCGGCCTACGCCACTGGGAGCGTTTCGCGGGCGAGAACCGACTCGACTTCGATCAGGTCCGAGCGCGCATCGCCCGGATGGTCGACCAGCTACCCGACTTAGCTGCGGCCGTTCGGGACCAGATCGCGGACGCGGGCGCCGGGCACCCGCTGAACGACAGATTGGTCGCCGTTTTTGCTGACCGATCCCAATGGGTGGCTCAGTTGGATGGGATGGCCAAAGGAACTTGAGCGGTATCACTTGCTGAACCGCCCGACGCTGACTTCCAACGCTCTGGGCGCCCTGAGGCGAAGGTAGAAAACCCTACCCCTGTCGGCATGGTGCCGAGCGAATCGTTCAAGCCGTTGGAATCACATATGGAAAACCCCCCGCCGGGTTGCGGCGAGGGGTTTATGGTGGAGCTAAGCGGAGTCGAACCGCTGACCTCTTGAATGCCATTCAAGCGCTCTACCAGCTGAGCTATAGCCCCGGAAACCGGGTGTCGCGGCGGCCCGAAGCGAGGGGCCGTTCGCGGAGCGGCGGACACTATGCCGGGCCGCTTCGGCGATCAAGCCTGTTCCGAAGCGCGAATGTCGCGCCCCGGAACGGGCCCGCCCGCCTAGTCGTCGTCGGGGTTGGGCACCTCGATCTCGTCCTCGAAACCGTCGTCTTCGTCCTCGTCTTCCAGGAAGGGCACGTCGTCGGCCTCTTCCTCCAGCTCCTCGTCCTCGGCGAAGTCGACGCCCAGGTCATCGGCGGGCGCGGGCGGGGCGCCGACCGGATCGTCAACATCCTCGTCCGTCTCGATCGGCTCGACCGGGACTTCGTCGACCTCGGGCGTTTCGTCCGCTTCGTCCTCGAAGCCGTCGGCATCGGGGTCGACGGCGGGCTTGGCGGGCTTTTCTTCCTCGGCCTCATAGTCCGGCACGGTCGAGCGGGCGCGGACCCGGCGAGACTTCAGGGCCTCTTCGGGATCGAACGAAGCGCCGCATTTCGGGCAGACGGCCGGCCGGCGGGCGAGGTCGTAGAATTTGCTCTGGCAGTTGGGGCAAATTTGCTTTGCGCCCAATTCAGGATTGGCCAATGCGGACCCTTCTTGATATCCGTGTCGGAAGCGGCGGCTCCCTTGCCACGCGGGAGGGCGGCTGTCAAAAGCAAAGCCCCCAATTTTTCCTCCACCGCGAGAGGGCCGAGATTTCGGCATGGCGAACGCCTATCTGCAAGCCCGCCCCGGGCGCCCGCTGACGGGCCGTATCCGCGCCCCGGGCGACAAATCGATTTCGCACCGCGCCCTGATCCTGGGCGCGATGGCGAAGGGCGTGACCACCGTCGAGGGCCTGCTCGAGGGCGACGACGTCCTGCGCACCGCCGCGGCCATGCGCGCCTTCGGCGCCGGCGTCGAAAGGCTGGGTCCGGGGCGCTGGCGAATCGAGGGCCATGGCGGCTTCACCGAGCCGGCGGACATCATCGACTGCGGCAATGCCGGCACTGGCGCCCGGCTGATCATGGGGGCGGCGGCGGGGTTCAAACTGAACGCCTGTTTCACCGGCGACGCCTCGCTGCGCCGCCGCCCGATGATGCGGGTCCTGACGCCGCTCGGCCGGATGGGCGCGCGCTGGATCTGCCGCGAAGGCGGCCGGTTGCCGCTCAGCCTCGAGGGCGGGAACTTGAACGGCCTCTCCTATCGCCTGCCCGAACCCTCGGCCCAGGTGAAGTCGGCGGTGCTGCTGGCCGGGCTGCACGCCCAGGGCCTGAGTGAAGTGATCGAGCCGGAAGCCACCCGCGACCACACCGAGCGGATGCTGCGCGCCTTCGGCGCCCGCGTGGAGGTCAGCGACCAGGGCGGCGAGCGCATTATTCGCCTGGAGCCGGGCCAAGTCCTGACCGGGACGGCGATCAGCGTGCCCGGCGATCCGTCCTCGGCGGCCTTCCCGCTGGTCGCGGCCCTGGTCACGCCGGGCTCGGAGGTGACCGTCGAAGGCGTGCTTTTGAATCCGTTGCGCACGGGGCTGCTCCAGACCCTGACCGAGATGGGCGCGGATCTTCGTGTCAGCAACGCGCGCGAGACGGGGGGCGAACAGGTCGGCGACGTGACCGCCCGGTTCTCCGCGCTGAAGGGCGTGGTCGTTCCCGCCGACCGGGCGCCCTCGATGATCGACGAATATCCGATCCTGGCCGTGGCCGCCGCCTTCGCCGAGGGGTCGACGCGGATGCTGGGCCTGGGCGAACTGATCGTGAAGGAAAGCGATCGGCTGGCCCTGACCGCCTCGGGGCTTGCCGCGTGCGGCGTGGGCGTCGGCGTCGAGCGGGAGGCGGCGGAAATGACCGTGGTCGGCGCCCGGCGCGGCAACCGCCAGGTCAGGGGCGGCGCGGCGATCACCACGCACGGCGACCACCGCATCGCCATGGCGCACCTGGTCCTGGGCCTGGCGGCGCAAGAGCCGGTGCGGGTGGACGAGCCCGGCATGATCGCCACCAGCTTCCCCGGCTTCGTCGAACTGATGAACGGCCTGGGCGCCCAAATCGAAGCGCTGGGGATCGAAGAGCTGGGGATCGAAGGGGCGTGAGCGGCGGCTTCCTGATCGCCGTCGACGGCCCCGCGGCTTCCGGCAAGGGCACCATCGCCGAGGGGTTGGCGCGGTTCTATGGCTATCCATGCCTGGACAGCGGCCTGCTCTATCGCGCGGTCGCGGCGGCGGTGCTGGCGCGGGGCGGCGACCTGGAGGACGCGGATGCGGCGGCCCAGGCGGCGGTCGCCCTGCGCGCCGACCAACTGGAGAACCCCGCCCTGCGCACCCGCGAGGCCGGCGAGGCCGCCAGCCGCGTGGCGGTCCATCCGTCGGTGCGGGCGGCGCTGCTGGATTTCCAGCGCGCCTTCGCGGCCCAGCGGCCCGGCGCGGTCGTTGACGGCCGCGACATCGGCACGGCGATCGCCCCTTGGGCCCCGGCCAAGCTGTTCGTCACCGCGAGCCCGGAGACGCGCGCCACGCGGCGCTGGCGCCAGTTGGAGGGCCAGGGCCAGACGACGAGCTTCGACGACATCCTGTCCGACATCCGCAGGCGGGACGAGCGCGACTCCGGCCGCGCGGCCTCGCCGCTGGTGATGGCCAAGGACGCCGTCTTGCTCGACACCACGGAAATGACTATAGACCAAGCCGCCGATGCGGCCCGCCGCATCGTCGAGACGGCCCGTGGCCGCTGGGCGCGAACCCAGTCTGGCTAATCCCACCGGGTCCTTGCTCTCGATGGCCGCGGGCGAATTTTCTCCAGGCGCGACAATGTCGTCCCTCTCCGGGCGGGTTGGCGCGTCTATCGGTTCAACCTTCAACCCGAACGCGGGACTTATCGCCCTGGCGCGCCCTCAAGCTCGCGGGGGCCGCCTCCGTTCAAACGGATACGAAAGACAGACATGGCTGATGATCTGAGCATGAACCCCAGCCGCGACGATTTCGCGGCTCTGCTCGACGAAAGCATGGGCGGCCGGGACTTCATGGAAGGCTCGGTTGTCCAAGGCAAGGTGGTGGCGATCGAGAAGGATTTCGCCATCATCGATGTGGGCCTGAAGACCGAAGGCCGCATTCAAGTGAAGGAATTCGGCGTCGACGACGACGGCAAGGCGACCGTCAAGGTCGGCGACACGGTCGAGGTCTACCTGGAGCGCGTCGAAAACGCCCTGGGCGAGGCGGTGATCAGCCGCGACAAGGCCCGCCGCGAAGAAGCTTGGACCCGCCTGGAAGGCGTCTACGCCAAGAACGAACCGGTAATGGGCTCGATCGTCGGCCGCGTGAAGGGCGGCTTCACGGTCGACCTGGGCGGCGCCTCGGCCTTCCTGCCCGGCAGCCAGGTCGATATCCGCCCGGTGCGCGACGTCGGCCCGCTGATGGGCAAGGAACAGCCGTTCGCGATCCTGAAAATGGACCGCCCGCGCGGCAATATCGTGGTTTCGCGCCGCGCCATCCTGGAAGAAGCCCGCGCCGAACAGCGCACCGAGCTGGTGTCCCAACTCCAGGAAGGCGAAGTCCGCGAAGGCGTGGTCAAGAACATCACCGACTATGGCGCGTTCGTGGACCTGGGCGGCATCGACGGCCTGCTGCACGTCACCGACATCAGCTGGAAGCGGGTTTCGCATCCGAGCCAGGTCCTGGCGGTCGGCGACACCGTCAAGGTGCAGATCGTCAAGATCAATCCCGACACCCAGCGCATCAGCCTGGGCATGAAGCAACTGCAGTCCGATCCCTGGGACGGCGTGGAGGCCAAGTATCCGGTCGGCGCCAAGTTCACCGGCCGCATCACCAACATCACCGACTACGGCGCCTTCGTGGAGCTGGAAGCGGGTGTGGAGGGCCTGGTCCACGTGTCGGAGATGTCCTGGACCAAGAAGAACGTCCATCCCGGCAAGATCGTCTCCACGAGCCAGGAAGTGGACGTGGTGGTGCTGGACGTCGACAGCTCCAAGCGCCGCGTCTCGCTGGGCCTGAAGCAGGCGATGGACAACCCTTGGGAAGCCTTCGTCAAGGCCCACCCGATCGGCTCCAAGGTCGAGGGCGAGGTCAAGAACGCCACCGAGTTCGGGCTGTTCATCGGCCTGGACAACGATATCGACGGCATGGTGCATCTATCGGATATCGACTGGAGCGTGTCCGGCGAAGAAGCGATCAACCGCTACAAGAAGGGCGAGATCGTCAAGGCCAAGGTGCTGGACGTCGACGTCGAGAAGGAACGGATCTCGCTGGGCATCAAGCAACTGGCGGGCGATCCGATGGCGGAAGACACCTACCGCAAGGGCCAGACCGTGACGGTCACCGTCATCGAGGTCACCTCCGGCGGCATCGAGGTCAAGTTCGGCGAGGAAGACGCGCCGATGACGGCCTTCATCCGCAAGTCGGACCTGTCGCGTGACCGCTCCGAGCAGCGTCCCGAACGTTACGCGGTCGGCGATCGGCTCGACGCCCAGGTCACCAATATCGACAAGGCCGCCCGGCGGGTCTCGATGTCGGTCAAGGCCCTGGAAATGGCCGAGGACAAGGAAGCCATCGAAAAGTTCGGCTCGTCCGACTCGGGCGCCTCTCTGGTGGACATCCTGGGCGCGGCCCTGCGCGAAAAGGCTTCGAAG
>DATAYD010000129.1:0-33867 GCA_036272715.1 Caulobacteraceae bacterium | reverse complement strand
GCTGAAGAAGGTCGATCCGGACGCCCCGCATGAGACCCTCTTGGTGCTGGACGCCACCGTCGGGCGCAATGCCCTGGCCCAGGAGAACATCTTCGGCAACACGGCGGGGGTCACCGGCATCGTCATGACCAAGCTGGACGGCACGGCGCGGGGCGGGGTGCTGGTGCCCGTCGCCCAGGCGTCCGATGCGCCGATCAAGCTGATCGGGGTCGGCGAGGGGATCGACGATCTGCAGCCCTTCGACGCGCGCGCGTTTTCGAGATCATTGGTGGGACTGGATGCCGACTGAACACGCCGCGCCTTCATCGAGATATCATGGGCTGATCCGGGGTCTGGTCGACTATGGCGGCCTGGTCGCCTTCGCCGTCGCCTATTTCCTCCGTCTGCGTTTCGTCGCCTCGGCGCACGGGATCGCCGGCTGGACCCTGGCCATGGGCGGCCATGCGCCTCGGGACATCACCACGGCGACCTGGTGGCTGGTGGGGGGCTCGGCGCTCGGCCTGCTGATCGGATTGGCGGTCGAGCGCCGGATCGCGCCCATGCCCCTGATCGCCGGCGGCTTCGCCTTGGTGTTCGGCGCCCTGACCCTGATCTTCCACAATCCGGAGATCATCAAATACAAGCCGACCATCTCCAACCTGGTGTTCGCCTGCGCGCTGTTCGGCGGACTGATCATGAAGCGCAACCCGCTGGGCTGGCTGATGGGCGAGGTCATGCCGCTGCCGGATGAAGCCTGGCGCAAGCTGACCCTGCGCTATGCGATCTTCTTCACCTTCATGGCGCTGCTCAATGAATTCGTCCGCCGGACGCAACCCAATGACGTCTGGGTGCTGTTCCGTTTTCCGGGCATGCTGGTGCTGGCGATGCTGTTTTCGGTGACCCAAGTCCCCCTGATGATGAAATATCTGCACTCGCCCCAGGTCCCGCCGACTCCTATGGAATAGACGGGGCGCCCCTGCAACGTGTACGGAAGGTCTGTCGTCAAACCGACGTACGTGCATGGTATGAGCCGGCGCGGGTGAACCTTGGGGTCGTGGGGCATGGCGAAGCTGAAGACCAAGTCGGGAGACAAGAAGTCCGGCGGCAAGACTGAAGCGGGCCGGGCGCTTGAGCGTTCGCCAAGTCATCTTCTGCACCGGGCGCTCCAACTGGCCCTCGACATCTATGCGGAAGAGACCGGACCGGACGCCCTGACCCAGCGTCAGTACGCGGTGCTGGCGGCCGTCGCGGCGCATGAGGGTCTGACCCAGACCGACCTTGTCCACGCCACCGGCATCGATCGCTCGACCCTGGCCGACCTGGTCGCCCGGATGATCGGCAAGAGCCTGATCGCCCGTGAGCGCTCCACCTCCGATGCGCGGGCCAATACCGTGCGACTGACCGAGACCGGCCGCGCCGCCCTGACGTCGATCGGTCCGAAGGTCGCCGCGGCGGACGCGCGGATCTTGAGGCTGCTGCCGGCGCGCAAGCGCGACACCTTCCTGGGCGTGCTGCACGACATGGGCCGCGCCGCGGACACGGTTCCGCTTGTCGAGGAAACGGACGCGGCGCCCAAGGCCAAGAAAAAGAAGAAGGCCAAGGACAAGGCCGTCAAGGCCGCGAAACCGGCCAAGGCGCCCAAGGCCGCCGTTCCGGAGAAGGTCGCCAAGGCGGACGGCGGAAAGAAGAAGAAGGCCAAGAAGGCCGAGGTATTGGCCGAAAGCCCGGCCTGAGACTTCGAAGCGTATGGTCCGATACGAGGACCGGCCTAGACCACGATATTGATGATCGATCCCGGCCGAGGGATGCGCTCCGTCGGCGCGTCTTCGGCTGGCGCGGTCCGCATGGGCTGATTCGCCTGGGACTGCGGACGAGAAGGCGCGGCGTTCGCGGCCTGGACCTGGCCAAGCGCGGCCTGGAAGAAGGCCCGCTGGGCGGCGACCCGGGCCTGAGCCGAAACATCCTGACGGCCTGGGCCGAGCGGCTGGCCGGCGCCGGACGATAGCGGAGGGATGGCGGCCAAGGTCGGTCCCGATTCAAAGGCTGCGAGAATGCGTCAGCCTGACGAAAACATGGTTAACCGAAGGTTACTTGCGGTCCGGGCTCGCTTCAAGCGCCGCCGTGCGCTCGGCCTGCTCCACGGCTCGCCGCCAGCGCCGGGCCCTGGCCAGAGTGTCGACGACCAGGGCGGTGATGACGATGACGGTCAGCGCATAGGCCGGCCAGACGAACACGGCGTATTTGCCGGCGTTGAAATCGAGCATGGCCCTAGTCCGCCGCCCGCAGCGCCAGGGCGCCGGCGCGGCGCCGCCAGACCTCCGAGCGGATCCTGACCAGCCACAACGCTCCGAACGCCGCCGTATAGGCCAGCACCATGGTCAGCAGCGGCGCCAGATAGATCGGCGGCATGGCGGGGCCGCCGGCGCGGAACACCGACGGCCCCTGGTGCAGCGTGTTCCACCAGACCACGGAGTAATGCACGATCGGCAGGTTGATCAGTCCGACCAGCGCCAGGATCGAGCAGGCCCGCGCGGCCTTGGCCTCGTCGTCGATCGCCGCGTCCAGCGCCATGTAGCCGAGATAGAGCAGGAACAGCACCAGGACCGAGGTCAGCCGCGCGTCCCAGACCCACCAGGTCCCCCACATCGGCCGTCCCCAGAGCGATCCGGTGACCAGGGCCAGGAGGGTGAAGGCCGCGCCCAGCGGCGCGGCGGCGCGGGCGGCGGCGTCGGCCAGGGCGTGGCGGAAGACGAGGCCGATGAAGCTGGCGCCGCCCAGGCAGGCATAGACGAACGTACTCATCCAGGCCGCCGGCACATGGATGAACATGACATGGATGGTGTAGCCCTGCTGGTAGTCGGGCGGCGCGGTGAAATCGAGCCAGAGGCCGATCGCGCCCAGGACCGCGGCGACGGCGCCCAGCAGGGGCGCGGCCCATTGGGAGAACCTTATGAAGGCGCGGGGATTGGCCAAGGCGGCGATCATCGGCGTCCAGCTCCGCGGTTCGGCATGAGGTCCCCCGGCTGATTCCCGTGCGGTTTGCCGGTCAAGATAGCGCATTGCGGCACGCCGCCGCCATCGCGAAGGGACCGAGGCCCAGGCAAGCCAAGCTGAAGGCCGAAAGCAGCATCAGGCCGGTCTTCCAGTCCAGCCCCGCGCCATAGGCGTCGATCGCGCCGGCGCCGAAGATCACGGGCGGGGCGAACAGGGGCAGCACGATCACCGCGATCAGGACGCCGCCCCGCCGGCTGCCCAGGCTGAGTGCCGCGCCGACGCCGCCGCAGAATGAGAAGCTGATTCCGCCGATCAGCGCCGTCAGGGCGATCATGGGCGCGAGCGTCGGCGATGCGCCGAGCGCGATGGCGACGATCGGCGCCGCCAGGGCCAGGGGCGCGCCGGCGGTGATCCAGTGGGCGAGGCACTTGGCCAGGGCCGCCAGTTCCAGCGGCGCCGGGCCGAGGGCCAGGAGATCCAGGGCGCCATCCTCGAAATCGCGCTCGAACAGGCGTTCCAACGACAGCAGCGAGGCCAGGGCCAGGGCCAGCCAGGCCGACCCCGGCGCGAGGGCGGCCAGGCGCGCCGGCTCCGGGCCCGTGGCCAACGGCAGGAGCGTGGCCGTCGCCGCATAGAAGGCCAGGGCGAGCAGAGGTCCGCCGCCGCGGCCCCAACTCAGGGCGAGTTCGCGGCCCAGCAGCATCCCGAGCCCGTTCACGCGGTCAGCTCGATGGCGCTCGCCGCGATCGGCAGCGGATCGTGCACGGCGGCCAGGATCATGCCGCCGCCGTCCAGATGCGCCTTCATCAGTTCCCCGAAAGCGGCGCGCCGGCCGGCGTCCAGCGGCGCCAGCGGCTCATCCAAAAGCCAGAGGCGCCGGGGGCTGGCGACCAGCCGGGCCAGGGCCAGCCGTCGGCGCTGGCCAGCCGAAAGCTTGCGCACTTCCAAGCCGCGCAGGCGTTTCAGATCCAGCCGCTCGCACGCCGCCTCTGCCGCGCCTGGCCCGCCGCCAGTCCAGGCGACCTGGAACTTGAGCTCGTCCCAGGCGGTGCGCCCGGCCTTGAGGCCGTCCTGGTGACCGATCAGGTGCAGTTCGCGCGAGCGTGCATCCTCGGGCGGAAGCGCCCCGTTTTCGGCCTGAAAATGGATGCGCCCCTCCAGGGGGCGAATCAGCCCGGCGATCGCCCGCAGCAAGCTGGTCTTGCCGGCGCCGTTGCGCCCAGTCAGCGCGGCGGCCTCGCCGGCGGCCAGGCTCAGGCCGAATTTTCGGAACAGAATCCGGTCACCGCGGGCCACCGACAGGTCTTCGATGTCCAGGCGGATCATCATGCCGCGGGGAATCCGCCGACAATGCTGGTCAGCTTAAGTATTCGCACACGCGGCGCATGGACGCAGCCTCCGGGCAGGGCTATGGAAAACGCGGCCGTACGGGCTCTACGCCGCGCAGGGGCGGACGCTGTGTGTCCGCCTCGATCAGCGCGCGAACCCGCTCCCGATTTTCGGACGGCCCAATGCAGAGCGAAAGGTCCCTTTCCATGGCGTCGAACGACAGCTTGAACACCCGCCGCGACCTGACCGTCGGCGATAAGACCTACGTCTATTACAGCCTCCCGGCCGCCGAGGAAGCCGGTCTTTCCGGAGTCGGCCGCTTGCCGATCTCGATGAAGGTGCTGCTGGAGAACCTGCTGCGCAACGAAGACGGCAAATCCGTCACCGGCGAGGACCTCAAGGCCGTCGCCGCCTGGATCGAAAATCGCGGTTCCGTCGAGCATGAAATCAGTTTTCGCCCGGCCCGGGTTTTGATGCAGGACTTCACCGGCGTGCCGGCGGTGGTCGATCTCGCGGCGATGCGCGACGCGATGACCGCGCTGGGCGGCAATCCCGAACTCATCAACCCCTTGAACCCGGTCGATCTGGTCATCGATCACTCGGTGATCGTGGATTTCTACGGAACATCCAAGAGCTTTGGTGAAAACGTCGACCGCGAATACGAGCGGAACCTGGAGCGTTACCGTTTCCTCCGCTGGGGCTCCTCGGCCTTCAACAATTTCCGCGTCGTGCCGCCGGGCACGGGCATCTGCCACCAGGTGAACCTGGAATATCTCGCCCAGACGGTCTGGACCGCCAAGGATGGCGAAGCCGAGGTGGCCTATCCCGACACCGTCGTCGGCACCGACAGCCACACCACCATGATCAACGGCCTTTCGGTCCTGGGCTGGGGCGTGGGCGGCATCGAGGCCGAAGCCGCCATGCTCGGCCAGCCGATCCCGATGTTGATCCCCGAGGTGATCGGCTTCCGCCTGTCCGGCCGCCTGCCGGAGGGCGCGACCGCCACGGACATGGTGCTGACCGTGACCCAGCAGTTGCGCAAGCGTGGGGTGGTGGCCAAGTTCGTCGAATTCTATGGTCCCGGCCTCGGATCGCTGACCATCGAGGATCAGGCGACCATCGCCAATATGGCCCCCGAATACGGCGCCACCTGCGGCTTCTTCCCGATCTCCCAGGCCACCATCGACTATCTGGAGGCCACGGGCCGCACGCCGGAACGCGTCGCCCTGGTCGAAGCCTACGCCAAAGCGCAAGGCCTGTGGCACGAGGAGGGCGCCGAGGAGCCGGTGTTCACCGACAGCCTGGAGCTTGATCTGGGCGCCATCCTGCCTTCGATCGCCGGCCCGAAGCGGCCGCAGGATCGGGTGTTGCTGTCCGACGCCTCGACCAAGTTCGTCGAAGGCATGCCCACTGAATTCGGCAAGCCCGGCGACCAAGCCAGGACTCCGGTCGCCGGTGAGGCGTTCGATCTGGGCGATGGCGACGTGGTGATCGCCGCGATCACCTCCTGCACCAACACCTCCAATCCCAGCGTGCTGATCGCCGCCGGCCTAGTGGCCAAGAAGGCGCTGGAAAAGGGCTTGAGCGTAAAGCCTTGGGTCAAGACCTCGCTGGCGCCCGGCTCCCAGGTGGTCACCGACTATCTGGCCAAGGCGGGGCTGCAGAAGTCGCTCGACGCCTTGGGCTTCAACCTGGTCGGCTACGGCTGCACCACCTGTATCGGCAATTCCGGGCCGCTGCCGGCGCCGGTTTCCGAGACGATCCAGGGCGGCGACCTGGTGGCCGTCAGCGTCACCTCGGGCAATCGCAACTTCGAGGGCCGCACCAACCCGGACACGCGGGCCAACTATCTCGCCTCGCCGCCGCTGGTGGTGGCCTACGCCTTGGCCGGCTCGATGAAGATCGACATGGTCAACGACCCGATCGGCGCGGGCAAGGACGGCGAACCGGTCTATCTGCGCGACATCTGGCCGACCACCGAGGAGGTCGCCGCGATCCAGCGCAAGGCGCTCTCCAACGAGATGTTCGCCAAGCGCTATGGCGACGTCTTCAAGGGCGACAAGCACTGGCAGGCGATCAAGGTCGCCGGCGGCCAGACCTATGCCTGGGACGTCGGTTCGACCTATGTGCAGAACCCGCCCTATTTCGAAGGCATGACGATGGAGCCGGAGCCGGTCACCGACATCGTCGAGGCGAGGGTCCTGGCCATCTTCGGCGACTCGATCACCACCGACCACATCTCGCCAGCCGGCTCGATCCGGGCCTCTTCGCCCGCTGGAACCTTCCTGCATGAGCGGCAGGTGCCGACCAGCGAGTTCAACCAGTACGGCGCGCGGCGCGGCAATCACAACGTGATGATGCGCGGCACCTTCGCCAATATCCGCATCCGCAACAAGATCACCCCCGACATCGAAGGCGGCGTGACCAAGCATTTCCCGTCCGGGGATGGCATGACGATCTATGACGCGGCCATGCGCTACCAGTCCGAGGGGCGGCCGCTGGTGGTGTTCGCCGGCAAGGAGTATGGCACCGGCTCTTCCCGCGACTGGGCGGCCAAGGGCACCAAGCTCCTGGGCGTTCGCGCGGTCATCGCCGAGAGCTTCGAGCGCATCCACCGCTCCAACCTGGTCGGTATGGGCGTCCTGCCCCTGCAGTTCAAGGTCGACGGCTGGCAGAAGCTTGGTTTGACCGGTGAGGAGATCGTCACCATCCGAGGCCTTACCGAGCTTAGCCCCCGGCGGACCTTGACGGTGGAGCTCTATCGCGCCTCCGATGGCCGGATCGCCCGCTTTCCGGTGATCTGCCGCATCGATACGCCGACCGAGCTCGACTATTTCAAGCAGGGCGGCGTCTTGAACTATGTGTTGCGCAACCTGGCGCGCGGGAACGCGGCCTGAGCCTGGCCCCGCAAAACCGTCCACGGCCCGGCGTCGTGGACGGATCCGGCCGGCGGATCGCCGCTCACGGGCTCGTGAGCGGCGCGGTCGCCCGAAACTCGATTAACTCGCGCGCATGTTAAGAGCCGCCTTCGCCGCCCTCGGTCTCAGCCTCGCGGCGCTCGTCTGCTCAGCCGAGGCGCGCACGCCGACCGTGGTCGAGCTGTTCACCAGCCAAGGCTGCTCGTCCTGTGTGGCGTCCGGCGATTTGATCGGCGATCTGGCCGCGCGTCCGAACGTGCTGCCGCTGACCTTTTCGGTGGACTATTGGGATTATCTGGGTTGGGCGGACACCTTCGCCAAGCCGGAGTTCGCGGAGCGGCAACGGGACTACCTGAAACGCTTGGCCGTTCGTGGCGGCGGCGTCACGCCGCAGGTCGTGGTGGATGGCCGGCTGCAGATCACCGCCACCAAGCCGGACCAGGTCGAGGCCTTGGTCACGGAGGCCCGCAAACAACCCCACGATCCGCCGGACATGGTGCTGAAATCCGATCGGGTGGTGATCGGATCCGGCAAGGCCGGCAAGGGCGGCGCCGATGTCTGGCTGGTGCGCTATGATCCCTCGCCCCAGCCCGTCCAGGTCAAGCGCGGCGACAATCGCGGCCGCACCGTCGTCGAACGCAATGTGGTCCAGGAACTGATCCGGGTTGGGAGTTGGAGCGGCCGATCGAAAGCGTTCCGCTTGCCGAAGCCGTCAGCCGAAGGCCTGAAGACGGTGATCATCCTGCAGGCCGTCCATGGTGGACGAATCCTCGACGCGCACGCCGGCTGAAAACAGCACAGGCCGCGCAACCTGGGGGGCAATAGGTCGCGCGGCCTGGCTTTTCTCGCAATCGACGGGCGCGGAACTGAATCCCGGGGCTGGGGGGCAGTTCAAGATTCAGAAGTACAAAACACCGAACCGGTCGACGCCCCCTTTGTCGCGTCCCAAACAGGCGCGGCCGCGACCGCAATAAGGTCATTTTGTGGCGAACCGGCCCGGATGCGACAGAATCTGGACCGGTGTATCCGCGCCGCAACGTCTCGCCTTGATGACGGTTTTGGGTCTAGGTTGCATCCGTGAGCCTGGACGCCTCCCATCACGCACCCTCGTCGGCGACCGTCTTTTTCGATCGCCGCGAACTCGATCGGCTCCTCGGTCTCTATGGCCGGATGGTCGCGGCGGGCGAATGGCGGGACTACGGGATCGCCGGTCTGCGCGAGGCCGCTATATTTTCGGTGTTTCGGCGAGCCGCGGAGGCGCCGCTCTATCGGATCGAAAAACGCCCAGCCCTGGCGCGCCGCCAAGGGGCGTGGGCGGTGATCGGCCAGGGCGGCCAAGTGCTGAAGCGTGGCCACGAACTGGATCAGGTCTTGAGGCTGTTCGACCGGATCAAGCTCAAGGTGGTGGATTAAAAACCCCGGCGGACCAAGCCGCCGGGGTCAAGAAAGCCCAGTCGCAACGATGCGCCGCCTAACGGCGACCGCCGCCGGTCAGTTGCAAGACAGTCATGAACAGGTTGAGGAAGTTCAGATAGAGGCTCAGCGCGCCATAGTTGGTCGCCACGCCCATCGCCGCCTCGTCGCCGCCCAATTGGTAGTAGGTCAGCTTCAGTCGCTGGGTGTTGAAGGCGATCAGGCCGGCGAACACGATCAGCGCGATGATGTTCACCACGAAGGCTAGCGCCGCCAAGTGGAGGAACATGTTGACGACGGAGGCCACGACGATGCCGATCAGCCCCATGATCATGAAGCTGCCGAAACCGGTGAGGTTCTTCTTGGTCGTGTAGCCCACGAGGCTCAACCCGCCGAACGCGGTCGCGGTGATCAGGAACGCGGCGAAGATCGAGTCGACACGGTAGATGAGGGCGATGTCGCCTAGCGAGGCGCCGAACAGCGCCACCGTGAGCCAGTAGACCGCGCCGGATGAGCGCGGCGTCTGGCGGAAAGCCATCTGGCCGATCAGGAGTACGGCGATCGGCGAGAAAGCGATGATCATGCCCAGTGGCGTGAAGCCGGCCAAGCGACCGTCCAGGGTCACCCGAAACAGCAGATCGCGAACCGGCTGATAGTTGCTGGTCGCAAACGCCAGAACGGCGGAGACGACCAAGCCCAGCGCCATCTTGTTGTAGACGCCGAGCATGAAAGCTCGCAAACCCGCGTCAACCGCCATATCGGCCGCGATGGTTCGCGAATAGCCGCGGTTGTAGTCGCTCATGGAGAGGAAATCCCTTTCAAAACGCCCAAATGGGCGCATCCCAGATATCGTCAAACATGCGCCTCGCCGCAAGAGCCCGCAAGCGGCGGCTGCTATTCGCCCCGCAGCACCGGTGCGGGCCGCCGCGACAGGGCCTGCAGCGCCGCCAGCGCGCCGCCGAGACCGGTCAGCACGGCCGCGCCGCCGGTCAGGGCCGCGACGCCGGTCCAGTCGATGCTCCAGCGCGCCTGGAATACCTTGACCACCACCGGCCACGCCGCCGCCGCGCCGAAGGCCGCGCCGGCCAGGCCCGCGATCAGGCCGACCGCGCCATATTCGATCACATAGGCCAGCAGGATCTGGGCTCGCGCCGCGCCGAGCACCTTCAGCGTCGCCGCTTCCCGCGACCGGACGCCCGCGCCCGCGGCGATCGAGCCCGCCAGCACCAGGAGACCCGCCAGCGCGGCCACCGCCGCCGCGCCGCGCACCGCCAGGGCCAGGCGGTCGAACAGGGCGCTGGCCGCCTCCAACTGCTCCCGCACGCTGATCACATTGACCCCTGGAAAGTCGCGGCCGAGATCGTGGGTCAAGGTCGCCTCGCTGGCGCGGCTCATCTTGGCGATGGCGACATTGCGCAGTTCCGCCCCGGCAAGGGCGGCGGGATCGACGACCAGGGCGAAAGAGGGCCCGAAGTCCCCGAAATCGACGCGGCGCAGCACCGCCACGCGGGCTTCGATCTCGCGCCCGAGGATGGAGAGGGTCAGCCGGTCGCCCACATGCAGACCGCCGGCGTCGGCCACGTCCTTCTCAAGGGCCACCAGCGGCGGGCCGGCATAGTTCGACGGCCACCAGTGACCGCCCACCACCCCCGCGCCCGGCGGCGGCTGGCCAATGGCCGAAAGGCTGATGTCGTTGTCATAAGCCCAGCGGCCGTTCTCGCCGATCGCCTTGCGGTCGACCGGACCGCCCCTCAGCCCGATGATGCGGCCGGTGGCGAATGGGAAGCGCTGATAATTGTTCGGGTTGAGGGCGCCCATGGCCGCGGCGACCTCGCCGTCGAAAGCCTGGGCGCGGGCCGCCGGGATCTCGGTGAACACCACCGCCGGCGCGGTCTTGGGCGCCACCGCGCCGACCTGGGCCAACAGGCTGGACTGGATCAGGACCACGGTGGTCAGCAGGGCGACGCCCAGGCCGATCGCGGGCGTGGCGGTGCGCGCCGCCGATCGCGGTCCGGCGAGATTGGCCAGACCCAGCTTGACGGCGCCTCGGGTCAGGCCGCGCAGGGCGCCGGCCGCTTTGACCGCCCCCCGTCCGATGGCCCAAAGCAGGCCCAGGGCCGCCGCCACGCCAGCGATCATGATGCTGGCGGTCAAGACCGTTGGGGCGGTGAAGATCGCCAGCGCGGCCAGGCCCAGCCCCGCGGCGACGGCTCCGAGGGTTTCCGGTCCCAGGGACGGGCGGACCGACAGGTTCCGTCTGAACAGGGAGGCCGGCGGCGTCGCCCTGGCGCGAGCCAGCGGCTCCAGCGAGAAGGCGGCGGCGGACAAGAGGCCGAACAGCGCGGCCTTGAGCAATGGCGCCGGATAGACGGCGAACAAGGCGGGGACCGGCAGTTGACCCTCGGCGAGCTTGCCGAGCACGAGCGGTGTGACCGCGCCGACCGCGAGCCCGATCAGGACGCCGAGGACCCCCAAGGCGCCGATCTGGATCAGGTAGATATTGCGCACCAACGGGCCTTCGGCCCCCAGCGCCTTCAGGACGGCGATCGAAGCCTTGCGGGTTTCCAGATAGGCCGAGACCGCGCCGAAGACGCCGAGCCCCCCCGCCAGGAGGGAGGCCAAGCCGATGAAATCGAGGAAATATTCCAGGCGGTCGATCAGTCGCCGCGCGCCCGGCGCCGCGTCGGTGCGGTCGCGGATATCCAGTCCCGCCGCGGGGACGGCCGCGTGCAGGGTCCGCACCGCGGCCGCGGGCGTCAATCCCGGCCGAAGGGCGATCCGGGCCGCCTCGCCATGCAGGCTGCCATCGGCCAGCAGGCCGGTGGCCCGCACGGCGGCCAGGCTGGTGAGGACGCGCGGGCCGAGGGCGAAACCGCGGCCGATCCGGTCCGGCTCCGAGACCAGCACGGCGCGGGCGATGAACGCGCCGTCCCCGGCGGTGAAGCGGTCGCCGAGTTTCAGGTGCAGGCGATCGAGCAGGGCGGGCTCCACCGCCGCGCCCGGGGTTCCATCCGGCGCCTTGGCGAAAGCGGCGGTCAAATTCGGCGCGCCTTGCAGTTGGACCGTTCCGGCCAATGGAAATCCTTCGCCGACCCCGCGCAGCTCGACCAGCCGACGTTCGCCCGACGCCGTTTGGCCCATGGCCCTGGCGCCGGCCGAATAGACCACGCGGCCCAGCCGGGCGAAGGCGGCCTGCTCGGCGGCGGTGAACCCCCTCTGTTCGACCGAAATGGCCAGGTCGCCGCCCAGGATTTCCCGCGCCTGGGACGCCAAGCCCTGGCGGAAAGCTTCGGCGGTGGAACTGGCCGCCGCGATCGCGCCGACCCCCAGCGCCAGGCAGGCCAGGAAGATTCGGAAGCCTCCGACCCCGCCCCGCAGCTCGCGCCCGGCCAGGCGTAGCGACAGGGGGATCATGCCATGGTCTCGATACGCCCGCCGGCCATGGTCACGCGGCGATCGGCGCGGGCGGCCAGGGCCGCATCGTGGGTGACCAGCACCAGGGCCGCGCCGGCTTCGGCGATCAGGGCGAACATCATGTCGGCGACCAGGGCCGCGTTTTCGGCGTCCAGATTGCCGGTCGGCTCGTCGGCGAACAACAGGGCGGGCCGGACCGCCAGCGCGCGGGCCAGAGCGACACGCTGCTGCTCGCCGCCGGAGAGCTGGTGCGGATAGTGCCGCCGCCGCGCCCGCAGACCGACTCGCGCCAGCCAATCCGACGCCGTCGCGCCCGCGTTCGCGGCGCCGGCGATCTCCAGCGGCGCGGCGATGTTCTCCTCCGCGGTCATGTTGGGCAGCAGATGGAACGACTGGAACACCAGCGAGACGCGGCCGCGGCGCAACCGGGCCCGGCCGTCTTCATTGAGCCGTGACAGGTCCTCGCCGAACAAACGCACCGTTCCGGCCGTGGGCCGCTCCAGCCCGGCCGCCACCGCGATCAGGGACGATTTGCCGGATCCGGAAGGGCCGACCACGGCCACGCGCTCGCCCGCGGCGATACTGACATCGACGCCCCGCAGAATGGTCACGGGCCCGGCCGCGGAGGGCAGCGCCAAGGTGACGTCGTCGACTTGCAGCAACGGCGATGCGGTCATGAAAGCTTTCGATTGAGCCGGCGGCGGCGTCCCCTACATAAGGGTTGATCATGGTCACGACAGCCGAGAAACGCCCGAAATATAACGACCGGTCGCGACCCGGCCGGCGAATGGCGCTGGCCACGCTGGGCGCCGCGCTCTTCGCTCCCCGCGCCTTCTGCGCCGGGCGGCCGGCGGTGGTCGCCATGCTCGGCGATTCGATCACCGCCGGGTTCGGCCTTCAGGCGCGCGACGCCCTGCCGGCGCGGCTGGGAGAGGCGCTGGGCCGGCGTGGCGTCGATGTCGTGATCCGTCCCGCGGGCGTGTCCGGCGACACCTCGGCCGACGCCCTGGCCCGGGTCGACTTCAGCGTCCAGCCCGACACGACCCTTTGCCTGGTCGCCCTGGGCGGCAACGACCTGCTTCAGGGCGTCGAGCCCAAGGTCCTGCACGATAATCTTCAGGCCATCATCCGCCGGCTGAAGGCGCGCAAGATCATCGTGGTCGTGGCGGGTATGCGGGCGCCGCCCGCGATCGGCCCCGACTACGCCCGCGCGTTCAACGCCGTCTATCCGGCGTTGGCGCATAGCGAGCACATCGTCCTCTACCCGTTTCTGCTGGACGGGGTCGCTTCGAACGGGTGGCTGAATCAGGCCGACGGCATCCATCCCAACGCCGCTGGGGTGAAGATCATCGCCGACCGCATCGCGCCGACCGTGGCCCAGGCGCTGGCCTCGCGGCGCTGAATTCTATCCGGAGCCGGGATGATCCGCCTGTTCGCCGCGCTTGGCCTGCCGCCCGGGATCGCCGCGCCGCTGGCCGCGCGCCAGAACGGGATCCCCGGTGCGCGGTGGCGTCCTCCGGAAAGCTTGCATATCACCTTGAGGTTTTTCGGAGAGATCGCCGAGGACGTCGCGGCCGACCTCGATATGGAGCTTGGCGCGATCTCGGCGGCGGCGATCGATCTGTCGCTGAGCGGCGCCGGCTGCTTCGGCGAAGGCCGCGACATCGATGCGGTTTGGGCGGGGGTGGCTGAAAACCCCGGTCTGAACCGGCTGGCGCGCGCGTGCGAGGCGGCGGCGCGGCGGGCAGGGCTGAAGCCGGAGACGCGGCGCTATCATCCGCATGTCACCCTGGCCTACCTGCGCCGCGCTGATCCCCTGGCCGTGGCCGGCTGGATCCAGAACCACAACCTGTTGCGCTCGCCGGTGGTCCGCGCCGAGTCCTTTGGCCTCTATTCCAGCCACATGGGACGGGAGGGTTCGCGATACCACCTGGAACGCGTCTATCGCCTGGAAAAGGCCGGCGACGGACGAACGACGGGTGAATCGAGCGTGTAGGCGAAGCGGCCTAGTCGCGCCGAGGAGCGGCGCCGCGCGCCTCGACGCCAATTATTTGGGCGCCAGCGATGACGCCAGACGCCCCTTTTCGCGTCACGGCTGAATCGGAATCTTAAAAAGAGAAATCCACCGGCGTGGCCATTACCGTTTCTATGGACGAAAAATTCGAGGCAAATTCAAAACGTATATAAGTATACTTCCATATATAAATCCTTTATTTTAGAATTAGATGTGATTGTAACTCGATAATAAATTCGTTAACGCGGACAGTATACCTTATTTTATTTAAAAGTAGATCGCCAAAACGATCGATCAGTCGCGGATAGACAGATATGGTGTGAAATAGATAGCCTAAACGGTAGTGTATATTTAACCCGAACTGTGGCTACCGAGGCGGGGTGCGACATCGAGACGTGTCCAAAACGACACGTTGGGCAAAAAATTAGCTTTTCATTCGTCCTTCGCATGGTTTATCCGGGCCTACGTTCCGGGGGCCGGGGAGACGAGTACACCATGGGTCGACGAATGGGAGCCGTCCTTGGCTCCATCGCAATCACGGCTGTGCTGGCGCTCGCGGGAGCCACTCAGGCGCAGGCGGAAGACTACTGGCAGTGCGTCCCATTCGCCCGGATGACCTCCGGCATCGAGATTTTCGGCGACGCCTGGACATGGTGGCAGCAAGCCGCCGGCAAATACGCCCAAGGCTTCTCTCCCAAGGCCGGCGCGGTTCTGGTGTTCAAGCCCAATGGCGTGATGACCAAGGGCCATGTCGCGGTGGTCAGCCAGGTGCTGACCGATCGGGTCATCCAGGTGAACCACGCCAACTGGTCGATCATCAGCGGCGAACGAGGCCAGATCGAGCGGAACGTGACCGTGATCGATGTCTCCAAGGCGGGCGACTGGAGCCTGGTCAAGGTCTGGTTCGACCCGTCTCGCGATCTGGGCAAGACCACCTATCCAACCTACGGCTTCATCTATCAGTCGCCTGAAAACGCCGCGCGCTCAGCCACGGAAAACGCCGTGCGCACCCTGGCCCAAACCGCGATCAGCCAATTGGCCGCCGCCGTTCCGAGCCCGGGCGCCGGCGCGAGCCATCTGCTGAGCCAAGCGGCTGACTCGACTGACAAGATCGCGGCGCTGATCCAGTCCGCGACATCCGGCAATTCGTCCGACAGTCACTAAGGCCGCCCCTTTCAGCCCGCGGTCCGCCTGTCGCTATAAGGCGTGGGAGCGGAAGGGATAAGTTGCGGAGACGGCGCGGCTGGCGATGCCAGCCTCAAGTCGGGGGGGCGTTGGCCGCCTCCGCAAACTATCAAATGCCGACCGCCCGACTTCGTTCCCTCATTCCGCGAATTTTCCAGATAATTTTCAAGGGCGGTTTTTGGGACCCGCGCCCACCGTCAAACGACGGACTCGCCCCTGATCGCCCGGACCACGAAGCTGGCGACCAGGACCGCGAGGAAGACGATGAACAGCACCTTCGCGATCGCGGCCGCGACGCCGGCCAGGGCGACGAAGCCCAAGACCCCCGCCACGACGGCGAGGATGAAAAAGATCAACGACCATCCGAGCATGGGAGCCTCCTTGGCGTCCAGCCGCTGAGGCGCGGCGGCTCAGCCAAGGAAACGCCCTTATGTCCCGGGCGTTCCGGCTCAGGCGGCTTGCTTGCGCCGCGCGGGATGGAAGAACAGCGCCTGACCGATCGCCGCCTTCACCGTTTCCGGCTGGAACGGCTTGGTGATCAGGAAGGTGGGTTCGGGCCGTTCGCCGGTCAAAAGCCGTTCGGGGAAGGCGGTAATGAAGATCACCGGCACGTCGAAACGGCCCAGGATGTCCTTCACCGCATCGACGCCCGAGGAGCCGTCGGCCAGTTGGATGTCTGCCAGCACAAGCCCTGGAGCATGGCGCGCCACGGCTTCGCGGGCTTCTCCGCGCGTCGCGGCGATGTCCAGCACCTTATGGCCCAGATCGCGCACCAGCGCTTCGATATCGGCGGCGATCACCGGCTCGTCCTCGATAATCAGCACCTCCGTGGCCAGTTCCGCGTCGATCTCGGATTGCGCTTCGGCGATCAAGGTTTCCACCTCCTCGAAGCTGGTCTCCAGAATCTGCGCCGCTTCGCTCGGCGTGAAGCCTTCGAGAGCGGTGAGCAGGAACGCCTGGCGCGAGCGCGGCGCGATCCGCATCAGCCGGTCGGCGGGGGTGTCGCCGCCCGCATCGGGCCTGGGCGCCTCCAGTTGGGCGCCGGTCGAGCACCAGATGGCGTGAAACACATGATACAGCGCGACGCGCGGCGTCATGCTGGATTCGATGGCGCGATCGCCCGCCGCCAACGCCTCCAGCGCGACACGCACATAGGCGTCGCCTGTGGATTGATCTCCGGTGAGCGCGCGCGCGTAGCGGCGTACATAGGGCAGATGGGGCGCCAGTCGGGCTAGCAGGCTCATGATCTCTCCCCTAGATCTGGGTTTTCAATAGATGCGCCGCGATCGCGGCGACCGCAACCGCGTCCACCACTCCATATATGGGCCGGCAACAAGCGATGCAGTATGATCGAAACGCGCAAGGCCCCGTTCGGTTCCCGGCTTGTGCTGGCGACGGAACCGGAATCATGTTGGTGCGTTTCCGGCCACAGGAGACGCTCGATATTACTCGGGGGACGGAGTGGATCAGCAGAACGCCAAAGCGATGATGGATCAAAGGCTCAATGACTCCAAGCGGCGAACCGCAAGCCCATCGCTTGACGAAGCGCGACTGCGACAGCAGGCGATCGGCGTCAAACTGCGTGATATGTTCAATGAGGTCGTCAACGAACCGGTGCCTGACGAGTTCTTGGATATTCTGCGTCGCGCCGACGACAAAAAGGCAGACGCTGAATGAGCGCTGGTCAGCGGGCGGAGGCAGGCCATCACGCGGCCGGACACACGTCCGTTGGCGGCGACGATCCCGCGATGGAAGAAAGGTTCAAGCGTGAACTCGTCGCGCTGATCCCGCATCTGCGCGCCTTCGCGCGGACCTTGGCCGGGGATCCGTCCTCGGCGGACGACCTCGCCCAGGACGCCATGATCAAGGCCTGGGACGCCCGAGCCAGCTATCAGATGGGCACCAATATGAAGGCCTGGACCTTCATGATCCTGCGTAACCAATTCTATTCGGAAAAGCGCCGCTCCTGGCGGCAAACCCAACTGGATCAGGAAGCCGCCGAGCGCACCCTGGTCGCGACGGAAAACCCCGAGGCGCCGGTCGCGCTGGACGAATTGCGGTTGGGGCTGTCCATGTTGCCGGCGGAGCAGCGCGAAGCGCTGATCCTGGTTGGCGCGGGGGGCTTCGCCTATGAGGAAGCCGCTGAAATCTGCGGCTGCGCGGTTGGGACGGTGAAGAGCCGCGTCAGCCGCGCGCGCCGTTCGTTGCAGGCCATTCTTGAAGCCGGAGCCTATGACCGGGACGGCAAGTCCGCCAGCGACGCCATGCGTTCGATTCTTGCTGAAGCGGAACGCCTGAGCTCCACGTCCTGAGGCGTGGAGCACTGACCGGCCATCAAACATGAAACCGCGGATATGGGGCGCCCTCACCACGATCCGGGTCCGACTGGGCGCAGCGATCGCGATCGCTTTGCTTCCGGTTCTACTCCTGGGCGCGGGTCAGGCGGGTTTGGCCTATCAGAAATATGCGCAGGAGCAGCGGTTCAACCTGACCCTGGCCGCCGAGCGCAGCGCGGCCACCGCGCGCGCGCGGATGGAGGCCGCGGGGGTCCTCCTCCAGACGCTGACCCCCGCGGCCATCGGCTATCAATGCAGCCAGGGCCTGAACGAGGTGGTCCAGGACTTTCCAGGCTATGACAACCTGGCGCGGTTCAACGCTATCGGCAGGATCGCCTGCGCCACGGCCAATGTGTCCGCTGACCCCGACCGGCGCAACAGTGCGTGGTTCGCCCGCCTGAAAGCCGGCGAGCACAAGGTCGTCCTTCGCGCGCCGGCCTCCTTGAGCGCACGACCGGCTCTGCTCGCCGCCCAGCGCGCGCAGGACGCCCAAGGACGTTTCGACGGCGCTTTGGTCGCGGTGATCGACCTGGATAGCCTCAGACCGAACCTGGACGACCCATCCCTGCCGAACCGGACCCAGGTCGCCCTGGTGGATCGGCAAGGCCATTTCCTCAGCCCCGTGGAAGCCAAGGCCTTCGGCCCGACGCCGCCAGACTTCGTCCAGCACGTCCGCGCGCAAGGATCGATGCTCTATTCGGGCCTCGATGGCGCCGGCGCCCGGCGAGTGTTCACCGCCGCGCCGCTGGTGGGCGACGTATTCGTCATCCTGTCGGCGCCGGCGCCGGGGGTGTTCTCCTGGGCGCGGCTCAATCCGCTCTCCAGCCTGATGTTTCCGATCCTGTCCTTCCTGGTCGCCTTCGTGGCGGTCTGGGTGGTCGCCGAACGGGTGGTGGTGCGCTGGCTGCACTATCTGAGCCGCGTCGCCGCCCTCTATGCGCGCGGCCGTTTCACGGTCAAACCGGTGCGCGCCCAGGCCGCGCCACTGGAAATCCGCGAGCTGGCCGGAGCTCTGGAGGCCATGGCGGGCGCGATCGTCGCCCGCGACCAGTCCCTTCGCGAGTCCCTGGCCCAGAAGGACGCGCTGATGCGCGAAATCCATCACCGGGTGAAGAACAACCTCCAGGTCATCACCTCGCTGCTGAACCTGCAACAGCGCGCGCTCCAGGATCCGGCCGCGCGGGGAGCGATGTCCGACACCCGTCAGCGCGTCAACGCGATCGCGCTGATCTATCGCGCGCTCTACGAAGGGCCGGATCTGAAAAGAGTCGATCTGCGGCAGTTCCTTGGCGACCTGATCGGCCAATTGGTCGGCGAGAGCGACGGCGCGGCGATCCGGACCGACCTGGAGGCCGACGAACTGATCGTCGATCCAAACCAATTGGCCCCGCTGGCCCTGTTCGCGGTGGAGGCGATCACCAACGCCCAGAAACACGCCCTGGCGCTCAGCGGCGGTTCGTTGCACGTCCGCTTCTCCGTCCGCGGAGAGGAAGCCGAGCTTTCGGTCGCCGATGAAGGCTCCGGCCGCGCGCCAGAGCTTAATGGCACGGGCGTCGGGCGCGTCTTGATGAGTGCTTTTGCCCGTCAATTGCGCGGCAAGATGGATCTGTCGCTGAACGACGTGGGCGGCGTGACCGCGCGGCTTGTGTTCCCGACTCCGTCGGCGACCCAGCCCGAGACGCCCCCGGTTGAGCGGAACCGCTTGTCCGCCAAGGCGTTGTGACTTGGCTTTGGAAAAGGACACGAAACCATGCGCACCCTGTTCATGCTCTCGCTCTTCGCCGCCAGCTTGGCCGTTTCCGCCTGCAATACCGTCGCCGGGGCCGGCCAGGACGTCGCCGCGACTGGCCATGCCGTGACCGACACGGCTCGCGACGCCACGCCGCACTAAACGATCGAGACCCACGCGGCCTTTCGACGATCGCTTCCGCGTGGATGAGACCGGCCTTGGTCATCCAGACCCAATGGATGATCCGGACGACCTCGAGGGCCGTCAGGCCGCGCGCTGGTATTCGGGATTGGGCGAATAGACGCCCCGGCTACCCGGAACGGGCTGCAGCGCTTCGGTCACCCCGATCACCGTCTCGTCCATGCCCAGCACCAGCCGCCCGTCCTCGGGCAGGGCCTGGGCGAGCTGTTCGAGGACGCGCCGGCGGATCACATCATCGAAGGCCGAGATGATATTGCGGCAGAAGATGACATCGAACAGGCCAAGCGCCCTCAGATCGGCCAGCAGGTTGACGCGCCGCCAGCGCACCATCTGGCGCACCCGGGGCGATAGCGCCCACAGTTCCTCGATCTGCTCGAAATGCCGAACCAAAAGATGGATCGGCAGGCCGCGCTGGACCTCGAACTGGGTGTAGAGGCCGCTTTGGGCCTTTTCCAGGCAGCGCTCGGAGAGATCGGAGGCGAAGAGCTCGATCCGGGCGCCGGGCAGATTGGACCGCTCCGCGTCCACGATCATCGCCAGCGAGTAAGGCTCCTGGCCGGTCGAGCAGGCGGCGCTCCAGACGCGGATCGGCTGGTCGCCCCGCCGGTCGGCCAATTCGGGCAGGATCTCGTCCCGGAACTGATCGAATGGCGCGCGATCGCGGAAGAAACAGGTCTCGCTTGAGGTCAGCGCCTCGGTCACCGCCCACATCAGCTTATCGTCCCGCCGTGCGCGGATCGCCTGGATCAGGTCGGCCTGGCTGGCGAAACCTTCGCGCCGGGCCAGGGGCGCCAGCCGGCTTTCGATCAGGTAGGTCTTGGTCGGGTCGATCACGACGCCAGAGCGGGACAGCACGACGCCGCGGACGACCTCGATGTCTTCAGCCTTCATGTCACCAGCCCGGCTTGCACGAATTTGGCTTCCAGGATGTCGCCATCGAACGGTTTCATGATGTACTCGTTCGCGCCGGCCTCGAGCGCCTGGGTGATGTGATCCAGGTCGTTCTCGACGCTGCAGAAGATCACCACCGGCCGGTTCCCTTCGGGCTCGCTGCGGAGCTGGCGCAGGAAATCCAGCCCATCCATCACCGGCATGTTCCAGTCCAGCAGGATGGCTTCGGGCATCGCCGCGCGGCACCAGGCCATGGCTTCCATGCCGTCGGCCGCCTCGGCGATTTCGAAGCCGAGGTCCTCAAGGATGCGTCGTGCGACCTTGCGGATCACCCGGCTATCGTCGACGACCAGACAGGTCTTCAAAGATCTTGCTCCTACGCCCTGGCGCCCCTTTTCCGGCGCCGTTGGTTAAGGAGCGGTTTGAACGCGACCGATCGCGCGGATTGTTTTCGTAAAGCCTAGCGTGGACGCAAGGTCGACGACGGCGGGTGGGACCCGTAAGATTTTATATTCACTACGATTTTCTTGGCCGACGGGCCCGGCGGAAAATCGCTTATAGCGGCAGGCGCGCGCGGATCGTCGCTTCACCTTCGCCGAGCGTCACTTCCAATGAGCCGCCAACCGCGTCGATCTGCTTGCGGAGGAAATAGGCCTGGACCCAGTGCCCGCTCAGCCCGTCGCTCAGGGGAGCGCCGTTGAGGCCTTCAAGCACTTCGGGCCGTAGCCGCACACGCGTTCCGGTCGCGCGCACCGATATGACCAGCTTGTCTCCCGTCTCAACCGTGATCGCCGCCACGCCGCCGATCGGCAGGGTCCCGGCGCCGATCTGCGCCAGGTTCATCACGGTCCGCGCGGCCGGCTTGGCGAGGCTTTCGGCGCGGGATGACCATTCCAGGGTGGAGCGTCCGTGGGCGAACACGTCCCGCGTCAGGCGTTCAAGTTCCCGCGTGTCGAAGGTCTCGGCCGCCGAGGATCCGCCGAAGGCGACGCGGTCGAAGGCCAAGAGCGCGACCAGCTTCTTCGCGCTGGCCCCAATCAGGTTCATCGCCTCTTCGCGCATGTCCTGAGCGGTCGGATCGTCGAGCAGGTCGAGCCCGGAGACGATCGCGCCAGCCGGACTGATGAAGTCATGGCACATCCGCGCGGCCAGATGAGCGGCCAGTTGCACCGGCGTGATGGATGCGTCGGCGTTGGACGGATCGTCGGGCAGCGTCAGGTGGCTCATCGTCCGGCGTCGGGCTCCGTCAGGTTTGGCTCCAAGAGGGCGACCCTGTCCTGATTTGCCGCTTTCGCAAACATGATCGCCGTGTAACAGAAACGCCGATGACGCCAGAATCCCCGACCGCTTCCCTCGCCCTTTTCACGCCGGAATTCGCCCGATGAGCGACGCGGGGCTGGGCGCGCGACTGGCGCGGATCGTCGAGGAGGCCAGCGCGGTCATCCTGCCCCTGTGGCGCAGCGGTCTTACCGTCGACACCAAGACCGATGACAGCCCGGTCACCGAGGCCGATCGACGCGGCGAAGCCCTGATCCTCGAACGGTTGATGGAAGCCTTCCCCGACATCCCGGTGATCGCCGAGGAAGCCTCGAGCGCCTCGGGCGTACCGCTCAGCATCGCCAGGCGCTTCTTCCTGGTCGACCCGCTGGACGGGACCAAGGCCTTCGTGCGCGGCGAAGCTCATTTCACCGTCAATATCGGCCTGATCGAAAATGGCTTGCCCGTCGCGGGCGCGGTGGCGGCTCCGGCCGCGGGCGAGGTCTGGTTCACCACCCCGACCGGCGCCGTGAAGCGTCAGGTCGGCGAAGACGGCGGCCACCCCATCCGGGTGCGTCCGCGCGATGACGCCGATGTCCTGGCCCTGACCAGCCATACCCTGAAGCCGGAACAGTACGAGAAGCTGCAGGCCGAATACGGCATCACCCGACGCCAGCCGATGGATTCCTCGATCAAGCTGTGCGTGATCGCCGAGGGCGGGGCCGACATCTATCCGCGCCATGGAACCACCATGGAATGGGACATCGCCGCGGGCCACGCGGTGCTGGCCGCCGCCGGGGGGCGGCTGACCCAGGTCGATGGCGCGCCGTTCCTTTATGGCAAGGCGGATGACGGCTTCAAGAACGGCTGGTTCGTCGCGCGCGGCGGGTAGGGCGGCGGTCATGGCTGAGATTGCGCTGGAAGGAGCGCCGGCGGGCAAGGCGGCCGGGACCCCGATGTTCACCGTGGTGGCGGCCTCGGCCGCCGGCACGGCCTTCGAGTGGTACGACTTCTTCATCTTCGGCAGCCTGACCCAGGTCATTTCCAAGACCTTCTTCGCGGGCCTGACCGACACCGCCGGCACCCTGGCGGCCTTGGCCTTGTTCGGAGTAGGCTTCGCCTTCCGCCCGATCGGCGCGCTGGTGTTCGGCCACATCGGCGACCGGCTGGGGCGCAAGGGCGCCTTTCTGGTCACGGTCAGTCTGATGGGCGGGGCGACCTTCTGCATCGGCCTGTTGCCGACCTATGCACAAGCGGGCGCCATCGCGCCCCTCCTGCTGATCGGGCTTCGGGTGATCCAGGGGTTCGCCCTGGGCGGTGAATATGGCGGCGCCGCCATCTATGTCGCTGAACATTCCGGTCCCGGCGATCGGGGCTGGAACACCAGTTGGGTGCAGACCTCGGCCGCCTTCGGCCTGTTCGCGGCCTTGGCGGTGATCCTGACGACGCGCAAACTGATCGGCGAGGACGCCTTCGGCGCCTGGGGCTGGCGCGCGCCCTTCCTGGTTTCGGCGGGCCTTCTGGCGATCTCGATCTGGATGCGGTTCAAACTGAGCGAAAGCCCGGCCTTCGCCCGGATGAAGGCGGAAGGCGGCCCGGCGGTCGCGCCTTACGCGGAAGCTTTCGGCCGCTGGCCGAACGTCAAGCTGGTCTTTCTGGCCTTCTTCTCGATGATGTCGGCCCAGGGCGCGGTCTGGTACTGCAGCTTCTTCTACATCCAGGTCTTCATGGAGAAGTTCCTGAAGGTCGATCCGGCGACGATCAACATGCTCATGATGGGCGCCGTCGCGGCCAGCGCGCCGCTCTATGTGCTGTTCGGCTGGCTGTCGGACCGCGTGGGCCGCAAGATCGTCATGCTCGGCGGCATGAGCCTGGCCCTCGTCGCCTTCTTCCCCGGCTTCCATGCCCTGGAGCGCGCGGCCAATCCGGCCCTGGCCGAAGCCCAGGCCCATACCCCGGTGACGGTCGCCGCGGACCCTTCCGATTGTTCCTTGCAGTTCGACCTGGTCGGCAAGGCGGCCTTCGTGTCCTCCTGCGACATCGCCAAGAGCTTCCTGGCCAATGCCGGCGTTTCCTACCGGAACGTCGATGCGGGACCCGGCGCGTCGGCCTCGGTGCGGGTTGGCAAGGTCGCCGTGGCCTCGGCCAGCGCCCGCGGATTGCCGAAGGGCCAGGCCAAGGCGGTCAAGAGGGTGGTGGAGGCTCGGCTGCGGGCGGCGCTGAAGGCCGCTGGCTATCCCGCCAGGGCCGACCCCGCCCGGGTCGATGGGGCGGCGATGTTCGGCGTCCTGATGATCTTCGTGGTCGCCGCGACCGCCCTGTTCGGGCCGCTGGCCGCCTGCCTGGTCGAACTGTTCCCGACCCGGATCCGCTATACGGCGATGTCCCTGCCCTACAATATCGGGACCGGCTGGATCGGCGGCTTCTTGCCCATCACGGCCTTCGCCATCGTGGCCGCGCGGGGCGACACCTATTCCGGCCTTTGGTATCCTTTCGCCTTCACCCTGGTCAGCGTCATCGCGACGCTGTTCTTCCTGCCCGAAACCAAGGGACGATCGTTGAACGCATGAGCGATCTGGTGTTTTCCGCCGCCGCCCCGACCGCTCTGCCGGTGCTTGGGATCAGCGCCCTGTTTCCGGTTCGGCGCATCCTGTGCGTCGGGCGTAACTACGCCGCGCATCGCCGTGAAATGGGCGGCGATGATCGCGAGCCTCCGTTCTTCTTCGCCAAGCCCGCGGACGCGGCGGTCGGGGGCGGAGCGGAGATCGCCTATCCCTCGGCCACCGCCAATCTGCATCATGAGATCGAGTTGGTCGCGGCGCTGGGCGGCGGTGGCGCGGATGTCTCCCCCGCCGACGCCCTGTCCCTGGTGTTCGGCTACGCCGCCGGGGTCGATCTGACGCGGCGGGACCTGCAAAACGCGGCCAAAGACAAGGGCCAGCCCTGGGATGCCGCCAAGGGTTTCGATCAATCCGCCCCGATCGGGGTAATCCGTCCGGCCAGCGGCGCTCCGCCCCAGGGCCGCATCAGCCTGTCGGTCAATGGCCAGACCCGCCAGGACGCCTGTCTGTCGGACATGATCTGGAATATCGCCGAAGTGATTTCCCAGGCCTCGCGGCTGTGGCGGCTGGCGCCGGGCGACCTGATCTTCACCGGCACGCCCGAAGGCGTCGGCCCGCTGGTCCGTGGCGACCGGGTGGCTGGTGAGATCGAAGCGGTCGGCAGCGTCGGCTTTACGATCGTCTAAAGCCCCGGTCGTGGGCTCTAAACCCAATGCATCAGAGCATTTTCTGACCACGAACCGGTGTCCACTTCGTCGGAAAATGCTCACATCTAGCGAGTGATGTCGTTGGCGGCGAACGGGCCTTTTAAGCCGCGACCCAACGATGCGGATCAAGCGCCGCCGGGTCGTCCAGGGCCATGTCTTCCCAATCCAGGTCGGGCGGGGGGCTGAGCGCCGCGGCGACGATGGCCTGGAGTTCGGCCGCCGACGTGACTCCGACAATGACCGAAGCCGCCTCGGGCCGGGACAGGGCGAAGCCCAGCGCGGCCTGCAAGGGGTCGGAGCGGCCTTCGGCGATCATTCGGCGCACGCGCGACAGGCGCGAGGCCGCGCCTTTCATGGGTCCAGGCATCCGGTCGAGCGGCAGGAACAGCATGCCCTGCAGGAAGATCGAGCGGATCTGAACCTCGACGCCCAGTTCGGTCGCCTCGGCCAGGGTGCCGTCGACCAGCAGACGCTGGTCCAGCAGGCTGGCGGGGGCCTGGATGATGTCCGGCTTGAAGCGGCGGATGAGTCCCAGCGGATCGTCGGAGGCATAGACCGACACGCCGACGTGTTCGAACAGGCCTTCGTCGCGCAGTCGCAGGAGGCGGCTCCAGGCGTCGGGGCCGTGCGGGCCCAAAAGGTCGCCAGCGATCTGCACCACGATGGCGTCGGCCTTGGCGAGGCCCAGCCGGCGCAAGGACGCCCGGGCCTCGGCGTCCACATAGTCGGCGCCCCGGTCGATCCGGCCGGTCTTGACCACCACGCGGAACGGGCAGGGTTTCGGCATTCGCTCGCCGATCACGCTCTCGCCCCGGCCGGAAGCGGTGGCGGCATCGAGCACGCGGAGGCCCGAGCGGGCCGCGATGGCCAGGATTTCGCCGATTTCGGCTTCCGCCGATCGGCCGCGCCCGGTCACCGCGCCATCCAGCTTGAATTGAGCTGAACCGAGGCCGAGCTTGGGTAGTGGTACGCTCAAGAAACACCCCACGGGAGCGGCTTGCTTAATCTTGAGGGCGAGCATGCGCGGCAAACGATTAAGGAACCGGTAGCGTCGCGCCAGGGGGCGAAATGATCCGGATCTTGATTGGTTCATATCCGGCCGTGGATATCCCGGGCTCCACCGACAGCGAGTTTGGCCTCCGATTCAGGCTAGAGGCGCGCCAAGGGCAGTAGGTCGACGATCGCGCCCGCCTCGGCGGCCGGCGCGTCGGTCCGGCGACGGATCAGTGCATCCGACCCGGCGAAGACGCTGACCAATGACGAATCCTGGTCCGGCATCGGCGTGGCCATCAGCTCGCCCCGCTGGATCGACAGCCGCGCCCGCAACCAATGCTCGCGCTTGCCGTTGGCGGGGAGGGGAGCCGCCAGCCGGGCGGTCGACATCCTCAAACCAGGATCGCAGCCCATCAGCCTGTTCAGCAGCGGCCGCAGGAACAGTTCCGCGCAAACCATCGCCGACGCCGGATTGCCCGGCAGGCCCAGGACCAGCCGTCTGTCGGCCAGGCGTCCGAACCAGGTGGGTTTGCCGGGGCGCACGGCTATGGTCTCCACGGCCAGTTCCAACCCGAGCCGCGCCATGGCCGGCTTGACCAGGTCGTGATCCCCCACCGAGGCGCCGCCGATGGTGACGACCAGATCACCGTCCGCCGCCTTCACCGCCTCCGTGATCGCATCGAGATCGTCTCGGGCGGTTTCCTGTCGTCGCGCGGTTCCGCCCCAGGTCTTGATCAGGGCCGCGATCGCCGGGCCGGCGGAATCGAAGATCTGGTCGGGTCCGGCCGGTTCACCCGCCCTGACCAGTTCCTCACCAGTCGAGAGAATCGCCGCGACCGGGCGTCGGGTCACGACCAAGTCCGTGCGCCCGGCGGCCGCGGCCAGCCCGATCCGCCAGGCGTCGAGCCGCAATCCAGACGCCAGCAACACGTCGCCCTCGCGGAAATCGCCGCCACGCTCGCGGATGAAGCGTTCATCGGCGAAGACGGCGGGAACCTTGACCCGCTCGCCGGAACGTTCCGCCACTTCCTGGACCACCACGCGCTCGGCGCCGTCGGGAACCGGAGCGCCGGTGAAGATCCGCACCGCCTGGTCCGGCGCCAAGGGATCAGGATAACCCCTGCCGGCGGCGCTCTCGCCGACGATGGCGAGGTCGGCGGCTGGCCCACGCGTGGCCCAGCCGTCCATGGCCGAGGCGTCGAAGGGCGGCTGGTCGCGAACCGCTGTGACGGGCTCGGCCAGAATTCGGCCAAACGCGGCTTCCAGGCGGACGTTCTCGGAACCGAGCGGCCGGGCGAGGGCCAGCATGCGGCCTCGCGCCGCCTCGACGCCGAGGTCCTTCACGGCGCCGTCCGTCGGAAATCGCCAGACGCGCCGCCGGATTTCTCTTCCAGCCGCACCGCCTCGATCGTCATGGCCCGGTCGGCGGCCTTGAGCATGTCGTAGAGCGTCAGGCAAGCCACCGAAACGGCGGTCAGCGCCTCCATCTCAACGCCGGTCGCCCCGGTCGTGCGCACGCGAGCCGTAATGGTCAGGCCCGATCCATCCTCCGATTCAGCGACCTCGACCTCGACCTTGGTCAGGTTCAGCGGGTGGCAGAGCGGGATCAGTTCCGCGGTGCGCTTGGCGGCCATCACCCCGGCGATCTCGGCCACGGCGCGGACGTCGCCCTTCGCGCCGCCGCCGCTCAAGGCCAGGGCCAGGGTCTCCGGCGCCATGCGGATCTGGCCCGAGGCCACGGCCTCGCGCGCCGTTTCGGGTTTGTCCGAAACGTCGACCATGCGGGCGCGGCCGTTCTCGGCGATATGGGTGAGCCGGCTCACGGGCTCAGGCCTCCGTCAGGCGTGGCATCAGTTCGACCATGTTGCAGGGGCGATGCCGGCTGTCGAGTTGGGCGGCGATCACCTTGTCCCAGCCGTCCTTGACCGCGCCGTTCGAGCCGGGGAGGCAGAATACCAACACCCCGCCGATCAATCCCGCCGTGGCGCGGGACTGCAGGGTGGAGAGGCCGACGCTCTGGTAGCTGACCAGGTGAAAGATCACCGAGAAGCCGTCGATCTTCTTGTCGAACAATGGCTCCAGCGCTTCGGGCGTGACATCACGGCCGGTCAGGCCCGTGCCGCCGGTGGTGACGATGGCGTCGACTTCACCGGAGGCGACCCAGGCCGCAACCCGCGCGCGGATGGCGGAGCGATCGTCGGGGACCAGGGCCTTTCCGGCCAGTTCGTGCCCCGCCGCCTTGACCCGCTCGGCCAGCAGGCGGCCGGAGGTGTCGCTCTCCTCGTCCCGGCTATCGGATACGGTCAGAACCGCGATCCGCACCGCGATGGGCGTCGCGCGCTCGTCAATCCGCCCCCCGGGAGACAACAGGACTGGGTTCATGGCTCGGCTCCGCTGGTCACGGAAGTCTTAGGATAAGCAGGTCCGGGCGTCACCCGTCCCAGCGCGCGGCGTCCGTTAGGTCACGCTCGGAGGGCTCGATCCAGCGCGCGCCATCCAGACCATGTTCCTTCTTCCAGAACGGGGCCCGGGATTTCAGGTAGTCCATCAGGCAGTCGGCGGCCTCGAAGGCCGCGCGGCGATGGGCGGCGGCGGCGGCGACGAAGACGATCGCCTCGCCCGGCGCGATCTGGCCGATCCGGTGGACGATCATCAGGTCGTGCAGGGCGAACCGGCCGCGCGCGGCCTCGGCGATGCGGCCGATCTCCGCTTCGGTGAAGCCGGGATAGGCCTCCAGTTCCAACCTTTGCACCGCGCCATGGCCGCCGCGCGCCAGGCCGGTGAAACTGACCACGGCGCCGGTTTCCGAACGGCCTTGGCAAAAGGCGGTCAGGAGCGCGCCCGGCTCGAAGGGTTCGGTCCTCAGGTGGATCACCGGGTTCACCCCCCGCTCATCGGCGCGAGGAAAGCCACCTCGGCGCCAGCGCGGATCGGGGCGTCGCCGCGTACGATCACCTTGTCGATCGCCGCCTGGACGCCCTTGGCCAAAAGCGCCTCCCCGAGGGCCGGGTCCTCGCCGGCGATCAGCGCCCGAAGCGCCGAAAGGCTGGCCGGCGCCGGGTCGAACACCCGTTCGCGCCAACCGGCGACGTCGTGCAGCCTGCCGAACAGCAGCACCCGCGCCACGGCGCTCAGCCTCCGGTCATCGACATGTGCCGAGCCACGGCGGGCGCGGCGCCGCGTTCGATATGGAAATCGTGGCCCTTCGGCTTGACGTCGATGGCGGCGCGGATGGCGGCGTTCAGAGCCTCCGGTTCGCCGCCCGAGCGCATGACGGCGCGCAGATCCACCGCGTCCTCGCGGCCCAGGCAGGTGTGCAGGACCCCGGTGCAGGTCAGGCGGACGCGGTTGCAGCCCTCGCAGAAATTGTGGGTCAGCGGCGTGATCAGGCCGAGCCGGCCACCGGTCTCCTCGACCCGCACATAGCGCGCCGGGCCGCCGGTCCGCAGCGGCAGGTCGGTCAGGGTCCAGAAGCTGGAAAGGGTTCGGCGCACCTCGGCCAGCGACAGGAATTGTTCGGTGCGGTCCTCGCCGGTGTCGCCGAGCGGCATGGTCTCGATCAGGGTCAGGTCCATGCCCTGGCCATGAGCCCATCCAATCAAGCGAGGAATCTCCTGGGCATTGTCATGGGCGAGGGCGACGCTGTTGATCTTGACGGCCAGGCCCGCCGCCCGCGCCGCCGCGATTCCCTCGAGCACCTGGGCCAGATCGCCGCCCCGGGTGAGACGGGCGAAGACATCCGGCTTCAGCGTGTCGAGCGAAACATTGATGCGCTTGACGCCCAAGCGCGCCAGATCGTGCGCGGACGCGGCCAGGCGAGTCCCGTTGGTGGTCAGGGTCAACTCGTCCAGGGCGTTGGTTCCCAGATGGCGGGACAACCGCTCGATCAGGCCCATGAGATCGCGCCGCACCAGCGGCTCGCCCCCCGTGAGGCGCAGCTTGCGGACGCCCAGGTCGATGAACGCCGAGGCGATGGCGTCCAGTTCGTCCAACGACAAGACTTCCGCCTTGGGCAGGAAGGTCATTCGCTCGGCCATGCAATAGACGCAGCGCAGGTCGCAGCGATCGGTGACCGACAGGCGCAGATAGGTGACCGTCCGGCCGAAGCCATCCACCAGCATGGGCGCCCGTATCGCGGCGGGCCGGGTTTCTTGAGCGTCATATGGGCTCATCGCGTGTAAGATTAGGCGTGATTGGCCATGGGCGCCACTCAGCCGTCATCGAATAACTGGGCGCGCGGGCGCTTCGGGGCTAGGCTGGCGCGCGACTCATGGACGCCTTTCCCGCCTTCTTCCCACTCGCCGGACGCCGGGTCGTGATCGCCGGACAAGGTGATGCGGCCGAGTCCAAGGCGCGCCTGTTCGAAGGCTCCCCGACGATCCTGGTCCGTCTGGGCCGCGCCGAGGCGGTGCGGGCGGAGGCTTATGCCGGCGCCGCCCTGGCCTTCGTCGCGGATGGAGACGAGGCTTTCGTCACCGCCGCCGCCGCCGCCGCGCGCATGGCCGGCGTGGCGGTCAATGTGGTCGACCACCCCGCGCTATGTGATTTCATCACCCCGGCGCTGGTGGATCGCGGCGAAGTGGTCGCCGCGGTGGCCACTACGGGCGCCGCGCCGATGCTGGCCGCCCAGCTTCGAAACGATCTGGAAGCCGCGATCCCCGAAGGCGCGGGCCGGGTCGCGGCCCTGTTCCGTCAATCGCGGGATGAGATCCGCGCCGCCCTGCCGGATCTCGCGCGCCGGCGCGCCTTTTTGCGCGAAGCCCTGTCCGGCCCGGCCGCGGAAGCGGCGATGCGCGGCGACATGGCGGGTGCGGCGGCATTGCTCCGCGAGGCGCTGGCAGGCGACGATTTGGCGGTCCATGCGGGCCGCTTTTGCGTGATCGATGGGAGCGGGCCGGCGGATCTGCTCAGCCTCAGGGCGTCGCGCGCCTTGTCGCTGGCCGAGATTCTGATCCCCGACCCCGACTGTGCGCCGAGCGTGCTCGGGCTGGCGCGTCGCGACGCCCGCCGGCTCGCTCCAGATGAAATCGACCTCGCCGACATGATCGAGTTCGTGCGTGATGGCGCGCAGGTCGTGCGGTTGGTCGCCTCGGCGCCTGACCCGGCGATGCTGGACGCCTTCGCCGCCGCGGGGATCGCGGTCGAACGCCTCCGCGTCGCCGCGGGTTAGGTGCGTCCCACCACCGCCGACAACGCGGCGGCGACCTGGGTCACGTCATAGGGCTTGCGGATCACCGGGGCGTCGAAGCCCGCCGGCAGCATCTTGTCGTCGCCATAGCCGGTGGCGAAGACGAACGGTATGCCTCGGCCGCTCAAGGCCTGGGCCACTGGCAGCACCGAGGCGCCGTTCAGATTGGCGTCCAGCACCGCCGCGTCGATCGGCAGGCTCACCATCCGCATCGCTTCACCGACATCGGCGGCGGAGCCCAGCACCTCCGCGCCCGCCTCGGACAGGCCGGCCTCGAGCTCCAGGGCCAGGAGCAGGGCGTCCTCGACGATCAGCAGCTTCAGGCCCTGGATCCTGATCGGGAGCCCCCCATTGGGTGGGCCGGCCGAAGCGCCAGTGACCGGTGGGGGGGCGGCCTCGGGCTCGGCGGGCTGTTCAGCGGCCGGCGCCTGGGCGAACACGGTCGGCCCAACCGTCAGCAGCGCGCGGACGCCCTCGCTGCGATAGTCCACGCGCACCGAACCGCCCAGTTCCCGCCCGGTGACTCGTTCCAGAAGCGTGGCGCCGAAGCCGCGACGGGTCGGCGTGGCGACGGCTGGGCCGTGACTTTCCAGCCATTGCAGCTCCAGCCCGCCGTCCGCCGTGCGCCGCCAGGTCACCTCGACCCGTCCGACCTCGGTCGACAGGGCGCCGAACTTCACCGCATTGGTGGCCAACTCGTGCAAGGCCAAGGACATGGCGTTGGCGCCGCGCGGCGTCAGCAGCACATCGGGGCCTGACCAACGGGTCTGACCGGGCGCCAATCCGCCCAGTTCCGCGGCGGCGATATTGTGCATTCCCGCGCCGCGCCAGCGGGTCGCGGTCAGCAGTTGGTGCGCCGACGCCATGGATTTGAGCCGGCCGGCGAAGGTTTTCAGGAATCCCTCGAGTGAGGAGGCCTTGCGCGCCGACTGCGCGGCCACGGACTGCACGGTCGCCAGGACGTTCTTCACCCGGTGATCCAGTTCGGCGACCAGGGTCTCGCGTTGTTCCTCCTCGGTCTTACGGTCAGTGATGTCCTGGATCACCCCGATGACCCGATGCGGTGGTCCGATTTCCGCCGCGACGAAGGCCCCGGCGCTGGAGACCCAGATCACCTTGGCGTCGCCTGGCCGCACGATGCGGGTCTCGATGGTATAGCGACCAAGCGCGATCAGTTGCTCACGCACCTGGCCCAGGACGGTGTCGCGATCCTCGGGGTGAAGAAATTCGCGGACCGCCGCTTTGTCGATCGCCCCCCGCGCGGGATCCCATCCGATCATTTCCGGCAGGCCGTCACTGGTCTGCACCGGCTCGGAGATCATATCCCACTCATAACCTGCCAGGCCCGCCGCCCCGAGCGCCAGCGCGGTCCGGTCCCGGTCCAGCCGAGCCTCGTTCCGGGCCGTGGCGATCTCGCCGTCCTGAGTGAACATCGCGGCGGCGAGGGCGGCCAAGTCAGCAAGGAATTCGCGGTCGGCGGGCCCTGGCGTCGGGTGAGCAGCGGTGTCGAAGACGCAGAGCGCGCCGACGATCCGGCCGTCGCCCTCGATCACCGGCGTCGCCGCATAGAAACCGAGGTCGGCGGCGGCATCGATCCAGCGGTGGTCCTGACGCACGTCGCCGACGAACATGGCCTCTCCCCGCGCCAGAGCCGCCTCGGCGCCGGCGCCGGCGCAAGGCCACCCGCCCGTACCGAGGCCGAAGGTCGCCACGACGACCGGACGGCTCTGTTCGATCAGGGCCAGGGCCGCGCTCGGCGTGGAGAACCGCCGCGCGGCCAGCCGGACGATGCGATCGAAACGCCGGTCGCGCGGTGATGGCGCTGGATGATCGGCGGCCGGCTGGTCCGCTCGCGTGGGGCCTGGCGCGGAGGTTCGATCGGAACCTTCCGCAGCCGGTGAATTCGTCTCAATCCGATTCATTCGAGGATCGAGTCCGCTCCTTCGGCGTCGATCCCACCTGCTCGGGATCTAGGCTGTCGCCTCTTACAGAACACCTTGCGGAGCGAGAAGGAAAGCGTCATGCAGCAAAGGCTCCCGACGCCGCGTGCGGGGAAAGGGGCGGAGGGGAACCGGCGAACCCAGCCCGCGTTCCGGCCAGTAGCCTGGTAGTCCATTCCGATCCGCGCCTAGGGAGAACCTGATGCCCGCGAGCGAAACCATCGATCAAGCCGCGACCAAGGCCGACAAGGCCATCCTCGAGGCCGAAAAGCGCCTGACCGCCTTGGCGGACAAGGCCGAGAAGACGGTCCAGGAAGGTCTGGAAACCCTTCGCGCCCAGACCCGCGTCTATGCCGACAGCGCCGGTGAATCGATCGACGAAGCCCAGCGCTACCTGACCGAGAAGGTCATCGAGCGCCCGCTGGCGGCCACCTTCACCGCCTTGGGCGTCGGGGTGATGATCGGGCTTCTGTTGGGCGGGCGCCGATAGGATTCCCGCCGGGCGGCCCCTGGAACGCGCCGGGAAAGCGCGCGTTTCTCAAGGGGTCGGGGATCACTGGAAAGGCAATCCCATGCTCGGTTGGGCTTTGATGTTTTTGGTCGTCGCCTTGATCGCCGGCGTGCTTGGGTTCACCAGCATCGCCGGCGCCTCGATCGCCGTGGCCAAGCTGCTCTTCCTGGTCTTCTTGGTGCTGTTCGTGGTCTCTCTGATCATGCACCTGGTGCGAGGTCGGCCAGTCCTCTAGGGCGCGCCGGGCGCTCACCACGCCCGGTCTGTCCCGGAGCTGAATTTCGAAGCCCTCCGCCCCACCGGCTGG
>DATAYD010000128.1:0-2030 GCA_036272715.1 Caulobacteraceae bacterium | reverse complement strand
GAACTCGTTGACGATGACGGCGTAGCGCTTGCCGTGGTCCTCGGTGAGGATGCGATTGAGCAGCGTGGTCTTGCCCGCTCCCAGATAGCCGGTGAGGACGGTCACGGGAGTGCGGACGGAGGCGGTGTCTTGTGTCATGCGCGCTAGATAGGACTTCGGAGCGCTCGCTTCCAAGCGTCGATCGCGATCGGACGTAGGGCTTGCCTGACGATGCAACTTAGATATATCGTCGTTTTCGATATATCTTAGATGGAGCGAACGAATGACCCAGACGCTGTGGACCGCCGTCGACGACTACATCTCCCAGACAGTGACGCCATCCGACCCGGCGCTGAACCAGGCCCTGGCGGACAGCAAGGCGGCCGGCCTGCCGCCGATCAACGTCGCGCCCAACCAGGGCAAGCTGCTGCAACTGCTGGCGATGATGATCGGCGCTCGCCGCATCCTGGAGGTTGGCACCCTCGGCGGCTATTCGACCATCTGGCTGGCCCGCGCCCTGCCCGCCGACGGCCGGCTGATCAGCCTGGAGTTCAGCCCCGAGCACGCCCGGGTCGCGCGCGCCAACCTGGACCGCGCCGGCTTCTCGTCTCAGGTCGAGGTGCGGGTGGGCGCGGCGCTGGACAGCCTGCCGGGCGTGGCCGCCGACGCCAAGGAGCTGTTCGACCTGGTGTTCATCGACGCCGACAAGCGCAACAACCCGCATTATTTCGACTGGGCCTTGAAGCTGACCCGCCCCGGCGGCCTGATCATCGTCGACAATGTCGTGCGGGGCGGATCGGTGCTGAAGGCCGACAGTGAGGACCCCGACGTCCAGGGCGTTCGCCAGGTGTTCGAGCGGATGGCCGCCGAGCCCCGCGTCAGCGCCACGGCCATCCAGACCGTGGGGTCCAAGGGCCATGACGGCCTGGCGATCGCACTGGTCAAATAGACCGGACAGGCCACCGCGCCGTTGACTCGGCCGCGCGCGATTGTATAAGTCCCGCCCTTCGCCCGCGGGCCTTACTCGCGGGCGCCTCTTTTTGCGAATTCAACACTCAAGGCGCTCAAGCGATGTACGCGGTCATTAAAACCGGCGGCAAGCAATACCGGGTGAAGGCCGGGGACATGCTCGTCGTCGAAAAACTGGATGGCGACGCGGGCGCTAAGGTCGCTTTCGACCAGGTTCTGATGCTGGGCGAAGGCTCCGAGGTCGTGGTCGGCGCGCCGGTGGTCGATGGGGCCGTGGTCAACGCCACCCTGGTCGAGACCCGCAAGGGCGAAAAGATCAAGGTGTTCAAGAAGATCCGCCGCCAGGGCTATCGCCGCACCCAGGGCCATCGCCAGCTGGAAAGCGTCCTGCGCGTCACCGGCATCACCGGCGGCGGCAAGACCGAGACCTGGGACGGCGAGGTCGACCTGACCACGCGTGCAGAGCTGAACGCCCGCGCTCGTGGCCTTGCGCTCCGCGAAGCCCCAGTCGAGGCCAAGGCCCCGGCCAAGGCCGAAGCTGTGCCGGAAGCGGCGGCCGAAGCCGCGCCCGCCAAGAAGGCCGCGCCGAAGGCGAAGGCCGCCCCCAAGGCTGAAGCCGGCGAGGCCAAGCCCGCCGCGAAGAAGCCGGCAGCGAAAAAGGCCGCCGAGGCCGACGGCGACGACGCCTAAGGTCCGGCAAGAGATTCAGGAGAGAGCGACATGGCTCACAAGAAATCAGGCGGCTCCTCGCGCAACGGCCGCGACTCCGCCGGCCAGCGACTCGGCGTGAAGAAGTTCGGTGGCGAGCGCGTGCTCGCCGGCAACATCATCGTGCGCCAGCGCGGCACCAAGTACTGGCCGGGCGCCAATGTGGGTTTGGGCAAGGACCATACCCTCTTCGCCACCGCCGCCGGAGCGGTCAAGTTCGTCACCAAGCGCGATGACCGAACCTATGTGACCGTAGTCCAGGCAGAGGCGATGGCGCCCGCCGAATAGGCTGATCTGAAACAATTTTCGGATCGCGCCGCCTCAAAAAAGCAGCGATCCGGGCAGCAAACCAGCGGGGGGAGTCCGGAAACGCC
>DATAYD010000127.1:0-26634 GCA_036272715.1 Caulobacteraceae bacterium | reverse complement strand
TCCCGATACGTCTCAGTTCTCAAATGGCTTACCCTTTCGCTGTTCGCCTATGTCGGCGTCGCCCTGGTGGTGCACGTGCCCTGGGCCCTGGTCGGCGAGCGCATGGTGCTGCCGCGCCTGTCCCTCAAATCCGACTATCTGACCACGATCGTGGCGGTTTTCGGCACCACGATCAGCCCGTACCTGTTCTTCTGGCAGGCCGAAGAGGAGGTCGACGAAGTCAAGGCGCGCGATGGCGCCATACCGTTGGAGCGGGCGCCCGAACAGGCCAAGGACGAATTCGGCCGGATCCGGATCGACACCTATCTGGGCATGGGGCTTTCCAACCTGGTCGCGCTGTCCATCGTCGTCGCCACCGCCGTCACCTTGAACGCCCACGGCGTCACCACCATCCAGACCTCGGCCCAGGCCGCCCAGGCCCTGCGCCCGATCGCCGGCCCGCTGGTGTTCGTGATCTTCGCCTTGGGCATCGTCGGCACCGGTCTGCTCGCGGTGCCGGTGCTGGCCGGATCCGCCGCCTATGCGATCGGCGAAACCTTCGGCCTGCACGTCGGCCTGGAGCGGAAACCGCGGCGAGCCAAGGCGTTCTACGGCATCATCGCCGCCGCGACGATGGTTGGCGTGCTGATGAATTTCTCCTCGGCCATCGACCCGATCAAGGCATTGTTCTGGAGCGCGGTGATCAACGGCGTGGTGGCCGTGCCCGTCATGGTGATGATGATGCTGCTCGCCAGCCGCAAGGACGCGATGGGCGACTTCACCCTGCGCGCGCCGCTGAAGGCCATGGGTTGGATCGCCACCGCGGCGATGGCCGCCGCGGCGGCCGGCATGTTCGCGACCATGGGCGCGCAGGGTTAGGGCCGTTCGGAAACACGTTGTCGCCCCACGACGCTCGCGGCCCCTCGAGGATGCGCGAAGTCCCCGCTGCCCTTCAGCCCGGAAACATCTCCGCGAAAACCGCCTTGGCGCCGGCATAGTCGGCCTTGCCGTTCGGCGCGCGGGGCACCTTGGCGGTGAAGGCGATCCGGCGCGGGGCCTTGTAGGCGGCGAGCTTGCCGCGGACATGCTCGATCAGTTCGGCGCCCTCGGCCCCGGCGCCAGGCGCCAGGCCCACCACCGCGCTGATCGCCTGGCCGAAGCGCGCGTCCGCCACCCCGAACACCAGCGCGTCCTGGACGGCGGGATGGGTCTTCAGCGCCTCTTCGACTTCCTCCGGGTAGATTTTCTCGCCCCCGGAATTGATGCAATGGTTGCCGCGTCCAAGGAGCCGAATGGTCCCGTCCGCCTCGACCGTGGCGTGATCCCCGCTGATCAGGTGGCGCTCGCCATTGATGGTCACATAGGTGCGGGCGGTCTTTTCCGGATCCTTGTAATAGCCCAGCGGCAGGTCGCCATGCTTGGCCACCAGGCCGACCTCGCCCGAACCCGGCGTCACGGGCGTGAAGTCGCCCTCGCGCACCACGACGGTCTGCGGCGCCTCGAAGCGGGCCTCGTTGGCCGGCGTGTCGCGGGAGGTGATCGAAACGCCGAGGCCAGTGGCCTCCGACGAGCCGAAACTGTCGTACAGCATGGCGTCCGGCATGAACGCCAAAAGGCCGGTCTTAACTTCCGGGCTCCACATCATGCCGCTGGAGGTGACGACCTTCAGGCAGGTGACGTCATAGCGCGCCGGCTCGGCGCGCAGGGCGTCGAGCAGCGGCCGGGCGAAGGCGTCGCCCACGATCACGAGGCCGCCGCAGCGCAGGCGGGTGACCGTGTCCAGCGCGATCGTCGGATCGAACGAGGGCCTGCGCGTCAGCACCACCGGAGCGGCCTTGGTCAAGGCGCCGACGCTGGTGAAGAGGCCGGTGCCGTGCATCAGCGGCGTGGCGATATAGATCGGATCGCGGCCGAGGCCGCCGCGGATCTGGGTCCGCAACGCCTCCAGCGTCTGTGGCGGCTCCTGGCCCAGCAGCGGCGCGCGGCCGGCGGCCAGCACGGTCCACCAGATCCCGCCCGGCCACATCACCCCCTTGGGCAGGCCGGTCGTGCCGCCGGTATAGAGCAGGAACATGTCGTCGGGCGACCGCTCGATCCCGAGCGGCGATCCGTCGCCGGCGCAAAGGTCCTCGATCGTCGATGCGCCGGGAACCGCGCCACCGACGCTGGCCCAGAGCTTGACCTTGGGCAGGCGAGCCTTCAGCCCCTGGACCATCTCGCCGAAATCGGCGTCGAACAGCACCGCCTCGGCGTCGCAGTTGTCGAACAGGTATTGGAGTTCGTCCGCGCCATAGCGGTAATTGACGTTGACCGGCGCCAGGCGCGCCTTGAAGGCCGCCGCGAAGCCGATCAGGTATTCGGGACTGTTGCGCATATACTGCGCGACCTTGGCGCCCGGCTCCAGCCCAGCAGCCCCGAGCGCGCGGGCCAGCGCATTCGACGCGCGATCGAACGCGCCCCAACTGACCACCTGATCATCACAATAGATGGCGACGTCGGATGGCTGGACAGCACGCGCGACCGCATCGAAAACATCGCCATAGGCGGGGTTCATGGCTTCCACCCTGGGTTATCGTTGTTCTTGGACGGGGATGGTGACGGAAGACGGGGGCGGGCGCTAGGGGGGTGGCCGTTCTCGGTGCGACTTGGCTGCCGCATGGCGGCTGAATCTGGCTCAACTCCGTGTCGCTTGTCCGGCCATGGTCCCGCCCCTTCCAGCGCCCGCGATCGCGCGAACCTCTTTACCCCGCCTGCGCCCCCGGCCTAGGATCATTGTGTTACGGGGCGGCTCGGGCGGCGGGGGATCAAACGGATGTCGAGGCCAGGGCCGCATCGATTCGGGTTCGGCGGATGCGCCATCCTGATCGCCGTGGCCGCTGGCCCGGCCTATGCCCAGGATCCGTCCGGCGCCCAGAATCCTTCCGACGCCCTGAATCCTTCCGACGCCCTGGCCCTGCCGGCCTTCGCCACGCCGCCGGGCGCCGTCGCGCCGTTCGTACTGCGGGGCGGCGATGAGACCCGCGCCCGCGCGCTGCACTGCCTGACCCAGGCGGTGTACTATGAGGCGGCCACCGAGCCGCGCGAGGGCCAGGAGGCGGTGGCCCAGGTGGTGCTGAACCGGATGAAACACCCGGCCTTTCCCAAATCGGTCTGCGGGGTGGTGTTCGAAGGCGCCGAGCGGACCACCGGCTGCCAGTTCACCTTCACCTGCGACGGCTCCCTGGCCCGCCCGCCGCGCCTGGAACTGTGGGACACGGCCCAGGATGTCGCCGCCGCGGCCCTGGACGGCCATGTGGCCAGCGCGATCGGCGCCTCGACCCATTACCACGCCGCCTGGATGACGCCCTATTGGAGCGCGTCCCTGGTCCGGACCAGCCGCATCGGCGGCCACATCTTCTATCGCATGGCGGGCGCGGATGGTTCCCCCCAAGCCCTGACCGGCCAGTACGACGGCGCCGAGCCGCCCGCGCCGACGGGCATGGCCGCCGCGGCGTCGGTCGCCCGCGCCGGCGGGAAACACGCGCGCCGGGCGGCGCCGCCACCGGCGGCCGGCGCCGCCGAATTCAGCGTCTGGGGCCTGCAGGTGGCGACAATCACCGCACACCGCGGCGAAATGGTGGTGAAGAACGGGTCGTGAGAAACGACGCGATGAGCATGGCGCGGCCTTCGACACGGCCGCGGTTTATGCTGAGGAGCACTGTATTAGCCTTTCCCGTCCGGCGGCCATTTGGGCGGGCGACTCGGCGGATCAATGATCCGATGTAATCGATGGGCCAGCTTCGCCATGACGCCCAGAGGCGGCCTAGGCGCTTCGCGCCTGGCCTTCTCTTCAAAAGCCCGCGCTTCCGGCGACCGCATCGACGCCAGGGTTTCGCTCTCGCTCGCCTCGATCAGGAGTTTGACGAGGCGGCCCCTGGTCTTTTCAGGACATGGCCAGCGGGATAGCGCCTGATCGAGTTCCGCTTGGGCTATTTCGAGCGACCCCGCGCCGGCTAGGATGAACGGCCCCGTCAGCAGATCCTCACGGTATCCCGGAAAGGGATATCCGGACTGTGGGTATTGGCGCCGCATCCGCTCCATGGACGCGCGGAGCCTCCCCAATGGACCGAGCATCGCCCAGAACTCAACCGCTCGCGGCATGACCGCCATCAGCACCCCAGGTAGATCCATCCTTATGGGTCGATCTCCATAGCGGTACAACATCTCCAGTTCCCGGTCCTGCGTAGTGAAAGCCATGTCGAACCGAGCCTTCGGACTCGACCGATGCCAGTGGACTTCGTTTCCAGAAAGATGCGGGACGAAATCGCAGGACACGCCCCACCGGGGCGAGACCTTGCCGCCCTTCCACTTCTGAAAACCGAACAACTGCCGGACTGGCGCGTCCTTGTCGCGGACCCACTTGAGGACGCCGACCGTCCTGAAGCCCAGCGGAACCAGGACGCGCTCCACCTCCTCGAGAACGACGTCATGCATCCTCGCATTGGAGACATCGTCAAACTTGAGCCCCAGGCTCCATGCGTCGGGCGCTTCCATTGCAACGGATTCCAACCCGGCGGTTTCAATCAGTCAACGGCCCCGCTCTCGCCTGGAACGTTTCGAGCCGTGTCCAGAACAAAACATGAACACATAATCTGATTCACATCAACCGGAGTTTGCCCTTGTCCCATCTCGTCCGCGGTTCCGATTGGCCGATGACGAGACGGGGTTGGGTCCGCGTTGCAGCCTGGAGGGCTTGGAGCTCGCGGGCGCGCCGCTGCTCCGGAAGACAGCCACCAGCTTTGAGCCCAGACCGGTCGGCGAGATCGGCGCTCAAATGAAGGCAGCCTATGGCCGTGAGGCCGGCTTCAGCAGTCTACCTCGACAGACGAACCCTCTATCAACGAGGTCCCGATCACCACCGCGGGCCGCGGATTATACGGCACTGAGGAACCGAGGCTCCGACCTTCAATTCCTTCCCCGACGGGGAAGGAATCGGACTCAAAACCTACCGTGAGAACTTCTGGAACTTGATCCGGTGCGGGATCAGGCTGTCGGCGCCCAGGCGGCGTTTCTTGTCCTCTTCATAGGCTTCGAAATTGCCCTCGAACCATTCGACGTGGCTATCGCCCTCGAAGGCCAGGATGTGGGTGCAAAGCCGGTCCAGGAACCAGCGGTCGTGGCTGATCACCACAGCGCAGCCGGCGAACTGCTCCAGCGCGTCCTCCAGGTTCTGCAGGGTCTCGATGTCCAGGTCGTTGGTCGGTTCGTCGAGCAGGATGACATTGCCGCCGGTGGTCAGGGTCTTGGCCAGGTGGACCCGGTTGCGCTCCCCGCCCGACAGCAGCCCGACCTTCTTCTGCTGGTCGCCGCCCTTGAAATTGAACGAGCCCACGTAAGAGCGGCTGACGATCTCGCGGTTACCCACCTTGATGATGTCCAGCCCGCCGGAAATGGCCTGCCAGACGGTGTCCGTGGGATTGAGGTCGTCGCGGGTCTGATCGACATAGGCCAGCTTCACCGTCTCGCCGAGGCGGATCGCGCCCTTGTCCGGCGTTTCCTGGCCGGTGATCAGCTTGAACAGGGTCGACTTGCCGGCGCCGTTCGGGCCGATCACGCCGACGATGCCGTTGGGCGGCAGCTTGAACTCCAGGCCCTTGAACAGGACCTTGTCGCCGTATTCCTTCTCCAGGCCGGTGACCTCGATCACCACGTTGCCGAGGCGCGGGCCGGGCGGGATCTGGATGGTGGCGAAGCTCTGCTTCTCGCGCTCCTGCTGGTTGACCATCTCGTCATAGGCCGCCAGCCGGGCCTTGGACTTGGCCTGGCGCGCCTTGGCCGACGAGCGGACCCATTCCAGTTCGCGGGCCATGGCCCGTTGCCGGGCCTCGCTCTCGGACTGCTCCTGGCGGACGCGCTTTTCCTTCTGTTCCAGCCAGCCGGAATAGTTGCCCTCGTAGGGCACGCCCTTGCCGCGATCGAGTTCCAGCGTCCACTTGGTCACCTGGTCTAGGAAGTAGCGATCGTGGGTGACCAGGATCACGCAGCCGGGGAAGTTCTCCAGGTGGTGCTGCAGCCAGGCCACCGACTCGGCGTCCAGGTGGTTGGTCGGTTCGTCCAAGAGCAGCATGTCGGGCTTGGAGAGCAGCAGTCGCGCCAGCGCCACCCGACGCCGCTCGCCGCCCGAAAGCTTGTCCACCGGCGAATCGTCGGGCGGACAGCGCAGGGCGTCCATCGCCATCTCGATCTTGGAATCGATGTCCCAGAGGTCGCCAGCGTCCAGCTTCTCCTGGAGCGCGGTCATCTCCTCCATCAGCTCGTCGGTATAGTCCTCGCCCAGCTTGGCCGCGACGGCGTTATAGGCGTCGAAAATCTTCTTCTCGTCGCACCAGGCGATGACATTGCCCCAGACGTCCAGGGCGGGGTCCAACTGGGGCTCCTGCTCCAGATAGCCCATCTTGGTGCCGTCGGCGGCCTTCGCCTCGCCGCTGAACTCCTTGTCCAGCCCCGCCATGATCTTCAGCAGGGTCGACTTACCCGAGCCGTTGACGCCCACCACCCCGATCTTGGCGTCGGAATAGAAGCTCAGCCAGATGTTCTCGAACACCTTCTTGCCGCCGGGATAGGCCTTGGTCAGGCCCTGCATCTGGAAAATATATTGCTGCGCCATGGACGGCTCGTGCTCGCGAAACGGATGTGTCGGGGGAATGGGCGCGGTTCTAGCGAACCCGCGCCCGCGCGTCCACGGCGGCGACCATTCCGGCCGCGGCATAAGTGGCGACGGTCCCCCATAGGCAACGAATGCGGCGGGGACGCGTTGCCTACCCAGACGGCAAGCAGCCGCATCAGATCATGGAGAGTTCTCATGGACAAGAATCGCATCGACGGCGCCGCCAAGGAAATCAAGGGCGCGACGAAGGAAGCCCTCGGCAAGGTGACCGGCAACACTGGCAAGCAAGTCGCCGGCGCGGTCGAAAAGAACGTCGGCGCCGCCAAGCGCAAGATGGGCGAAGCCGCCGACAAAAGCCGCCACGAAGTCGCCAAGCACTAAACCTGAACGACTGAACTGAAGGAGCCGCCGCGCGGGAAACCCCGCGCGGCGGCTTTTTTTGCGGGCGGCGGGGCGCCGGTCGCGCTCAAAACTCTCCCTTTGTTCTTCATCCTGGCCGCGGCGAGGCGAAGAGCCCGAAGACGGGTTTCCAGCCGGTGACGTCCCGGGGCGTCCTTGCTAGGGTCCCTTCAGGGCGCCGCCAAGGCGCCGCGCCATAACGCAGCGGGGAAACGGTCGATGGATTCAGGGCTTCTCAGCGACCTGGTGGTGATCGACTGCGCCAGCTTCATCGCCGGGCCGGCGGCCGCGACCATCCTGTCCGATTTCGGCGCCCGGGTGATCAAGATCGAGCCGCCGGGCCTGGGCGATTCCTACCGCAACCTGGTGCGCCTGCGTGGCGACCCGGACATGATCGACTATTACTGGACGCTGGATTCCCGCAACAAGGAGAGCCTGGCGATCGACCTGAAGACGCCGGCGGCCCGCGCCGTGCTGGAGACCCTGATCCGCAAGGCCGACGTCTTCATCACCAACTTTCCCTTTCCCATCCGCGAGCGGCTGCGGCTGCGGGCCGAGGACATCCGGCCGCTGAACAAGCGCCTGATCTACGCCTCGCTGACGCCCTATGGCGAGGCGGGACCGGACCGCGACCGCACCGCCTATGACACCACCGCCTGGTGGGCGCGCTCGGGGTTGATGGACATGGTCCGCGCCACCACCGCGACCGAACCCGCTCTCTCCATGCCAGGCATGGGCGACCATCCGACCGCGATGGCGATGTACGCGGCGATCCTGACCGCGCTCTATCGCCGCCAGGCAACCGGCGAGGGCGGCGAGGTCTCGACCTCGCTCCTGGCCAACGGCCTCTGGTCCAATTCCTGCCAGATCCAGGCGGCGCTGTGCGGCATCGATCTGGTCGGGCGCGGCGAACGCGGCCAACGCAGCGCCCTGGCCGAATATTACACCACCGCCGACGATCGCCAGATCCTGCTGGCGCTGGCCAATCCCGGCCGCGAATGGCCGTTGCTGGCGCGGGCGGTCGGCCGGCCGGAATGGCTGCACGACCCGCTGTTCGCAAACCCGATGGCGCGGCTCGAGAACGCCGCCCTGATCGTGACCTTCCTGGAAGACATCTTCCGGGAACATCCCTGGGCCTATTGGCGCGACCGGCTGGGCGAGGCGGGGCTGACCTTCGGGATCGTGGCCCGCACCACCGACCATCCGGACGATCCGCAGATCGAAGCCAACAACCTCCTGCCCGAATTCGAGGACGGCTTTGGCATGAAGACGATCGACAGTCCGTTCCAGCTCGCCGGTGAGACCAAGCGGCGGCCGCGCATGGCGCCGGAGATCGGCCAGCACACCCTGCGGATCCTGGAGGAATGCGGTTGTAGCCCCGCCGACATCGCGGCCCTGACCGAGACGGTCTGAACCCGACGTCATACTGTCACGGCCCGCCGTTACCCGTTGAAGCCGCAAGGATCGGGGGGATGTGGCGATGCGCTATGATCTGATCGTCATCGGCAGCGGACCGTCCGGGCGCCGCGCCGCCATTCAGGCCGCGAAGCTGGGGCGTTCGGTGCTGGTGGTGGAAAACCGGCTGCGGGTCGGCGGCGTCTCTGTGCACACCGGGACCATCCCCTCCAAGACCCTGCGCGAGACCGTGCTCAACCTCTCGGGCTGGCGGGAGCGCGGCTTCTATGGCCTGGCCTACCGGGTCAAGAAGGATATCGAGGGGCGCGACCTGGGCGCGCGCCTGAGCAAAACCCTCGATTACGAGATCGAGGTGCTCGAAAACCAGTTCGCGCGCAACGGCGTCCGCACCCTGGCCGGCTCCGCGCGTTTCGTCGACCTCAACACCTTGGCGGTCAAAAAGGCCGACGGCGAGGTCGACGCCGTCTCCGCCGACCGGATCGTCATCGCGGTCGGAACCAAACCGTTTCGTCCGCCGCACATCCCGTTCGACGACAAGGCGGTGGTCGACAGCGACAGCCTGGTCGAGGAGCTGCGGGTGCCGCGCAGCCTGACCGTGGTCGGCGCCGGCGTGATCGGCATGGAATACGCGACCATCTTCTCGGCGCTCGACGTCCCCGTGACCATCGTGGAGCCGCGCAAGAACTTCCTGGAGTTCATCGACCGCGAGATCATCGACGAGTTCACCCACGAACTGCGCAATCGCGGCGTCAATTTCCGCGTCGGGTGCAAGGTCGATCACGTGGAGCTCGATCCGGCGGGCGGCGCGGTCGCGATCCTGGACGACGAGCGGCGCATCCGTTCCGAGATGCTGCTCTATGCGGCGGGCCGGGTCGGGGCCACCAGCGACCTGAATGTGGAGGCCGCCGGCCTCGCTCTCGACGGGCGCGGCCGGATGGCCGTCGATCCGGCGACCTTCCAGACCGGGGTTCCGCACATCTATGCGGTGGGCGATGTGATCGGTTTCCCCAGCCTGGCCTCGACCTCGATGGAACAGGGCCGCATTGCCGCCTGCCACGCCTTTGGCGCGCCGATGAGCGCGGCGCCGAGCTTCTTCCCCTATGGCATCTATTCGGTCCCCGAGATCTCGACCATCGGCCTGACCGAGGACGAGGCGCGCGAAAAGGGCATCCACTATGAATGCGGTGTCGCCCGCTTCCGCGAGACCTCGCGCGGCCACATCATGGGGCTGCAGTCGGGCATGATGAAGATGATCTTCGCCCTGGCCGACCAGAAGCTGCTGGGCGTCCACATCGTCGGCGAGGGCGCGACCGAACTGATCCATATCGGCCAGGCGGTGCTGAACCTGGGCGGCACGCTCGACTATTTCGTCCAGAACACCTTCAACTATCCGACCCTCGCGGAGGCCTACAAGATCGCGGCGCTGGACGCGTTCAACCGGATGCCGCCGCTGGCGGAGGCGAAGGCGGCGGAGATTTCCGCGGCTTGATCCGCGCGCCTCGTGACGAGTGCGTGCTTCTACAAGCTCAGGATGACGACGAGGGGTGGAGCGTCTTTCGCGCGGCCGCTCGTTGAGTCCGCCCCATCGACCCCCTCACCGTCCCGTCGGCATGTCCTTGAACGCCACGTCCTTGTCCACCCGGATATCGCCCGGCAGGCCCAGCACGCGTTCGGCGATGATGTTCTTCAAAATCTCATCGGACCCGCCAGCGATGCGCAGGCCGGGCGATGACAGCAGGCTCTCCTGGAACGCCGCGTTCAGCGGGGCCAGGGCGGGGTCGTCGATGACGCCGTACTGGTCCTCCATCTCCACCGCCGCATTGGCCAGGTCCTGAAGCTGATTGGCGGCGATGATCTTGCCGATCGAGCTTTCCGGCCCGGGGGTCTGGCCGCGCGACAGGGCGGTGATGGTGCGCATACGGGTGTTCTTCAGCCCCTCGGACTGGACGAACCAGTCGGCCAGCTTCTCGCGGAAGGCCTGGTCGGCCATGGCCGGGCCTGTCTCGGTCGTGAGGTCGCGGGCGAGGGCCATGATGGTCGAATAGTCGACCCCGCCGCCGCCGCCGACCGCCAGCCGCTCGTTCATCAGCGTGACCAGCGAGACCTTCCAGCCGTCGTCGACCGGCCCCAGCCGCTGGCTGTCCTTCACCCGCACGTCGGTGAAATAGACCTCATTGAAGCCGCGCTCGCCGGACATCTGGTGGATCGGCCGCACCTCGACGCCAGGCGAACGCATGTCCAGCCAGAACATGGTCAGGCCCTTGTGTTTGGGCGCGTCCGGATTGGTCCGCACCAGGATAATCCCAAAGTCGCTGTACTGGGCGCCGGAGGTCCACACTTTCTGCCCGTTGATCATCCAGTCGTCGCCCCCATCCTCGGACTTGGCGCGCATCGCGCGGGTGCGGGCCGCCGCCAGGTCCGAACCGCCGGAGGGCTCGGAGAACAACTGGCACCAGATCTCCTCGCCGCGCACCGCCGGGCCGACGAAGCGCTGCTTGGTCTCGTCATTCGCGAAGGCCATCACGGTCGGCACGCACATGCCAAGGCCGATGGTGAAATAGCCGTGGTTCTGGCCATACTTGGATTCCTCCTGGCCGAAGATGATCGACTGCATCGGCGTGCCGCCGCCCCCGCCCCACTCCTTGGGCCAGGTGATCTGGGCGTAGCCGGCGGCGGCCTTCCTGGCCTGCCAGGCCTTGGCGCCGGCCATGTGTTCGGCGTCACCGTGCCCGGACGCCCGCTCGCGCGGCGCATTGGCTTCGAGCCAGGCCCGCGCTTCGGAACGGAAGGCGGCTTCTTCGGGGGTGTCGTTGAAGTCCATGATCTGAGTTCCTTGAGACCTTGCGGGTCGCTTTAGATACAGCTCGTCATCCCGGCCGCAGCGAAGCGAAGAGCCGGGACCCAAGGGCGGTGCACGTGGCCCCTGGGTCCCGGATCGACCCTACGGGCCGTCCGGGATGACACGTAAAATGATCGCTTGGGCGCAAAATCCGCACTCACGCCGCATTGCGGCGTTCAAGGTGCGCCACCAGCCGCTCCTTCCACACCTTGGGCGCGCCGGCGACCAGGGCCAGTTGGCGTGAGCGGCGGTAGTAGAGGTGGCAGTCGACGTCCCAGGTGAAACCCATGCCGCCATGGGTCTGGATGTTTTCCTTGGACGCGAACCAGAACGCCTCCGACGCCGCCACCCGGGCCGCCGAAGCGGCGATCGGCAGCTCGGTCGCGCCGGTGTTCAGCGCCCAGGCGCCGTAATAGGCGTTGGAGCGGGCCAGCTCGTTCTTCACATAGACATCGGCCAGCTTGTGCTTGATCGCCTGGTAGCTGGCGATCACCCGGCCGAAGGCGAAGCGTTCCAGGGCGTAGGCCTTGGCCATGTCCAGGCTGCGGTCGGCGCCGCCGACCTGTTCGAAGGCCAGGAGCACCGCCGCGCGGTCCATCACCGCCTCGGTCAGGGCCATACCCTCGCCCGGCGCGCCGAGCCGGTCCGCCGGGGCGCCGGTGAAGGTCAGCCTGGCCACGCCGCGGGTGGGATCCAGGGTCTTCAACGTCTCGCGCGCCACGCCCGCGCCGGTCAGGTCGACCAGGAACAAGCCCGGCCGACCACCCTCCTTGGCCAGCACCACCGCCAGGCCGGCCACGTCGCCGTCGGTCACCGGAATCTTGACGCCCGTCAGCTTTCCACCTTCGACCCGGGCCTGGACCGCGCCCTCGGCGACCGGCCCCGGCCCCTCGGCGGTGGCGAAACAGCCGATCAGCTCGCCCGCGGCGATCCGGGGCAGATATTTGGCCTTTTGCGCGTCATCTCCGGCCAGCATCAAAGCCTCGGCCAGGAAATAGACGGTCGAGGCGAACGGAATGGGCGCGACCACGCGGCCCAGCTCCTCGGCGATGGCGCACAGCTCCAGCCGGCCAAGGCCCAGGCCGTTATATTGCTCCGGGATCGCCGCGCCCAGCCAGCCCTGCTCGGCGACCGATTTCCACAACACCTCGTCATAGCTTCGGGCGTCGTCGTCCAGCACCGCGCGGACCCGGTCCACGCCGCAATGCGCGGCCAGGAACTTGCGCGCCTCGTCCTTCAGGAACTTCTGGTCGTCGGAGAAATCGAAATTCATGTCCGGCCGCGCCTCCCTGTCGCCGCGGTGAGCCGCGGTCGCTTTCGCGGGATAGAATACCGGGCTTTGGCGCGGGCGAAAGATTGACCTCGCGTCAATGATTTTAAGTCATATCGGACGGCCTGCCGGACGATGGAGCCGCCGATGGCCAAGGCCCTGTTTCACCGCAACCAGAAGGTCTGGGTCGAGCTGGTCGGCACCTGGGCGGTGATCGAAAAGGTCGCGCCGGTCTGGGCCAAGGGCTTCGACGAGCCGGTCCGCATCACCTACGACGTCGGCCTGGGCCGCGAGTTCCTGGGCCACGAGCTGCAGGCCGAAGATCACGGCGCGAATGAAGAGCCGCCCGATGACGGCGCCAACTGGAGGATCCTGCGCGCGCGCAACAAGTGGCAGGCGCCGGAAGACTGCGGCCACCATCCCTATCCGGGCACTTTTCCGGTGGTGGTCACCGACGCGACCGACTGGGGCGGCTGGCGCACGCCCGGCGCCGAATACGACCGCGACCCGCGCAGGATGGAATACCAGGCCCGCCTGATCGCCAGCGCCCCCAAGCTGCTGGCCATCGCCCACGAACTGGCCGTGCTGATCGGCGAGTCCCCGGACGAGGCGCCCGAACCGGTCCAGGCCCTGGCCCAACGCGCCGCGGCGGTGCAGCGCTATCTGAACGAGGTCCCGGCGGCGCCGGAACGGACGGGGCGCGGTGGCTCGATCGCGGCGGAGTAGGAGCCCCGTTGCTCCCTTCCCCGAAACCGGGAGGAACTGAAGCTTCGCCGCCTTTCGAAACCGGCGAGGCCCTTTCAGCCCCGTCCATTGCGGGCTAAATCCTCGGGATGCGCACCGACATCCCCCAGCCGATCCGGCTCTCCGAATATCGTCCACCCGCCTATCTGATCGACGAGGTCCATCTGGACTTCCGGCTGGAGCCCACGGCCACGCGGGTCCGCGCTCGCCTGACGATCCGGCGCGACGGCGATCATGCCGAACCGCTGCGCCTGGACGGGGTCCGGCTTAAGCCGGTCTCCGTGGCCATCGACGGGCGCGTCCTGGGCGCCGAGGAATACCAGGTCACCGCCGAGGACCTGACTATTCCGAACCCGGCGGCCGCCTTCACCCTGGAGACCGAGGTCGAGATCGACCCCCAGGCCAACACCTTCCTGGAAGGCCTCTACATGTCGGCGGGGCGCTTCTGCACCCAGTGCGAGGCCGAGGGTTTCCGCAAGATCACCTGGTTCGCCGACCGCCCGGATGTGCTGGCGCGCTACACCGTGCGGATGGAGGCCGACAAGCAGGCCTATCCGCGCCTGCTGGCCAACGGCAATCTGACCCTGACCGGCGATCTGGAGGGCGGCCGGCATTTCGCGGTCTGGAACGATCCCTTCCCCAAGCCCTGTTACCTGTTCGCCCTGGTCGCCGGCGAACTGGACGTGCTGGAGAGCCAGATCGTCACCATGAGCGGGCGCACGGCAGCCTTGCGCATCTATGTCGACACCGGCATGGCCGACCGCGCCGCCTACGCCATGGACTCGCTGAAGCGGGCGATGAAATGGGACGAGGATACGTTCGGCCGCGAATACGACCTGGACCTGTTCATGATCGTCGCCGTGCGCGACTTCAATTTTGGGGCGATGGAGAACAAGGGCCTCAACGTCTTCAACTCCTCGCTGCTGCTGGCGGACCCCGCGACCGCCACCGACTTCGACTACGAGCGGATTGAGGGCGTGGTCGCCCATGAATATTTCCACAACTGGACCGGCAACCGGATCACCTGCCGCGACTGGTTCCAGCTATGCCTGAAGGAGGGCCTGACGGTCTTCCGCGACCAGAGCTTCTCCGCCGACCAGCGTGGCCACGCGGTCCAGCGGATCAAGGAGGTCAAGGCGCTGCGTGCGCGGCAGTTCGCCGAGGACGCCGGACCCATGGCCCATCCGGTGCGGCCATCGAGCTATCTGAAGATCGACAACTTCTACACCGCCACGATCTATGACAAAGGCGCGGAACTGATCCGTATGCTGAAGACCATCATCGGCGCCGAAGGGTTCCGCGCCGGGATGGATGTCTATTTCGAGCGCTGGGACGGCCACGCCACCACGGTCGAGGCCTTCATCCAATGCTTCGCCGACGCCAGCGGCCGCGACCTGTCGGATTTCTTCGCCTGGTACGAACAGGCCGGCACGCCGCGGGTCTCGATCGCCAGCACCTATGACGAGGCGGCCCACGCCCTGGACCTGACGCTGAGCCAAAGCGTCGCCCCGACACCCGGCCAGCCGGACAAGCGCGCCCTGCCGACCCCGATCCTGATCGGCCTCCTGGACGAGGATGGCCGCCCCCTGCCGTTTCGCGCGCCCGATGGCGCGGCGCTGGTCGAGGAGATGGTGGTGGTGCTGGACCGGGCGGAAAAGACCGTGCGGCTGGAAGGCGTCGCGCGCCGACCGGTGCTTTCGCCCCTGCGCGGCTTCTCCGCGCCGGTGAACCTGACCACCGACGCCCCGGCCAAGGACCGCTATATCCTGTTGTCCGCGGATCCGGACCTGTTCAACCGCTGGGAAGCTGGACAGGGCCTGGCCCGCGACCTGATCCTGGCCCGCGCGTCCGGCGCGCCGGACGAGGTCGGCGAGGAGCGCTATGCCGAGGCGGTCGGCCGCGCCCTGGACGACCAGTCGGCGGAGGACGCCTTCAAGGCCTTGCTGCTGGCCCTGCCCAGCGAATCCGACCTGTCCCTGGTCCAGACCCCGTCGGACCCCGCGGCCATCCACGAAGCCCGGGACGCGCTGCGAGGCCGGCTGGCGATCCATCTGGGCGACGCGCTGCGGCGTCTGCACGGCGCCTTGCAGAGCGCGGAGACCTTCTCGCCCGACGCCGACAGCGCGGGCCGCAGGGCCCTGCGCAACGCCGCCCTCGATCTTCTGGCCGCTGATTCCCACGCCCAGAACCTGGAGCGCGCGATCGGCCATTTCCAGGCCGCGGCCAATATGACCGACGCCATGGGCGGCCTCTCGGCGCTGATGGTGCTGGGCGGCGAGCCCTATGATCAGGCCCTGACCGACTTCTATGCACGCTGGAAAGACGAGCCGCTGGTGATCGACAAGTGGTTCGCGCTTCAGGCTCGCAGCCCCAATGAGGACGTGCTCGGCCGGGTGCTGGGCCTGACCGCCCATCCGGCCTTCGACGCCAAGAACCCTAACCGGCTGCGCGCCCTGGTGCAGAGCTTCGCCTCCGGCAACCCGGCGCGTTTCCACGACCCCTCCGGGGCCGGCTACCGGTTCCTCGCCGACCAGATCCTGGCCGTCGACGGCTTCAATCCGATGACCGCCGCGCGGCTGATCGAACCGCTGGGCGGCTGGCGGCGCTACAAGCCCGAACTCGGCGCCTTGATGCGCGAACAGCTACAGAGGATCGTCGACACGCCCGGATTGTCGAAAAACGTCTTCGAGATGGCCAGCCGGGCGCTGGCCTAGACCTGAGTCCTTTGAGCCACGGCGCGAATCGATTCAATCCGACGCACCCCATCAGGCGGGCGAGTGCGTGACACGAGTCAACCGTCGCGCTTAAGCTCACACTGGGTTGACTCGATCATTGGGGAACAGCGCCTTGGCGCGTGGCGGCGATAAGGGCGAGGCTTGGTCCTCGGACGGCGTCCCGGCGTTTGGGGGCCGGACTCCGGCTGCGTCGGCCGCGCCGACCGCCGCGCGCATACGCGTCGCCGTGCTCGGCGCCCTGCTGATCCTCGCCATCTATACCGGCCTCTCCATGTTCCGCCTGGAGCGGGAAGCCAGCGCGGCCCGGCCCGTGGACAAGGCGGGCGCGGCCGCCGCGGATCGCGTCGGAACGCGCGTCGAGGGTGACTTCGCACGGTTGAACGCCGCCTTGACCGCCGGCGCGGCCATGGCCGGACGGTTCCCGGACAGTCCCATGGACGCCGCGGAGGCGGCCCTGAAAGCCGCGCGCCCGTCGGCCCGCGCCATAGCCGTGATCACCGAGGACGGCGTGCGCGCCCAGGCCGGCGACATCGGCGGCGCCGACTGGCTGGGCGCCGCGCGCGCGGCCGGCGATTCCGGCGGCAGCTTCTGGATCGGACGCCTGCCGAAGGGCGGGGTCTACGCCGCCCAGGCGACCGCCAGCCAGAAGGATGGCGGCGGGCGCGTCACGCTGGTCGCGGCCACGGACCTCGCGCAAGCGGTCACGCAAACGGAGTCTCAAGACGACAAGCGCAACCCCTCGGCGCCCTTGGCGGCCGCGCTGGCGGCTCCTGACGGCCGGATCCTGGCGATGCAGGGCCGCGGCGCCCTGACAGCCGCCAATCTGCAGGACGCTTTCCAGGTCAATGCGTCGGACCTGCCGGAAGACGGCCACGCGACCGGCCAATTGAGTGACGGGACCCGCGTCAACCTGATCACCCGCGCTCTTGGGGGACGGCTGATGGTCGTGATCGCCTCGCCGCGCAACGCGGCTGAAATCGCGGCCTCGCGGGCCTTCGCCATGGACGTGTTCTGGAACCTTTCGCCGCTGGCGATCGGGATCGCGCTGGCGCTGCTGATGCTGCGCCAGATCCGCAAGGCCGAGACCGTGAACCGGGCCTTCGCCGAAAGCGAGCGGCGCTTTCGCATGGCGGTAGAGGCCGCGCATTGCGGCATCTGGGAATGGGACCTCTCCACCGACCGGCTGACCATGTCCGACATGAGCGGCGCCATCCTCGGCTGGGGCGGCGGCGGCGTGGTCCCGGGGGCGGAAGTGGTGGAGCGGGTCGCCTCGGAGCACCGTGACCGGCTGCGGCAGGCGCTGGCGGGCGCGCAGGCCTACGGCGCCTTCGACGTCTCCCTGCGCCTGCCCAACCGCAATGGCCGCTCCGCCTGGATCGACGCCCGCGGCCAAGCGGTCGGCGAGGCCGGGGCCGACGGCTATCAGCGGATCATCGGCGTCATGCTGGACGTCACCGAGGAGCGGATCACCCAGGCCCGCGCCCAGGCCGCGGAAAACCGGCTGCGCGACGCCATCGACAGCGTATCCGAGGCCTTCATCCTGTGGGACCGCACCGGCCGGCTCCTGATGTGCAACAAGAACTTCCGCGTCTTCTTCGGGCTTGAGCCGCGAGTCCTGAAGCCTGGCGCGCCGCGCGAGACGGTGAACCGGTTCGTCCGCCTGGCGATCAAGCGGTCGCACGCCGCATCCGATGGCGTGCCTGGCATGCGCGAGTTGGAGATGAACGACGGCCGCTGGCTGCAGATCTCCGAGCGCCGCACCGCCGACGGCGGCCTGGTGATGACCGCCGCGGACATCACGGCGATCAAGCTGCAGGACGAAGCGCGACGGCTGAACGAGGCGCAACTCCGAGAGGCGGTCGACAAGCTGGAGCAGAGCCAGGTCCAGCTCGCCGACCTCGCGCGCAAATACGAGGCGGAGAAGATCCGCGCCGAGGGGGCCAACAAGGCCAAGAGCGAATTCCTGGCCAATATGAGCCACGAACTGCGCACCCCGCTGAACGCCATCAACGGGTTCTCGGAGATCATGGTCGGCGAGATGTTCGGCGCCCTGGGCGACAAGCGTTACAAGGAATACGCCCAGGACATCCTCTCGTCCGGCCAGCACCTGCTGGCGCTGATCAACGACATCCTGGACATGTCCAAGATCGAAGCCGGCAAGATGAACCTGCGGTTCGAGCCGCTGACCTTGCAGGACGTGGTCGACGACGCCGTGCGCCTGGTGCGCAACCGCGCCGACGCCACGGGCCTGGCCCTGGAAACCGACCTGCCGCCCCTGCCCGAGATCGAGGCGGACTATCGCGCCATCAAGCAGGTGTTGCTGAACCTGCTCTCCAACGCGCTGAAGTTCACGCCCAATGGCGGCAAGGTGCGGGTGACGGCCGAACTGCGCCGGGACGTGCTGGGCGAGCGGGTCCAGGTGTTCGTCCACGACACCGGCATCGGCATCTCCAAGTCCGACCTCGCCCGCCTGGCCAAGCCTTTCGAACAGATCGAGAGCCAGCACTCGAAGACCCAGCAGGGCACCGGCCTGGGCCTGGCCCTGACCAAGTCCCTGGTCGAGATGCACGACGGCGCCCTGGAGATGGCCAGCGAGCCCGGCGAGGGCACCACGGTCAGCTTCTCCCTGCCCGTTCGGCGCACCCAGAAGAGCGTGGCTGGCGCCTACGCGGCTTGAGCTCGGGGCTTATTTATCCCAGCCCCGTTTAAGATTGATCTTTGAGCCCCTCCCCTCTCTCGTCCCGAGGCGCCCGAAACCCCGACCGCCTATTGGGTCGATCAGCGCTCGAAGCGCGTTCCGCGAAGCCTTCTCTTGCGAGGTCGAGCCGCCACCGGCGCGATGGCGTCTTCCGCCTGCCACTGTCGATGGAGCTCGGAGGTGCGGTTGGCGAGCAACCCGGCGATGTAGGGATCGCTGTCGAGTATCGCTCCGATGAGGCGAGCGCGCTGTTGGCGGTAGGCCTGCACCCGCTCGGGCCGGCCGAGAAAGACGTCATGCTCTGGCCTGAAGTTGGTCCCCAAATCGTAGAGGATGTCCAGAAACAGCGACAGGACCCGGTTGCCGCTGCTCGCCCCCAACAATTGACCAAACTCGCGCACGCTCTCGGTGAAGGCGCGGAGCCCAGGGCCCTCCGCGCTCGCCCCTGCCTCCCGCCGCAGGAAGTCCTGGAAGGCTTTGCGCGATTCATCGTCGAGATTGGCGGCCGCCAGCCGGGCGAGCTCCGCCCGGATGGTCGGCGTTGAGCGGCTGAGCTCGTCGCGACTGGCGTTGCGAGTGCGCAGATAGATCGCCGCCATGTGGGCGACCGCCCGGCTCGTCGGGCGTTGGGCGATGTAGCCGCCTCCCACGCCGCGTCGGACCTCCAGCAACTGCTCCTGCGCAACGACTAGCGCGGCTTGGCGTAAGGTCGGTCGGCTGACGCGGTGGCGCGCCAGTAATTCGTCCTCGGAGCCGATCAGGTCGCCTTCCGCGCACCGGAGCGACTCGTAGCGGAGCGCCTCCACGACCTGTTGCAGCGTCGCCGAAAGCTTGGGATTCCGCTGCGATGTCCTTGTGCGTCTTGCCATACGAACCCAATCCCACGTCTCCACCCTAAGCCTACAGATATTTCGCGCGCGCAAGAGCGTGCGCGGCCAAGAGTGGCCATGGCGCCAGCCCTTGGAACTTCCGGCACGGCCTTCGCACCCGCGAGCTTTCGCATGGGATCGCGCGGCGTCGGCAGGCCTTAAAGGCGCTGCGGATCGCCCTTGATCGGTGACCGGGCCGTCGGCTCCGCAAGCCGCAAAATGCCGCCGCCGCGGCCATGGGCCTTTTGGTGAGCATGGCGAAACTGGGGTTTATCGGAATATCCGGATCGCGCCGGTCGCCAGCGGACCGATTTCGGCGAACATATTTGAGCCGTGCGGTGGTCCGTGGGGGGATCCGGCCGAATTTCTAGAAGCTTGCCCTGTCCCGCTTTAGGCGCTTGCGCCCCGAATCTAATGAAATTTCCAAATTTTCTACAGAATAGATGCACATATATCGATTATTTATCGCCATTAAGATCTCCTTTGGCGCCTTTAAGGGTAAACTAAACATTACACCTCTCTATATATCGACATTTATACATGTTTTATATATATTTAAACATATTGTGATATATGTATTTGGAAAATGATCGGGAAATAAGGCGATATCAGCGAGAATCCCTTTGACAATCACACTAATTCAGGAAACTCTAAGACCGCTCGCAAATCTTAGGGTCGCCAAGCGCGTGGACCCAAGCCGGCCGTCAGGCCGGCGCGCCGGGCCAAGAAGGCCCGCGGTACTTTCAAGGGAGAAACGTTATGCAAATAGTCGCCGAGCGGCCCGTGGCCGATCTAGACGCAGTCGCAACCAAGATACTCGTCGATGGAGCGGGGGCTTTCGGCGGCTCATACGAGCGCATGCACAGCCCAGGCCAGGAAGATCGCGAGGAACTGCAATTATTAGCTCTGCAAAAGCGCTTCGCGCAGATGCGAAATAGAGTGCCTGTGTTGAAGAAGCTCGCCGATGAGGCGGGCGTCTACGAGATCAACACGCTGAACGACATCGTTCCGCTCTTATTCAAACACACGGTCTACAAGTCGTATCCCATCTCCTTTTTGGAGAAAAACCGGTTCACGCAAATGAACCAGTGGCTGCAAAAACTGACGACCATCGACCTGTCTGGCGTCGATGTGTCGAAATGCCAGGGCCTGGACGAGTGGGTCGCGGTTTTGGATGCCGAGACGCCGCTCAATCTACGGCACTCTTCCGGCACGACCGGCACGGTCTCGTTCCTGCCGCGCACGAAGGGCGAGGCCGAGAAGCACTATTTGGACTCGCTTCTGGGGATGTTTCAGGCCAGCGGCCTCACGGCGCCGTCTCGCGACAAGCCGCTCGACATGCACGTGATCCATCCGAACTACCGCCGAGGAACATCGGCGCCTTTGCGGACCACGGATCTCGCGCTGAAATATCTCTGCGGCGGCGACGAAACCAAGCTCCATGTGCTTTACCCGCGCGCGGCCAGCGCGGATCTCATGTTTCTCGCGGGGCGCATGCGCGCCGCCGAAGCGAAGGGCGAACTCGATCGCCTGCAATTGTCGCCCGCATTGCTGGCCCGCAGGGCCGAGTTCGACTCCATGCAGACCTCGATGGCTGACGACCTCAAAGCGTTCCTGGCCGACAACATCGCCAGCCTGAGAGGTGAAAAGGTCTATCTCCGCAGCACCTGGCCCGCCCTCTACAAGGTCGCCGTCGCCGGGCTGGCCGACGGCCTGGAAGGCGTGTTTTCGCCGGACTCGATCATCGGCACCGGAGGCGGCGCCAAAGGCCTCGAGGTGCCTCCCGATCTGGAGGCGGTGCTGCTTCGGTTCTTCGGCGTCCGGCGGCTGATTTACCTGTACGGCATGTCCGAGGTGATGGGGACGCACATGATGTGCGACCACAAGCGCCATCATATCGAGCCCTGGTCCATTCTGTTCGTGCTCGATCCCGACACTGGCGAGATTCTGCCACGAACGGGCGTGCAGACGGGCCGCGCCGCTTTCTTCGACCTGCAAGCGGAAACCTATTGGGGCGGCTTCGTGTCCGGCGACGAAATCAGCGTCGACTGGAGCCCCTGCGGCTGCGGAAGACAGTCGCCGCACATCGACCGGAAGATCGAGCGCTATAGCGAGAAGCGCGGCGGCGACGACAAGATCACCTGCGCCGCCTCTCCGGAAGCGCATGAATCCGCGCTGAACTATCTCACCGACCTCACCGGCTGACCAACGACCGTCTGTCCCGACGACAACCCTGGCCATGCACTGGAGACAACAATGACCGTGCAAGAGAAAATTCGCATAGACGCCCCCGTCGCTCCCATGATCATCCGCGGAAAGGTGATTTCCGACAATTTGATCGAGGTCGGCGGTCGCGGCGGCGACTTGAACTTCATGACGCCGGACGCGCACAAATACCTGGATCTGCTTCCGCTCGGAAATCCCGCACAGCTAGCGGATCTCTATACGATTTCCTTCGAGGAAATTCTCGATTATCTCGAAGAACTGGGCAGCCTGCTTGACGTCGAAAAGAATGTCCACGTGTATCGGGCGCGGGAACTTTCCTATCTGACGGCGCCGACGACGGAACCGCTCATTGACCGCCAATACGGCAACATGGGCAAGCCGTTCCGGCGCGAGCGGGTGAAAGACCTCGCCGAGAATTCGGTCGGCATCGCCTACCTGGAAGGCTGGGTGGAACGGACGGCCCTAAGCGGCGCACGGCAAGGGATTCGCTGTTTCGGCGCGCGCGCCCTTCATATCGTGGCGGGCAATAGCCCGATGGTCTCGGTCAATACCGTCATCAAGAACGCGATCCTGCGCAGCGACGCCATCATCAAGGCGCCGTCGAACGACCCGTTCACCGCCCTGGCCATCGCCCAGACGATGGTCGACATGGTGCCCGACCACCCGCTCACGAAACATCTCAGTGTCGCCTATTGGCGTGGCGGCGATGTCGCGCTCGAAGAAAAGCTCTATCAGCCGCACAATGTCGAAAAGATCGTCGCCTGGGGCGGCTTCTCCTCGATAAAGCACGTCACCCGCTATATCCAACCGGGCCTTGAGCTGATTTCGCTCGATCCCAAGCGTAGCGTCAGCGTCGTGGGGAAAGAGGCCTTTGAAAGCGATGAGCTGATGCGCACCGCCGCTCAGCGCCTGGCCGCCGACATTGGCGTCATGAACCAGGTGGGCTGCGTTAATTCGCGGATATCGTACGTCATGTCGGGAACGGACGGCGCCGGCCTGGAGAAGATCAACACCTTTGGCCAGTATGTCTACGAGGCCATGTTGAAACTTCCATCCGCCGTCAGCACCAAGCCAAAGCGCTATGATCGAGATCTCAAGGAGCATGTCGATGCTCTGCGGCTCGACGGCGATTGGTTCAGCGTCATTGGGGGGCAGGATGACGAGGGCGCTATCATCGTCTCGCAGATGCCAGAGGCGGTCGACTTTTCGCCGCTGCTGAATGATCGGACCGCCAATCTGGTGCCGATCGATACCCTGGACGAGGTGATGAGGGCGATGACCTCCTACACCAAGACGGTTGGCGTGTTTCCGGAAGCCCTAAAGCAAGATCTCTTGAATGTCCTGCCGCTGGGCGGCGCCCAGCGGTTGGTTTCACTCGGTTATGCCATCGCTGGCGACGGCACCGGCGGCCGCGGCACCGACGACGGTATCGAGATCGTCAGGCGCATGGGCAAGTGGATCGTCCATGACGTATACGACCCCACGGTCACGCCAGGCCTCTGGGAAGCCTAGCCGGCCCGCGAGCAGGGTGTCGTTGGGGCTTTCCCATGCGTGGGCCGCCGCCCCGCTCGCCGGCGGCTCCCATTGGCGCCGATCCCTCCCGCGACGCGCAAGAGCCCACAATCGTTGGAGCAAGCGGCCAAGATGATCGCATCTTCCAAAGGCAAGGCGCTGTCGGCCGGAGAAGGTTGGTGGATGGTGGGCATGCTGTTGGTGTTCAGCACGCTCTCGGTCACCGACCGCTTCGTGCTCGCGATGGTGCTTGATAATGTGAAGGGCGGCCTTCACCTGTCTGACTTCCAGATGGGTGTCTTGCTGGGCCCAGCCGTCGCGATCTCCTATGCCGCGTCCGCGCTGATGTTCGGTTGGATGGCGGATCGGTATTCTCGCCGCTCCGTGATCTTCATAGGGATTATCTCGTGGTCGCTCGCGACGGCGGCGTGCGGCCTCGCCCATTCCTTCGCGTCCCTGTTCGTGGCGCGGGCGTTTGTGGGATTGGGCGAGGCGGCCCTCCTGCCGTCGGCCTATTCGCTGATCAACGACGGCATACGCCCCGCGCGGGTGACGACCGCCTTCTCCATTTTCGCGGGCGGGAACCGATGGGGCCAGGCCGCCGCCTTCGCCCTGGGCGGGTGGATCCTAGGCTATTTCACCTGGCTCCTGAATCGCGGAGTGAACCTAGGGGGCCTTGTCCCCTGGCAGCTTACCTTCGTGTTCCTAGGCGGTGTAGGCATGGCGCTGGCCTTGCTGGTGTTTACCTTTCCAGAGCCGGTGCGGCGAGACCCGCCTCTCGCGGTCGATCGGGCGAGCCCAAAGAGCCTACTCGCCTTCTCTCGGAAAAACGCCGGCCTGCTTGTCCTGCTGATCGTGAGCTGCACGGTCATGACCATGGTGTCGAACGCGATCTACAACTGGTCGCCGGCCTTTGTCGGCCGAGCGTTTGGGTGGAAACCGGCGGCCTATGGACCGGTGATCGGGCTCCTGAGCATAGTGGCCGCCACGGCGCTGATCGGTCATGGCCGGATCGCCGACATCCTTCTCAACCGGCGCGGCATGCAAGACGTCCACATCCGGTACTATACCTGGGTGCTGGGGGCCGCCATCCCATTGGGCATTGGCATGTTTTTCATCCCGAACCCGATCGTCTTCCTGGCGACCCTCTGCCTGTTCGAAATCCTGGCCTTGCCGTTCACGATGTTCGTTTTGGCGACGGTCGCCCGCATCGCGCCGAAGGAGTTCAGGGCGCAGCTCACGGCTTGTTTCGTGTTTTGCCAATCGATCGCCGGCATGGCCGCAAGCCCGCTACTGGTCGGCGCGCTCACCGACTATGTCTTCAAGGATCCGGCAAAGCTGGGTTGGTCGCTGGCCGTGGTCGCGAGCGTCGGCTGCGCCTGCGCGTTTGTGCTGCTGCGGATCGCGCTTCGGCCGCTCAACAGCCTGCTGCAGACCGACTCCGCCAACGTCGTCCCCGCCATGCTGCAACCCAAATTGGCCTGAACGTCATACCAACATCCGTTGGGGCGGACTCTTTGGTCCTCATCCCGAGACGCCCGCGTAGCGGTCCTTGAAGGACGCACACAGCCGCCGTCGCATCCTTCGAGGCCGCCTCCGGATGAGGGAAAGGAGGGCTCAAACGTCAATCTTAAACGGGGCCGGTATAACGTCCGAGGTCGGTCGAATCCGTCGCGACGATCATCTCGTAGGCCACAACGGCGGCGGCGCGGGCCCGGGTCAGGCGCGGCCCCAGATCGCTGAAGCGCCGCGCGCCGCCGGCGCGGGCCAGCCGGTCGCGAAATCCCTTCGGCTCGGTCGTCGGATCGACATCCTCTTCGAAGGCCAGCTTCAGGACCTGGCTCAGGTCCTGCTGAAGCCGCCACGCGGCCGTCAGGGCGGCGAGCGCCGTGGGATTGGCGAGGCCCGCCTGGGCCATCGCGGCCAGGGCGTCGGCGGTGTGGGTCAGCAGCGGCCCCCCGCCGCCCGCATGGATCAGTTGCAGGTGCTGGGCGGCGAATTCCACGTCCACGAGGCCGCCGCGCGATAGCTTCATATCCCAAAGTCCGGAGGCCGGCCGTTCGCGATGCATCAGCGCGCGCATCTCGCGCACATCATGCGCGGTCGCGGCTGGATCGCGCGGCCGACGCAGCGCCGCCAGGATCGATGCCTCCACGGCTTCGCGGATGGCGTCGGAACTGGCCCAGACCACGCGGGCGCGGGTCAAGGCCAGGAACTCCCAGGTTTCGGCGGCGCCGACATAGTAGTGCTCGAACGCCGCCAGGCTTACCGCGACCGGTCCCGACGTGCCCGAGGGACGCAGGCGCATGTCGACCTCATAGAGGCCGCCCTCGGCGGTTTGGGCCGACAGGGCCGCGATCAGGCGCTGGGTGAAGCGGGCGAAGAAGGTCTCGGCGCTCCAGCCCTTCAGGGCCGAGGTCGCAGCGGCGTCGGCCGGGCGATAGAGCGTCATCAGGTCCAGGTCGGAGCCCGCGGTCATCTCGCGCGACCCGCACTTGCCCAGCGCCACCACCGCGACCTCGCCTGGAAAATCCCCGCCGAGCCGGACCACCTCCTCCATCGCCGCCGGCGACAGGGCGCGGATACAGGCGTCGGCGAGATCCGCGAAGGCCGGCCCGGCCTCGGTGGCGCTGGCCAGGCCGCTCATCACGCGCACCCCTATTCGGAAAGCCTGTTCGCGGCGCACGCGACGAGCCGCATCCATGGCCCGCTCGAAGCCTGGCGCGGCGAAGGCGAGCGCCTGCTCGACCGCCGCCGCCATCTCGCCGGGCTGGATCGGCGCGAAAAAGCCGTGGTCGAGCATGGCGTCCAGGGCGGCGGGACGACGCGCCAGCGTCACCGCCAATTGCGGGGCGAAGGCCATCACCTGCACCACCAGTTCGAACAGCTTGGGCTGGGCCAGGAACAGCGACTGGACCTGCACGCCGGCCGACAGCCCCGCGAAGAAGTCGGCGAACCGGCGGAAAGCCTCGTCCGGCGCGCCGGTGGCCTGGGCGGCCTCCAGCAGGCGTGGGACCAGGCGGGTGAAGAGCTCGCGGCCGCGTTCGGTGCGGGTGGCGGCGATGCGGCCGTGATGCCAGGCGCGGATGGCCGCGCTGACCCGCTCGGGGCGCTCGAAACCCATGCGGCCCAGGGTCCTCAGCGTCTCGGGATCGTCCTCGACGCCGGTGAACACCAGGCTGCCGAACCGCGACGACAGGTCCTCGTCCTCGGCGAACAGCTCGCCATAGCGGCGGTTCACCTGCTTCAGCAGGCGCTCCACCCCGGCGTCGAAGCGGCGTAGGTCGCCCTCTCCGGCCAG
>DATAYD010000126.1:0-8573 GCA_036272715.1 Caulobacteraceae bacterium | reverse complement strand
CTCTGCCGCGACGTCTGCCACTACTGCACCTTCGCCAAGGCCCCGCGCGGCCTGGCCAGCGCCTATCTCAGCCCGGACCAGGTGCTGGCCATCGCCAGGGCCGGGGCGGCCGCCGGCTGCAAGGAAGCCCTGTTCACCCTCGGCGACAAGCCCGAGTTGCGCTACGCCGCCGCGCGCCAGGCCCTGGCGGACCTCGGATTTGCGAGCACCATCGCCTATCTGGAGCACGTCGCCGGCCGGGTGCTGAACGAGACCGGGCTCCTGCCCCACATCAATGCCGGCGTGCTCTCCGCCGAGGACCATGCCCGGCTGCGCCCGGTCTCGGCCTCGATGGGCCTGATGCTGGAGAGCGCCTCGGACCGCCTGTGCGAACCGGGCCAGCCCCATCACGGATCGCCCGACAAGGCCCCGGCCGTGCGCCTGCGCGCCATCGCCGAGGCCGGCGAGGCCCAGGTCCCCTTCACCAGCGGGCTTCTGATCGGGATCGGCGAGACCCGGGACGAACGGCTGGACGCCCTGCTCGCGCTGCGCGCCCTGCACGATCGCCACGGCCACCTGCAGGAAGTCATCATCCAGAACTTCCGCGCCAAGCCCGGGACCCGCATGGCGGCCGCGCCCGAGCCTTCGCAAGACGAACTCTTGTGGACCATCGCCGCCGCCCGGCTGGTGTTCGAAGCCCGCCTGAGCGTCCAGGCGCCGCCCAACCTCAATCCCGGCCGGATCGAGGCGCTGATCGGCGCGGGCCTGGACGATTGGGGCGGGATCTCGCCGGTGACGGTCGACCATGTGAACCCCGAGGCGCCGTGGCCCGAGATCCAGGGCCTCGCCGAGCAGTGCGCCGCCCAGGGCCACGTCCTGGCCGAGCGGCTGACCGCCTATCCGCGCTTCGTCGCCGAGCCGGACCGCTGGCTGGACCGGGCGGTGGCGCGGCGGGTCATCGCCCTCTCCGACGCGGACGGCTTGGCGCGCGAAGGGACCTGGAGCCCCGGCGTCGCGGACAAGGCGCCCGGCCGGCCCGGCGATCCGCTGGGCGTGGGCGCGACGCCGAAGCCGGCGCTCGCGCGCCACCGGGCGCTGGAACGCTGCCTGGCGGCGGTCGAGGCCGGGCGCGAGCCCGACGGCCAGGACATCGCCGCCCTGTTCTCCGCCCGCGGCGCCGAAGCGGCCGACATCGTCGCCGCCGCCGACGCGCTTCGCCGCCAGGCCCGCGGCGAGACGGTGACCTATGTCATCAATCGCAACATCAACTACACCAACATCTGCACCTTCAGTTGCAGCTTCTGCGCCTTCTCCAAGACCTCGACCAAGGCCGGCACCCGCGATCGGCCCTATGTGCTGCCCTACGAAGAGGTCGGCGCCCGCGCCCTGGAGGCCTGGAACGCCGGCGCGACCGAGGTCTGCCTGCAGGGCGGCATCCACCCGAGCTATACCGGCCAGACCTATCTCTCGATCTGCCGGGCGGTGAAGGCGGTGTGCCCGGACATGCACATCCACGCCTTCTCGCCCCTGGAGATCGCGCACGGGGCGGAATCGCTGGGCCTCCCGCTCGCCGACTTCCTGCTTATGCTGAAGGACGAGGGCCTGGCCTCCCTGCCCGGCACCGCCGCCGAGATCCTCGACGACGAAGTGCGCGCCATCCTCTGCCCCGACAAGCTGGACACCCGGCGCTGGCTGGAGATCATCGCCACGGCGCACAGGGTCGGCCTGCCCACCACCTCGACCATCATGTTCGGCCACGCGGACCGGCCGGTCCACTGGTCCCGGCACCTGCTGGCCCTGCGCCGGCTGCAGGCGCGGACCGGCGGGATCACCGAGTTCGTCCCCCTGCCGTTCGTGCACATGCAATCGCCGATCTATCTGCGCGGCCAGGCCCGCCAGGGCCCCACCTGGCGCGAGAGCGTGCTGATGCACGCCGTCGGCCGGATCGCGCTGCACGGCGAGATCGCCAATGTCCAGGCCTCCTGGGTCAAGCTGGGCCTGGAGGGGGCCGCCGCCCTGCTGGACGCCGGCGTCAATGACCTGGGCGGCGTCTTGATGAACGAATCGATCAGCCGCGCCGCCGGCGCCGCCCACGGCCAGGGCCTCGACCGCCGCGAGATCGAAGCCGTCCTGGACCGCATCGGCCGCCCCGCCCAACAGCGAACCACCCTCTACGCAACCCCAGCCCCAAGACCCCGCCCCGCCGCCGATCTGGCCTTCGCCGCCTCGTGACCGACAGCCCGGCCTTCCGCCGCGCTCGCCCCGAAGCTTAGGGCCAGCGCATGTTCAATTGGGACGACTTGCGGGTGTTCATCGCCACGGCGCGGGCCGGGAGCAGTTCAAAGGCCGCTCAAAGCCTGGGCATCGATGTCAGCACGGTCAACCGGCGCATCGCGGGACTGGAGAGCGCGCTCAAGGCCATGCTGTTCGTCAGGAGCTCGGCCGGCCTGCAACTGACCGCGACGGGCGCCAGGCTGCTGGACGCCGGCGCCGACGCCGAAGCCGCCATGGCCTCCGCCGAGCGGATCGGACAGCCCGACATCATCGCCGGAACCATCCGCATCAGCGCCTCCGAAGGCTTCGGCGGCTCGATCCTGGCGCCGGCCCTGCCGGAGCTGCGCCGCCGTCATCCCGGGCTCGACATCGAACTCATCGCCAATGCCGGCTTCATGTCGCCGCTCAAGCGCGAGGTGGACATGGCGATCACCCTGAGCGCGCCCGAGAGCGTCCGGCTGCATGTCGAGCCTCTCACGGACTACGAGCTCGGGCTGTTCGGCTCGCCCGCCTACCTGGCCGCTCATCGCGCGCCTGAAGACCGGAATAAGCTCCATGACCACACCCTGGTGGGCTATGTCGAAGACCAGATCTACGCGCCGGAGCTGCGTTATCTGGAGGAGATCAGCGGCGCGCTTCGCGCCCGCCTGACGAGTTCGTCGATCCACGCCCAGCGCGAGATCATCATCGCGGGCGGCGGCCTGGGCGTCCTGCCAATTTTCCTTGGCGACGGACTCGTTCGGGTGCTGCAAGACGATGTCCGCCTGATGCGGCGGTTCTGGGTGTCCACCCACCGGGAAGTGGCCGGCACGGCGCGGGTCCGGGCGCTGCGGCGATGGCTGCAGGACCTGGTCCAGACCACGCCCCCACGCCTGGCGTCGCCGACAAAATGAGTGAATCCGGCGATCTTTCGCCCAGGCGGGCAACCCGCGGTGGCGCTCCATAACAGCCGCCGCCGTGACGGTCAGATCGGCTCCATGTGCCTCAGCGCCTGGGCCAGCCGGTCAAGCCCACTCTTCGCCGGCGTGGGGGCCAAGGCATAGTCCGGCGTTCCGGTCAGCAGAGCCGAGGCGTGAATGGCGAAGTTGGGATCCTCCAAGGCGGGCCGGGCCAGGGCGACGAGATCGGCCTTGCCATCGGCGATGATATCCCGCGCCAGATGCGCGTCCAGGATCAGGCCCACCGCCATCGTGGCGATCTCGGCGCCCTCGCGCACCGACTTGGCGAAGGAAACCTGGTAACCGGGATAGAGCCTGGGCGCTGTCGGCGTATTGCCGCCGGACGAGCAGTCGACCACGTCCACGCCCAGCGCCTTGGCTTCCTTGGCGAACGCCACCGTGTCCTCGATGGTCAGTCCGCCCTCCACATAATCGCTTGAGGACACCCGCAAAAACAGCGGCTTGCCGGTCGGCCACACGGCGCGAACCGTCTCGATGACTTCGAGCGGAAACTTCATCCGCCCGGCCCGATCGCCGCCGTAGTCGTCGGTGCGGTGGTTGGAGAGCGGCGACAGGAATTCATGCAGCAGATAGCCATGGGCGGCGTGGATTTCGACCACATCGAAGCCGGCGTCGAAGGCGCGGCGGGTCGCTTCGCGAAACGCGACAATGACTTCGCCCATGTCGGCGGTGCTCATGGCCTTCGGCATCGGATATTTATCCGCGAAGGCGATGGCGCTCGGCGCCAGGGTTTCCCAGGCCGGCTCGCCCTTGGCGCCGTCTTCGGCGCCGAGCTCCGCGCCGCCGTCCCAGGGCCGGCGTGTCGAACCCTTGCGCCCCGCATGGGCCAACTGGATACCGGCGGCCGCGCCGTTGGCCTTCAGGAACCCCGCGATGCGCGCCAGCGCCCGCGCCTGGTCATCGTTCCACAGGCCGACATCGCCGGGGCTGATGCGACCGCGCGCCTCGACGCCGGTCGCCTCGACAAACACCAGGCCGGCGCCCCCCAGGGCGAAACGTCCAAGATGAACGAGGTGCCAATCGGTCACGAGGCCATCGATGGCGCTGTATTGGCACATCGGCGAGACGACGATGCGGTTCTTCAGGGTGAGTTCACCAATGGTGAACGGCGACAGGAGCGCGGGAGACGGCGAGGAGCTGGCGGACATGGCTTTTAGCTAAGCGCTTTGGCGGCCAATCCCAACCTCGGCCGCGCTTTTTTCAAGGTGCTTCGACATCCGGGCGGCTGAGGAAGCCGTGGATCAAAGCCACGACCGCGGCGCCCTCGCCGACGGCGGCGGCCACGCGCTTGGTCGAGCCGGCGCGGACGTCGCCGATCGCGAACACCCCGGCCCGGCTGGTTTCCAGCGGCGACGCGGCATAGGCGCCGTCATGGGCCGCGGCCGCGCCGGTCAGGACGAAACCGTACCGGTCCGTCTCGACACATCCGTCGAGCCAGCCGGAGTTGGGGTCCGCGCCAATGAAGATGAACAGGTGATGCAGCGGCCGATGGCGCGTCTCGCCGGTCTTCAATGTCCGAAACGCCGCGCCGGTGAGGCCGCGCGTCGCGTCGCCCTCCAGCGCCCGCACCTCGGTCTGGACATGCAGTTCAACGTTCTCCAACGCCGATATCCGGTCGATCAGATAGCGCGACATGCTGGATTCCAGGCCTTCGCCGCGAATAACCAGATGCAGCCGGCGCACCTTCGCGGCCAGGAAGACGGCGGCCTGGCCCGCCGAATTGCCGCCGCCGATCAGCGCGACCTCTTCGTCCTCGCACAGCTTGGCCTCGATCGGAGAAGCCCAATAGGAAACGCCGTTGCCTTCGAAGGTTTCGAGGTCCCCGATGTCCGGCCGGCGATAACGCGCGCCCGAGGCGATGACGAGCGTTCGCGACTGGACATGCCCGCCATTGCTGAGTTCAAGTCGAAAACCGCCGGCCCGCCCGCTGGCGTCCGAACAAACCAGGCGCCTCGCCTCCAGCGGCAGCGCCACCTCGGCGCCGAACTTCTGCGCCTGGCTGAAGGCCCGCCCCGCCAGGGCGTATCCCGAAATACCCGTCGGGAAACCGAGGTAGTTTTCGATCCGCGACGATGCGCCCGCCTGGCCGCCGACGGCCCTTTGGTCGACGACCAGAACCGACAGGCCTTCCGACGCCGCGTAGACCGCCGTCGCCAGGCCGGCCGGACCCGCCCCGACAACCACGACGTCATAGAGATGATCCGGACTGAGGTCAGGAGTGATGCCAAGGCAGGCGGCGGCTTCGCCATCGCTCGGCCGCTTCAGCACCGCGCCGTTCGGGCAAAGCATAACGGGCAAGTCCTCGGGCTGTAGGCCCAGCCGCTCGACGATGTCGCGGCCCTCGCCCGGATCGCGCGTATCGAGCACCGCGACCGGATAGGCGTTGCGGGTCAGAAAGCCCTGCAAACGCAACAGCTCCGGCGCGTTCGATCGACCGATCAGAATCGACCCCGAGCCGCCCGTCTCGATCAGGGCGACGCGCCGCAGGATCATGGCCCGCATGATCAGTTCACCGAGTTCGGCCGAGCCGATCACCAGGGCGCGCAGGTGAGCGGCGTCGAAGGGCAGCGCCATGACGCCATCCGGTCCGGCCCGGCCAGCGGCGAGCGCGGGGCGGCCGGCCAGTTGACTGACTTCGCCGCTGAACTGGCCCGCCGTCTCCGTGGTGATCGCGGCCTCCAGGCTCGGGCCGTCCCGGCGGACGACCTCGATCGACCCTTCGAGAACCAGCCAGCTCGGCACATTGCGCTGGCCGACGTCGAACACCTGTTCACCCGGACCAAACCGGCGCGGCGCGTCACTGGCGAAGCGCCGAGCGACCTCGATCTGCGCCGCGGACAGGACCGGGAACATCTGCTCTCGTCGGGTGTCGATGACGGCCATGGCGGATGTTGAGCCACACGGTCACTGTCGCGTCCAGTCGATCGTCAGTAAAACCGCGAGACGGCGATCCGCTCTTTTCAGCCAAAGGCGCCGCCGAGCGTCTTGTAGATCGTCACGACATCGATATTGGCGGCGGTTTCCGCCTGGGTCAGGGCGTCTTCTGCGGCGGATCGGCCTCGGCGCTTGGAAAGCCGATCTGGAGCAGTTTGGCGACGGTCGGGGCGATCACGCGCGACAGCGTCGTGACGACGCGCCGATCCCCCCGCTTCGAAGCGCAAGAACTGTTCTGGAAGGGCGCGCCGTCCCTAAGCGGCCTTTGCGGTTGGCGGACCAACACGCCGGACAGGCAGGTGAATACCTGTCCGGCCGTCAGTCAGCCTTACGCTTCGACCGCGCCGCGACGACGACGGCGGGTCGACCGCATCATCGCGCCGAGGCCGCCGAAGCCGACCAGCATCATCGACCAGGTAGCGGGCTCGGGCACCGGCGCCATCGAGACGCCGCGCAGGACCTGGCCGAACGACGCCGTCTCCAGCACGGAGAAGGACTCGCTGGTCGGCAGGCTCGTGTCGCCCAGCACGTCGTTGATCGACACCAGCCGGTTGGGGTCGGCGCCCTGATCGCCGCTCGCGCTGACGGTCGAGGTGATGGCGTAGAGCGTCACCGTGCCGTTGGCGTTGATCTGACCGGTGATGTTGCGCAGGCCGTCGGTGGCGGGGTCGAGATTGGTCGGATAGCCGGCGACGCCGTACTGCTGGCCGAGATCGAGCCCGGTCTGCAGGGTGTAGTCTTCATGCCAGGTCCCGCCGACCAGGCTCCATTTCTCCAGGCCGGCATTGGCGTCGCTGGCCGCGTCCGCCGTCACGCCATCGCCCTCGTCGGCGACATAGAGCGTGGTCGCGTTGGCGAACCAGATGCCGAACGGGAAGAAATTGGTGTCGTTCTTGGCCAGGCCGGTCGGGAAGCCGGGCAGGATCGAGATGGTCGTCGACGCGGCGTCGCCGGCCGTCGGCAAGGTTCCGGACTGACCGACCTGATAGACCGTGTTGATGCCGTTGCTGCCGCTGCCCTTGGTCACATAGAGCGTGTTGTTGAAAATGGTCTCGCCGCGGTAGTTGTCGTCCTTGCCGATCTTGTCCGCCTTGTCGCCTTCCTGGGTGACGCTGAAGGTCCCGACCTTGGTGGTCTGGCCCGTTCCGGGCGTCGCCAGTTGAACGCCCGTGTCGTCGATGATGTTGGCGGGCTGGACGCCCGACCCGTTTCCGGCGTTGCCGACCGTATAGTACTGGCCGTTGGCCAGGATCGCCGCGCGGCCGTTGTTGCCGCTATAGATGTTGACCGCCGTGGTTTGGAACGAGCCGTTGTAATTGATCTGCTCCACGGCGCGCGACGCGGACAAGGCCACGGGGTTGGTCGGATCGACGTGGCCCGGCGTGTTCGCGTTGGAGACGTCGAGTTGGTTCGGCGTCGACACATAGCCCATCAAGGTCAGCGACCGGCCATTGGTGGAGAGGTTCAGCGCGCCTTCCGACTTGGAGCTGAAGCTGCCGACGAAACCGCTGCTGGGGATCGCCACCGTATTGGTCAGGGTCGCCTTGGTGTTGTTGGCGCTGGTCTGGAACACCTGCAGGCTGTAGGGGGCCGTGACGCCGAAGCTCGGGTCGACCGTGTCATTGGCGAAGACGTTCGGATAGGCGCCATCGGCGATCGCCGTGCCGCCGCCCGGCAGGGTCTGACCGACCGTGATGGTCGAAGCGTCACCGGTATAGGTCAGCGCGCTGACCACGAGGTTGCCCGAGAAGATCGTCGCCGCCGATGACGGGCCGGCGATCGCCAGGGCCGCGATCGCGGAGCATCCCATCAGCGCCCACCGGCGCATCGCGGGCGCCGCGCCGGCCCCGGCCAAATCGTGGGTGAAGTTCTTCATGATCAATTCCTCCTCAAACGGTTCCGCGGCCCGCCTACATCGGCGACCGGGAAAATCCAGGGAGTCGAATTAATGATTAATCATGACAGATTTTGTGATGCCTGAAGTGTTAGTTAAAATTATGTGTCCGATATTATCAGTATAAATGACATCAATCGCGATTCTATATCGAATCGCGACTCACCAATGCCGCACCTCTATCGGGCAATACCCTCAATCTGTTGGGTCACCCGATCTATTCGCAAACGCGCCCATAGCCGTGCGCCAACGCGCGGGCAGGGTCAACCTATGAAACGAACCTGACGGCGTCCTGACGCGCGGCCGCGTCCTTGAATTCGCGGTCGCGCCTGAAGGGCCGAAATCTGAAACAGCTTCAACCTCCGGCGTTAACGTGGACTGCGCGGTCAGGATGTCCGGCGGGCTTGGATTGACCGCGCATTGATCCATAGTGGCTTCATGGGCGCTCGATTTCGGCGCCAGCCCTTCCATCGAGGGACACACACAGGTGCGGTCATAGCGTCCTTCGACGAACCCAGGATGAAGACCGATGG
>DATAYD010000125.1:0-17648 GCA_036272715.1 Caulobacteraceae bacterium | reverse complement strand
AACGCCGATGTGGTCGGGGACGCGGTGGTCGTGGCGTGCGGCGCGGCCTTGTCGCACTGGAACCAGACGTCCCTCGGCCAACCAGCCCAGGCCGGGCCGGCCGGGCCGGGGCCAAGCCCGGAACAGGGGGTGAGCCTGGTGACCGGCCAGCCCACCAACCCGCTGCTCGAGCACAACACCTACGTGCATTCCCGCGCGCTGTTCTACGTCATCCAGGCCCGCGCCGGCCGCTGCGCCCCGCCGCCGGTGAACAATGGGGTTCCGGTGGGGAGTTGAGGAGAGGTGAGATCCGGCCGAGCCGAGAGACTCTCTTAAAACCGCTCATCCCGACCAAATGTCGGGATGAGCGGGTTATAAGGTTATATTGGATTAAAACCAGCCGCCCCAAGAACGCGGTTGACTCTCCCCTCATTCAGAACAAAATAGGAACATGACGGAGCCCAAGTCATGATCCCCGCGAGCCGGCTGCATCGATCCGCGCCGTCCTCACGCGCGACCTATCCGGCGGCGGCCGAGCCGCTGGAGGAGGTCGGGGCGGGGGGGCCGGGGGATGTGGCGGCGGCGCTGGCCTTCGCCCTGGCGCGGCTCGTATCCGCGCCGGACGAGCGGCGGCCGGTGGCGCTGGTCACCACGGCGGACTGGCTGGGCGAGCGCGGGCGGCCGTTCGCCGGCGGGATGCGGGCCTGGGACCTGGATCCGGGCCGGCTGATCTGGGTGCGGACGCGGCGGGAAGGAGAGGCGCTGTGGGCTTTGGAAGAGGTGCTGAAATCCGGGGCGGCGGCCGGCGGGCTGGCGACGGCCGCCGCCCCGCCCTTCGTGGCCACGCGCCGGCTGGAATTCGCCGCGCGCGAGGGCGGGGCCGTGGGCGTGCTGCTGCGCGCGGGACCGGCGGAGGACCTGAGCGCGGCGCGGCGGCGCTGGCGGGTCACGGCCCTGGGCTCGGGGACGGACGCCTTCGATCCCGAGGCGCTGGGCGCGCCGCGATTGCGGGCCGCGCTCTTGAAACGCCGCGACGGGCCGCCGGGCGCGTGGGACCTGGAGCGGGACGATGAGACGGGTGGTCTCCCTGTGGTTGCCGGACTGGCCGGTGACGGTATGGACGCGGGCGAACGGAGGCGAGGACCAAGACGACTCGGCGCCGCCTGATCACGCGCCGTTCGTCCTGGTCGATCGCGGGGCGCGAGGCCTGGTCCTGCACGCCCTGAATCCGGCCGCGCGGGCGCTCGGCCTGTCGCGCGGCCAGAGCCATGCCGACGCCCGCGCCATCGCGCCCCAACTGGCCAGCGTCCCGGCCGAACCGGAGCGGGACAAGGAGGCCCTGAAGCGCCTGGCCCTGTGGGCCGAGCGGTTCTCGCCGGCCGTGGCGGCGGATATGGCCCTGCCGGCCCAGGAAGGCCTGTTCCTGGACATGACCGGGGGAACGCACCTGTTCGGCGGCGAGGCCGCGATGCTGGCCGAACTGCGCGCGCGTCTGGCGAAGGCGGGCATCCCCGCGCGTCTGGCCATCGCCGATACGCCGGGCGCCGCCTGGGCCCTGGCGCGGCTGTCGGCGGCGCCCGAGGCGATCGCGCCCCCTGGCCGGACCCGCGAGGCGATCGCCGACCTGCCGCTGGAGGGGCTGCGCCTGGAGGCCGAGGCCCTGGTGCTGCTGCGCCGGTTCGGGTTGAAGCGGATCGGCGAGCTTTATGGCCTGCCGCGCAGCGGTCTGGCGCGGCGGTTCCGGGGCGAGGCGGGCCTGCGCCTGGTCGAGCGGCTGGACCAGGCCCTGGGCGCGGCGCCCGAGCCGCTGGAGCCGGTGCGCCCGGGGCCGGCCTACCGGACCGGGGTGGTGTTCGCCGAACCCTTGACCCACATCAAGGGCGTGGCCCTTCGCCTGCCGGACCTGGCCCGCACGCTCGGCGAACAACTGGAGCGCGACGGGCGCGGGGCGCGGCGGCTGGCCCTGATCGGTTTCCGCGTCGATGGCCGGACCACGACGATCGAAGCGACCCTGAGCGCCCCGGCCGCGCGGCCAGAGCACATGATCCGGCTGCTGCGCGAAAAGGGGTTGGAGCATCTGGACCTGGACTTCGGCATCGACGCCCTGATGCTGGCCGCGCGCCAGGCCGAACCACTCAGCACGCGCCAGGGTAAGATGGGCGAGGACGGCCACGCCGCTTCATCCGAGGCCTTGGCGGGCCTGATCGACCGGCTGCAAGCGCGGTTGGGCGAAGGCGCGGTGCGCCGGCCGGAGGCCCGCGAAAGCTGGATCCCCGAACGCAGCGAGGCCTGGCGCCGGGCCGGGCCGGACGCGCCGGTTTCGGCCGCGGTCCAGGACCGCCCCCGCCCGATCCTGCTGCTCGACCCGCCCGAGCCGGTGCGGACCACGGCCGGCCTGCCGGATGGGCCGCCGGTTCAGTTCACCTGGCGCCGCGCCCAGCGCCGGGTGGTGGGGGCCCAGGGGCCGGAACGGCTGGGCGCCGAATGGTGGCGGTCCGAGCCGGGCCTGATGAACCGCCCCGCCCGCACCCGCGACTATTACCGGGTCGAGGACGACCAGGGCCGCCGCTACTGGCTGTTTCGCGAGGGACTCTATGGCCGCGAGGACGCCGATCACGTTCCGAGCTGGTGGCTGCACGGGGTGTTCGCATGATCGCGCCGCTTGCCTATGCCGAGCTGGACCTGATGAGCAATTTCAGTTTCCTGGAGGGCGGCTCGCACGCCCGGGAGCTGGTCGAGCAGGCGCTGGCCCTGGGGCTTTCGGCGATCGGCGTCGCCGACCGCAATACCCTGGCCGGCGTGGTGCGCGCCCACGCGGCGGCGAAGAAAGCAGGGTTGCGGCTGCTGATCGGCTGCCGGCTGACCTTCCTGGATGGGACGGAACTGATCGTCTATCCCCGCGACCGCGCCGCCTATGGCCGCCTCTGCCGCCTGCTGTCGATCGGCAAGAGCGGGGTGGAAAGCCACCCTTCTCCCCTTGTGGGAGAAGGAGAGGCCCGCGCGCGAAGCGCGTGGGAGGAGGAGGGGTCGCACGGGCCTTTCCATGAGCTTACGGCGGCTTTGCCGGTTGCGGCGAACACCAATGACGATCTGGATGGGCCGGCGAGCCCCCTCATCCTCCCGCCTCGCGGCGGGCCCCTCCTTCTCCCACAAGGAGAGAAGGGTTTAGAGCCGCAAGGGAGATGGGGATCGGACAACCCCATCCCCAAGGGCGAATGCCGCCTGACCTTCGAGCAGGCGGCGGCGCTGGGCGAGGGGATGATCGCCCTGGCGCGGGCGCCCGAGGCGATCGACGATGCGTTCGAGGCGCGGCTGCTGGCATGGCGGCGGGCCTGGCCGGACGACCTCTATCTGGCCGCCGCGCCCCTGCACCGGGGCGATGATCGCGCGCGGCTGGCCCGGCTGGCGGCGATCGGCGAGCGCCGCGGCGCGCCGATGGTCGCGACCAATGCGGTGCTCTATCACCATTTCGAGCGCCGGCCGCTGCAGGACGTCCTGGCCTGCATCCGCGAGGGCGTGACCATCGACGGCGCCGGTTTCCGCCTTCAGGCCCATGCCGAGCGGTTCCTGAAGCCGCCGGCCGAGATGGCCCGGCTCTATCGCGGGCATGAGGCCGCCCTCGCCCGCACCCAGGCAATCGTCGCGGCCTGCCCCTTCTCCCTGGACGAGCTGGCTTATGAATATCCCGACGAGCCGGTCCCGCCAGGCAAGACCCCGCAACAGCACCTGGAGGACCTCACCTTCGCTGGCGTGAAAAAGCGGTTCCCCGAAGGCGTTCCGCCTAAGATCATGGCGACCATCCACAAGGAGCTCGAACTGATCAGGGGCGCGAACTACGCGGCCTATTTCCTGACCGTACACGACATCGTCGCCTGGGCGCGGGCCGAACCGCACAAGATCCTGTGCCAGGGGCGCGGCTCGGCGGCCAATTCGGTGGTCTGCTAGTGCCTCGGCATCACCTCGGTGGATCCGCGCGAGCAGGATGTCCTCTTCGAACGTTTCATCTCCAAGGAGCGCAGCGAGCCGCCGGACATCGACGTCGATTTCGAGCATGAGCGGCGCGAGGAGGTGATGCAGTATGTCTATCGCCGCTATGGCCGCCATCGCGCGGCGATCTGCGCCACGGTGATCCATTACCGGCCGCGCTCGGCGATCCGCGACGTGGGCAAGGCCCTGGGCCTGACCGAGGACGTCACCGGCATGCTGGCCAGTACGGTCTGGGGCTCCTACGGTCATGGGGTCGAGGACGACCATGTCGACAATGCCGGGCTGAAGCGGGAGGATCCGCGGCTGAAACTGGCCCTGGCCCTGACCGCCGAGCTGATCCATTTCCCCCGGCACCTGTCCCAGCATGTCGGCGGCTTCGTCCTGACCCAGGGGCCGCTGGTCGAGACCGTACCGATCGGCAATGGGGCGATGAAGGACCGCACCTTCATCGAATGGGACAAGGACGACATCGACGAACTGAAGATCATGAAGGTCGACGTGCTGGCGCTGGGCATGCTGACCGCGATCCGGCGCGGCTTCGAGATGATCGAGCGGCATTTCGGCGACCATTGGGAGCTGGCGACGCTGCCCCAGGGGGACGCCGAGGTCTACCGGATGCTGAGCCGGGCGGATTCGATCGGGGTGTTCCAGGTCGAAAGCCGCGCCCAGATGAGCATGTTGCCGCGCCTGCGGCCGGAAACCTTCTATGACCTGGTGGTCGAGGTCGCGATCGTCCGGCCGGGGCCAATCCAGGGCAATATGGTGCATCCTTACCTGAAGCGGCGGGAGGCGTGGCGCGAGGCGCGCGCCCAGAACCGGCCCTTCCAGCTCGATTTCCCGGCTCCGCATCCCGAAAAAGGACCGCCGGACGAACTGGAAAAGGTGCTGAACAAGACCTTCGGCGTGCCGCTGTTCCAGGAACAGGCGATGCGCATCGCCATGGTGGCGGCCGAGTTCACCGGCGACGAGGCCAATGGCCTGCGCCGGGCCATGGCCACCTTCCGCCACATGGGCGCCATCCACGAATACGAGGCGATGATGGTCGGGCGGATGGTCGGGCGCGGCTACGACCCCGAGTTCGCCCAGAATTGCTTCAACCAGATCAAGGGCTTCGGCGACTATGGCTTCCCCGAGAGCCACGCCGCCGCCTTCGCCCAGTTGGTCTATGTCTCGGCCTGGATCAAGCACCGCCACCCGGAGGTGTTCGCCGCGGCGCTGCTGAACAGCCAGCCCATGGGCTTCTACGCCCCGGCCCAGATCATCCGCGACGCCCGCGCCCACGGGGTCGAGGTGCGCCACCCGGACGTGAACGCGAGCGATTGGGATTCGACGCTGGAAGACCCCCCAATTCCTCCCCCCTTGGGGGAGGGGGACCATCCGAAGGATGGTGGAGGGGACCTTGCCGCCGCGCGGTCGATGCCGAAAGAGCCCCCGCCGTCGCTTCGCGACAGCTCCCCCAGAGGGGGAGCAGTTTCATCAAAAGATTTCAACGCCCGGCTCCCGCTTCGCCTCGGGCTGCGGCAGATCGACGGGTTCAAGAAGGATTGGGGCGAGGCGATCATGGCGGCGCGGGCGACGGGCGGGCCGTTCCGGTCGCTGGACGATCTGCGCGAGCGCGCGGGGGCGCCGGCGGGAGCGCTGGACGCGCTGGCGGCGGCGGACGCGCTGAACGGGCTAGCGCTGGGCCGGCGGCCGGGGCTCTGGGCCGCCAAGGGGTTGCCGCGCGCGGCTCCGGCGCCGCTGTTCGTGGCCGCGGGGCTGGAGGAGGCCGACGGCTCCCCGCCCCTGGCCCTGCCGGCCGCCCCGCTGTCGGAAGAGGTGGTGCATGACTATGAGACCATCCGCCTGTCGCTGAAGGCCCATCCGATCAGCTTCCTGCGCGACCGGCTGGCCCGCGCCGGCGCCATCCCGTCCGCGACGGTCGATCAAATCCCCGACGGCCGGCGCGCGGCGGTGGCGGGCGTGGTGCTGGTGCGCCAGCGGCCGGGCTCGGCCAAGGGCGTGGTGTTCCTGACCCTGGAAGACGAGACCGGGGTGACCAATGTGGTGGTCTGGCCCAAGGTGTTCGACCAGTACCGCTCGGTGGTCATGGGCGCGCGCATGGTGCTGATTCGCGGCCGCGTCCAGCGCGCGCCGGACAGCGAGGGCCGCATCACTCATCTGGTCGCCGAGACCGTCGAGGACCGCACCGGCGACCTGGCGCTGCTGTCCGACGCGCCCCTGAAGCCGCCCCGGTCCCATGCCGACGGCTCGACCGCCGCGCCTGAACGCGGCGAAGCGGCCTATGAGGAGCGCATGACCCATCGCCATCCGCGCAATGTACGCGTCCTGCCGCGCTCCCGGGATTTTCATTGAGGGGCGCGTTCCCGCCGCACGGAAGAAGTCCCTGGAGCCGCCTCAGCCGCTTCGCGACAGCGCCCCGATGGGGAAGCAGCTAAGTTTTCAGCCCTTCTGCTCGACGTGGCCGCCGAACCCGAACCGCATCGCCGACAGCAGCTTCTCCCCGAACGTATGCTCCTCCCGCGAGCGGAACCGCGCATAGAGGGCGGCGGACAGGACCTCGACCGGCACCGCTTCGTCGATCGCCGCCTGGATGGTCCAGCGGCCCTCGCCGCTGTCGGCTACACTGCCAGAGAACTTGGCCAAGGCCGGATCGCCGGCCAGGGCCTGGGCGGTCAGGTCCAAGAGCCAGGACGAGACCACGCTGCCGCGCCGCCAGACCTCGGCGATGTCGGTCAGGTTCAGCTCGAACCGCTCATCCCGCGGCAAGACCTCCAGATTGCGGTTCTTCAGCACGTCGAAGCCCTCGGCATAGGCCTGCATCAGGCCGTATTCGATGCCGTTATGGACCATCTTGACGAAATGGCCGGAGCCGACCGGGCCGGTATGGATATAGCCCTGCTCGGCGCGCGGATCGTCCGTTTCCGAGCGTTTGGTGCGGGGAATGTCGCCCATCCCCGGCGCCAGGGTCTTGAAGATCGGATCCAGCCGGTCGACCACCGCCTTTTCGCCGCCGATCATCATGCAATTGCCGCGCTCCAGCCCCCAGACCCCGCCCGAGGTGCCGACATCGACATAGTGCAGCGATTTCTGGGCCAGCACCTTGGATCGGCGGATGTCGTCCTTGAAGAAGGTATTGCCGCCGTCGATCACCGCATCGTCCGCCGACAGCTTGTCAGCCAGCGCCATGATCGTATCGTCCGTCGGCGCCCCGGCCGGCAGCATCACCCAGATCGCGCGCGGCGCGTCCAGCCGGGCGATCATGTCATCCAGGTCCCGGGCCGCCTTGGCGCCGTCCTTGGCCACCGCCTCCACCCCAGCGGCGTCGCGGTCCCAGACCACGCACTCGTGCCCGTCCCGCATCAGCCGGCGGGCGATATTGCCACCCATGCGGCCCAGTCCGATGACGCCAAGTTGCATGGAAACACTCCTTCAAGGGATGGAATGATCAGGCCACGGCCTGGCTGATCGCTTCGGCCAGGGCCGAGAGCCCGGCCTCGACATCGGATCCGAGATGGACACGCACGGCCCGACGGCCGCGTTCGACCAGCACCTCCAGGTCGCCCTGGGCGGTGGCGCTCTCGACCACGCCGAAGCTGTATTTGCGCGCCGGCACGGCCAGGTCCCGGTCCACATCGTGGGTGATCTGCAGGAAGACGCCGCTGTTCGGGCCGCCCTTATAGGCCTGGCCGGTCGAGTGCAGGAACCGGGGGCCGAACCCGACCACCGTGGCGCAACCGGTCTTGTCGCGCAGCCGCCGCCTCAACTGTTCCAGCAGCGCCACGTGGGGGTGGTCGCGATCGATATAGGCGAGCAAGCCGATATAGTCCCCGGCCTTGGCGCCGGCGAAATGCGCGGCCAGATAGGCTTCCACCGTCCTGTCCTTCGCCGCTTCGGCCAGGACGGCCGCCCGTTTGGGATCGGCGTGCAAGGCCAAGCCGCCGGCTTCCAGGATCGGTTTTTCCGGCGTCTGGGCGCCGTTCTTCTCGTAGTCGGCGGTCAGGGCGCGGGTCTTGACCTTGCTGGCCTCGACGTCCGGCTGGTCGAATGGATTGATGCCGATCACCGCGCCGGCGATGGCGGTCGCCACTTCCCAGCGGACGAATTCCTGGCCCAGTTGCATCCGGTCGGCCAGGGCGATGCGGACCACCGGCTGGCCGGCGGCCTCCAGCGCCTCCACCTGGACGTCAAGGGCCGCGTCGTCCTGGCCGCGCAACCGCAGGCAGGCGAACAGGCGGTCGGCACCGTAGACGCCTGGCGCGCCCAGGGGTTCGTCCGCCACCGGTACGATGCCCTTGCCATGCTTGCCGGTGGATTCAGCCAGAAGCTGTTCCAGCCACGCGCCGACATCGGTCAGGCCGTGGGAGGCGAGGATGGTGACCTTGTCGCGGCCCGCCACGGCGGCCGCGCCCAGGACCAGGCCCAGCTCGACCCCGGGATTGGCCTCGGGCGGCGCATTGGGGCCGCAAGCGTCGGCCATCAGCTTGGCGCTGGCCAGGAAGGCGCGCACGTCGACGCCCGCCGCGGCGCCCGGGACCATGCCGAAATTGGACAGCACCGAATAGCGCCCGCCGATCGCCGGATCGCCCAGGAACACCTTGCGGAACCGCTGATCCTTGGCCGTGGCCTCCAGCTTGGAGCCCGGATCGGTCACGGCGACGAAGTTCGGACCGCCCTTGCCGGCGCCCAGCCTGGCCTCGACGCGCTCCATGAAATAGGCGTGCAGGATGTCCGGCTCCAGGGTCGCGCCGGATTTGCTGGAGACGATGAACAGCGTCCGCGCCGGATCGATCTGAGCCTCGATGCGGGCGATCTGGGCCGGGTCGGTGGAATCCAGCACCAGCAGCTTGGGATGGCCCGGCCGCAAGCCGAAGGTCTCGGCCAGCACCTCGGGGCCGAGGCTGGAGCCGCCCATGCCGAGCAGGAGGGCGTGGATGAACCCGGCCTCGCGCACGTCCTTGGCGAAGGCCTCCAGCGCGGCCAGGTCGACCTGTTCGCCGAGCGCCGCCGGCAGCCAGCCGAGCCACTTGGCCTCGTCCGCGCCAGTCCAGAGGCTGGCGTCGCCGCTCCACATCCGCCGCGCCCAGCCCTCGGCGCGGGCCCTTTCGGCCCCGTCCTTGACCTTGGCCTTCAGGTCGTCCGGCAGGACGATGGCCTGATGGTTCAGCTTCTCGCCCAGCGCCTTGATCCGCTTGCCGGCCACCGCGCCATAGAGCTTGTCGGCCGCGTCGGCGAACTGCTTGACCCCGTCCTCGACCAGCCGCGCGGTGACGCCGTCCAGGTCCAGGCCGAGCGTCTCGGTCAGGGCCAGCACCGCCTTGGCCTGGTCGACATTCTCGGTCAGGCTCCGACGCACCGTCCCGTGATCGCGGAAGGCGTCCATGGTCTTGGGCGGCATGGTGTTGACCGTGTCCGGCCCGATCAGGGTCTCGACATAGAGTACGTCCGAATAGTCGGGGTTCTTGGTCCCGGTGGAGGCCCACAGCAGGCGCTGGGGCTTGGCGCCGGCGGCGACCAGCGCCTTCCAGCGCGGCGTCTCGATCATCTCCAGATAATGCTGATAGGCGATCTTGGCGTTGGCGATCGCTACCTGGCCGCGCACCCGCCGCAGGTCGGCGGCGTCCGCCGCGCCGGCCGCCAGGCGCTTGTCGATCGCCCCGTCGATCTGGCTGTCGATCCGGCTGACGAAGAAGCTGGCCACGCTGGCGAGCCGGCCGATGTCCCCGCCCCCGGCCTTGCGATCCTCCAGCCCGGCCATATAGGCCTCGGCCACCGCCCGATAGGCGTCCAGGCCGAACAGCAGGGTGACGTTGATATTGATCCCTTCCGAGATCAACCGCCGGATCGCCGGAACGCCGGCCTTGGTCCCCGGCACCTTGACCATCAGGTTGGGCCGTCCGACCGCCTTCCATAGCTTGCGGGCCTCGGCCACGGTCGCCTCGGTGTCGTTGGCCAGATAGGGCGAGACCTCCAGGCTGACGAAGCCGTCCTGGCCCCGCAGCCGGTCGTGGACGCCGCGTAGCTGGTCGGCGGCGGCCTGGATGTCGGCGATGGCCAGGTGCTCGAACACCGTCGCCGTCTCCCCGTCGGTCTTCTCGACGAACGCCTTCAGCGGCGCGTCATAGGCGTCGCTCTCGCCGATCGCCTTTTCGAAGATCGAGGGGTTGGAGGTGACGCCCTTCAGCCCGTCCTGATCGATCAGTTTCTTGAACGCGCCGTCCTCCAGGATCTTGCGTTCGATGAAGTCGAGCCAGACGGCCTGACCGGCGTCGGAGAGCTGCAGCAGCGGATTGGTCATCGAAAGCCCTGTCCTCGCGCCGACACGTCACGGCGTCCGATTGCACGCGCCATTTCATAAACCGGATCCTTGGCGAATCCGAGACGGCGGCGATGGCACACCAACGAGCGCCGCGCGGCGCGGTTCCGTGGAGTCGCCCTGCATCGTTTTGGTCTTGGAACAGGTTTTCACGATGCCCGTTAGGTCGTGGGGCTCCAAGCGCGAGGACGGAGCCGCGCTCCGCGGAAGGCGGGCGAAGATCTGGGCCAAGCGCGCGGCCGCACTGTGGCGCCGGCGCGTCGAATTGATGCGAAAAAGCCGCACCTGAGCTATTCGTGTGATTTGAATTGATCCACCCCTTCGCCGGCGACGTACCCACCCCCAATATGGGGGATGGAGACAGGCCATTGGGCCGCCCCTCCAGAGGATGAGGGATCTTATGTCGCCGCCAATCATGGGGGACCCAGACCAACCGCAACGGACGAGGAGCGGGTGGAGCCTGCATCGGATCCGCCCTTGGGCGGTCGTGGGCGTTTTGGCGGGCGCCGGCCTTTTGCTGCAGGGCTTCACCCTGGCCCAGAACGCCATCCCGGCGCCGGCGCCGTCTCCCGTCGTCGCGCCACCGCCACCGCCGCCACCGCCTTCGGGCCCGTCGGCGTCGCGAATGGCGGCGAGCCTGCGGCCCGAACAGGTCGCCCTGCTCCGCAAGACCCTGGACCAGGCCGAAACCCACGGCTTCGAGCACGACCAGTTCGTGGTCCCCGGCCTGGACGACCTGCTGCAATCGCATGACCCCGCCGCCCGGCGCGCCGGCCAGGACAAGCTGGTCGCCGCGACCCTGCGCTACGCCCTGGCGGTCCATGGCGGGCGGCTGGCGGACAGCGACTATCTTTATGAATGGGGCCTGCGCCCCGCCCCCTATGACCCCACGCCTGATTTCGACCAGGCCGTCGCCCAGGATCGCCTGTCCGCTTGGCTGGATGCCTTGCCCCCGCCCTATACCGGCTATGAGGCCTTGCGCGGCGCCCTGGCCACCTATCGCGGCATCGCCCAGAAGGGCGGATGGGGCGTGATCCCCGAGGGTCCCGACCTGAAGCCGGGCGAGCACGACCCGCGTGTCCACGCCCTGCGCGCCCGCCTGGCCGCCGAGGACACGACCGTGTCGCCGACCGGCCCCCCGGTGATGGACGCGGCGCTGGTCGAGGCCCTCGAGCGCGCGCAGAAACGCTTTGGGCTGGAACCCAACGGCGTGCTGGGCAAACAGACCCTGACCGCGCTCAATACGCCGGTCAGCGAGCGCGTCGGCCAGATCATCGCCAATATGGAGCGCTGGCGCTGGCTGCCGGCAGAGCTGCCGGCCGACCGGATCCAGGTCAATATCGCCGCGGCGGTGCTGACCGTGTTTCACAACGACACCCCGACGCTGTCGATGCGCGCGGTCACCGGCCGCCCCGACGACATGACCCCGATGCTGCAATCGACGATCCATAGCGTGGTGTTCAATCCGCCCTGGAATGTCCCATCGACCATCGCGACCAAGGAGCTGTGGCCAAAAGAACGGGCCCATCCCGGTTTTTTCGCGCGCAATGACTATATCGTGATCAAGACCCCGGACGGGGGCACCCGCATCCAGCAGAAGGCTGGCGACAAGGCCGCCCTGGGTCACGTCAAGTTCGACTTCGCCAACAAATATGGGGTCTATCTGCACGACACCCCCAGTCACGGCGCCTTTGGCCGCTATGCCCGCATGGTGAGCCATGGCTGCGTCCGGCTCGAGCACCCGGTTGTACTGGCCAAGGCGGTGTTCGATGGCGACGCTAAATGGACGCCGGACGCGATCGATTCGGCGATCGACAACGGAGACACGGTCCGCGCTTCGCTCGGCCGGCCGATATCAGTATTCCTGCTCTACTGGACCGCCTATGTCGGTCCCGACGGCGCCGCCAATTTCCGTAGCGATCCCTACGATTGGGACCACGCCCTTATGCAGCGTATCGCCGCAGCCAGCCGCACCGGCGCTTGACCTTCCGTTAGGGTTAGGCTGTTTTCCTCGCGTGGTTGGCGAGGGGGGCCCCTTTTTTGGGGTGGTGTGGTTTTGTTGCAACGACGACGTCTACTGCAAATGGGCCTTGGCGCGGCTGTCTTGGGGGCCGCGGCGCCGAGCCTGGGATGGGCCGAGCCGCTGACCAACGCCGAGACACGCTGTGTCTCCCTGAACAACCTCCATACCGGCGAGTCGATGGAGGGCGTCTATTGGGAAGGCGGCGACTACATCCCCGACGTGCTGGACGCCGTTAACAACCTGTTGCGCGACCATCGCACCGGCGACGTCTATCCGATCGATCCCAAGCTGCTCGACCTCCTGGACGCCGTGAACGCCCGCACCGAGACCAAACAGCGCTTCCAGGTCATCTCCGGTTACCGTTCGCCCAAGACCAACGAGATGCTGCACGAGCGCAGCGCCGAGGTCGCCAAGAAGAGCCTGCACACCGAGGGCCTGGCCATCGATGTCCGGCTGGCCGATGTGGACCTCTCGCGCCTGCACGCCTCGGCGATCAGCCTGGGTCGCGGCGGGGTCGGTTACTACCCCTTCTCTAATTTCGTGCATCTCGACGTCGGACCGACTAGAACTTGGTACGGGACCTGATCTGACGTTTGGGGGACATTATGGCGGACGGCTCGCGGGGATCGAACGCCCTCGGCTGGGCTGTGCTCGGCTTCCTGGCGGGCGTCGCGGCGACCTTGGGCGTTCTGGTCTTCCTGAATCCCGGCCATGGGCGCCATCACGACGAGGCGCCCGCCGAGACGGCGATCCCGGCGCCCCTGCCCAAATTGGCCGAGAGCGAGCCCGCGAAGCCGGCGCCGTCCGCGAAACCGCTCGCCCCGGTGTCCACCGCCGCGGCCGCGCCGTCCTCCACCGCGACCGTCGACCAGCAGGTCCAGGAAGACGCCGCCGCCGCCGGCATGACCTCCCGCCGCCAGCAGTCCGCAGACGCGCCGCCGAACTGAGGTCGCTCAAAAACCTCAGTCGAACGCCGCCGCGGCGTCGTACTGATCGCCCGCGCCGTTCAGCGACCGGTAGATCGACGCCGCGGGGGTCAGCAGCACCGGCCAGACCAGGGCCGACGACACCGCGCCGATCGCCAGGCTGACCACCCGTCCGGGCGTCATATAGACCGCGACCGAACTCATATCGGGATGCAGGATCGCGCCGAGCCCACCGGTCCCGCCGCCGGCCACCGCCGCCACGGCCATCGAGATCACCACGGTCAGCAGGGAGACGATGATCGCCAGGATCACCGCCACCGCATAGGCGCCGAACAGCGGCCAGAACAGGCCCCGCGTCATCCGCCAGGAACCAAACAGGTTCACCCGCCGCGTCGCGAAGGTCAGCGGGGAGGCGAGCGAAAGCCGAACCCAGACATAGATCCACCCCCCGATCGCGATGAAGCCAAGCAGCACGGCGACCAGCCCGACGACCATATAGGCCGCGGTCTTCCCACCGCCGCCAAACACCGCCCCCAGCGCCGCCGCGATCACGACGATGACCACGAACAGGGCGATATAGGCCGCCAGTCCGATCGCGGCGACCAGCAGGAACAGCCCCAACTGGCGAACCTCGTCCGCGCCCAGCCGGATATAGCCGATCCCCTCCTCGGCCGGCCGCAGCACCACGCGGTTCATGGTCGAATAGAGCATCGGATAGAAGATCAGCGAAAACACCACGAGGCTCAGATAGAACGGCGCCAACTGGCGAAACAAAGCCAGGGTCTGGGCCGGGTCGTGGGCCGGCTGGCCGCCCAGGGCGTTCAGGCTGGCCAGGGCCGGTCCGGCCATGGCCACCATCCCATAGGCGAAGCCCAGGCTGATCACGAACTGGATCACGGCCCAGGTCGCGACGGCCTTTGGCCGCTCCCGTACGATCCGGAAGCCGGTCAGCGCCGCCTCCGACGCCGAAAAACTCGCCATGCCCCATCTCTCCGACTGCGCGGAACCCGCCGCTCGAATGACAGGATAGGCATGGAAATCGGGGCTGGGTAGCGCAACCGGGCGCCGCTTCCGAGCACCACGGCCGGTGTTGATTTTCCGGACCCTGTGGCATGGTCCTCGCTTCCAGCCACGGAAGTCCTCATGCCGGCCTGTTACACTGATCGCGTGAGCCTTCGCCCCGGCGAGGCCTTCACGCTCCACGCCTCCTCCACCCTGCCCCATTGCCGGCTGCAGATCGCCCGGGTGGGCGCTGAACGGCGGGTGGTGTTCGAGGCGCCGCTCAACGTCGGTGATCATCCGACACCGGACGAAGCCGATCGCAACGGCTGCGGCTGGCCGGCCGCGGCCGAGGTCACGGTCGGCGCGGACTGGGCGGCGGGTTATCACGACATCGTCCTGACCGACGCCAAGGGCGAGGCCGCGCATCATTTCATCTGTGTACGGGCGCCATCCGGCAAGGCCGGCTCCAGGATGGTCCTGGTCCTGGCGACCAACACCCTGCACGCCTATAATTACTGGGGCGGGCGCAGCGCCTATTGCGACGTCGGCGCGCTGATGAGCCGGCGCCTGGCCCTGCCGGAGGCCATGGCCGGGGCGTTGGGCGTGCTTTCGACCCAGCGGCCGTTTCCGCCCCTGCTCCTGGCGCCGCCGCCCGAACTGCCGCGCCTGGTCAATCTCAAGAAGCGCGGCTTCCAGGAGCGTAGCTGGGCCGGCGCCGATCCGGCCTGGTCGCGCGCCAACGGCCAGAGCCCCTATGACGGCTCGGCCGGCTTCCTGAACAAGTGGGAGCATGCCTTCGTCCGCTGGGCCGAGGCCGAGGGCCTCGCCCTCGACTACCTGACCGACCGCGATCTCGACATGGATCCGGCGGCCCTGGATCCCTATGACGTCGTGGTCCTGGTCGGGCACAGCGAATACTGGTCGGGACCGCAGCGCGAAGGGATCGACGCCTTCCTGGACCGCGGCGGGCGGCTGGCGATCTTCTCCGGCAACACCGCCTTCTGGAAAGTGCGCTGGGAAGACGACGGCCAGACCCTGATCTGCCACAAGTGGAAGGGCTTCGAGGCCGATCCCCGCGCCGAGGCGGCGCCGAAGGACGGCGCGCATCTGTGGTCCCATCCGGCGTTCGGCCGGCCGGAGGCCTCGACCACCGGCCTCAGCTTCATCTTTGGCGGCTATCATCGCCTGGGCCTCTGCGCCGCGCGCGGGCAGGGCGGCTATACCGTCTACCGGCCCAACCACTGGGCGCTGGCGGGCTGCGACCTCTATTATGGCGACGTGTTCGGCGATGAGGTCCCGCTGGTCGGCTACGAGAACGACGGTTGTCCGATCACCTTCGACGAGGAAGGCCTGCCGGCGCCCCTGCCGCGCCTGGGCGTGCCGGAAACCCTGGAAATCATCGCCCTGACCCCCGCCAGCTTCGCCGAGGCGCCCAGTCCCTACCGCCCGCTGATCCCGCCCGAACGATTGGACGTGGTCGCCGAAATCGCCTTCGGCTCCCCCGGCCCCGCGGCCCAGGCCCGCGTCCTGCGCGGCCACGCGGTCCTGGCCGCGTTCAAGCGTGGCGCGGGCGAGGTGTTCAACGCCGGCACGACCGAATGGGCCCACGGCCTGGCGGCCGGAGACCCGTTCGTGACACGGATCACCAAGAACGTGCTGGAACGGTTCTTAGGGTAGGAAATCCATCTGTATCCGTCACCGCCGGGCTCGTCCTGGCGCTCCATGGACACGAACCTCGCCAGCCTGTCCTGGTCCGATCATGTTGACGGACGAGCCTGGCCAGGACGATGAGGGTTCCCTCCGACAGCCGCCTCGAAATCCGCCCGGCCAAGGCCGTCAAGACGCCGGCGCCCAGAGCCAGCGCAGGGAATCGGCGTCGTTGGCGCCGCTCTGCATCCACACCCGGATCGGCTTTCGGGGCGTGCTGCGGATCAGGAACGGATAGTTGTGACCGCCCCTTATGGCTGTACGGGCTCACCGCGCCGCGCGGCGCGTCCTCGAACGCCTCGGGACCGGGATTGTACTGCCGGTCGGCGGGGGTCGAGAGCGCGTTCTGGATTTCCCGGTTGGCGCGGCCGTTCACCCCTCGCGTCGGATCGACATCGGTCAACGACAGATGCAGGCCGAAGCTCTCATAGGTCTTGGTGTCCATGCCCAGGGCCTCCCCGTCGCTTTGGCGTGTTTTGTTCGACCATAGCCGGCCGCGTGAACCGTCGAAGGATACACCGCTTGCAAGCGGTGATAAGCGCGAACCCCTCAGACGGCTATGATCGACTCAACGGACGCAGTGCAAATATCGCGCGGCGCGGGATTCATTCGTTCAAACAATGAATCTCGATCCCTCAAATAGGGAATGGATTCGCACAGTTTGGTCGAACGTTGTTCTTGATCCTCCAGTGGCGTCCTCCGTGACAGCGGGCCTGTCATCCTTTCGAATTCTGGGAGATCAAAGTGCTCTTGAAAGCAGTTACAGCGGCGAGCGTGTTCGCCCTGATGGCGGGTGCGGCGCAAGCCACCGACACCGTGACGTTCACCCCGCTGGGCGCGTCGTCGATCACGCTTCTGACGCCCGCATCCTACACCGGCGCGGGTTTCATCCAGCAAACCGGCTCCAACAGCCAAGGCGCCGCGCCGGAACTGATCGGCGGCGCGGACACGGCCGAATATCTGAGCATCCTCGGCGGCGGCTCGGCGACCATCGACCTGGGCCCCGGCGTCACCGAGTACAAGCTCTATGTCGGCTCGCTCGACGACTACAACACCATCGCCTTCGGCGGCCCGGGCGCGACCAGCTATGACGGCGACGTCCTGCTCGGCATCACCAACGCCGCCGCGCACGGCATCGGCTCGGGCAACCAGACCTCGCCCTACACCAATGGCGTCTTCACCTTCACCTTCGACGACAAGGTGACGTCGGTGATCCTGAGCAGCAGCACCAACTCGCTCGAAGTTGGCGGCGTGCCGGAACCCGCCACCTGGGCGGTGATGCTGCTGGGCTTCGGCGGGATCGGCGCTTCGATGCGCGGCGCACGCCGCAAACAGGGCGCCGCGACCGCCTGATCGGCGCAACCACCAGATCGCGCAGCGCCGTCGGCCGCGAGGCCGGCGGCGTTTTGTGTTTCCCGGCCAGAGGAACGTCGCGGTTCCTAGGCCAGGAGAAATTGGCGTCATAACCGCCTATATATCCCCAACCCACGGGAATGTTTCATCTTTGCAAGCAAAACGCGCCTGGTTGAAACGGAACAATCTTGCCGAGCGGGCCTTCTTATAGGGTTTGCGGAGATCGTTCGTGCCCCAGCCCTCGGCCGCCTGCGCGGCGCTCATGCTTTCGCTCGCCCTGGCGGTCTCCGCCGAGGCCCAGGATTTCAAGGACGGCCCGGCCGCCGCGGGTCAGCAGCCGGCCTTTCCGGGCCAG
>DATAYD010000124.1:0-30990 GCA_036272715.1 Caulobacteraceae bacterium | reverse complement strand
CTCCGGCGGCGTCAAGTACAACCTGCGTCTCTCGGAACGCCGCGCCAAGGCGGTGGCCGACGCCATGGTCGGGCTGGGCGTGCCCCAGAGCGTCATGAACGTCGACTGGAAGGGCAAGACCGACCTCGCCGTCCAGACCCCCGACGGCGTCAAGGAGCCCCTCAACCGACGCTCCACCATCTCCATCAACTTCTGATCCGGCTTCAGGCTCCAAGCCTGAACCCAACCTCACAGAGCCCGGCCCTCAAAAGCCGGGCTCTTCTCTTTTGCTGTCGCCCTTTTTGCTCGCTCCCAAGACGGAACGGGCGATCCCGCGTCGGGCGGCGCTGGCTCCCACAGCTATATCGGTGCTCCGACCACGGCCTATGTGACCTTGAAGACCGAGTTCTAGCGACCCGCTTCGTCCTAACCGCGACCCATGATCGGGGCGGCCTTGTACGCGACGTCGCCCTTTTCATGACCGTCTCCAGTGACTAAGCACGCCCCATGAACATCCTGGTCCCCGCCGAGTGGTCGGCTCACCGCGCCGTATGGCTGGGCTTTCCCAGCCACGAGGCGCTTTGGGAGGACGATCTCGCACAGGCCCAGGCCGAAGCGGGCGCGCTGGCGCGCGCGTTGGCTGGTCCTGGCGGAGAGACCGTGCGGCTGATGGTGTGCGGCGAGGCGGCGGAGGCCGCGGCGCGCGCGCTGCTGTCGGGCGTCGCGGGCGTTGAGTTCGTCCAGGGCCGGTTCGGCGATATCTGGCTGCGCGACACCGGTCCGATCTTCGTTCGTCGCGATGGCGCGGACCGGGCCGCCGGCTTCCGGTTCAACGGCTGGGGCGGCAAGTACATCCTCGAAGGCGACGATACGGTGGCTGGCCAGATCGCGGACGCGGCCAAGACGCCGCTCGAGGCCCACGACATCGTCCTGGAAGGCGGCGCCCTCGACCACGACGGCTTCGGCACGGTGCTGACCACGCGCCAGTGCCTGCTCAACCCCAACCGCAATCCCGGCTGGACCGAGGCGGCGGCCGAGACGGCGCTTGGGGCCGCCCTGGGCGCCAGGAAGGTGCTGTGGCTCAGCGACGGCCTCCTGAACGACCATACCGACGGTCATGTCGACAATCTGGCCCGGTTCATCGCGCCAGGCGTCGTCGCCTGCCCGATCGCCTTCGGCCGCGACGACCCCAACGCCGCGGCCTATGACGCCGCGGCCAGGGCCCTGGCGGGCATGAGCGATGCGCGCGGGACGCCGCTCCGGGTGATGCGGATCCCCTCGCCCGGCCGCACCCTGGATGAGGATGGCGAAGTGGTTCCGGCTTCCCATATGAACTTCCTGATCGCCAACGGCGCCGTGATCGCGCCGATCTACGACGATCGGGCCGGCGCCTTCGCCCTGGAGGCTCTGGGCGCACTATTTCCAGGGCGCGAAGTGATCGGCCTGCCCTCCCGCGCGCTGCTGACGGGCGGCGGCTCATTCCACTGCATCACCCAGCAGGAGCCGGCATGACCCGCCAGATCACCGTCGCCGCCCTGCAAAGCGCCTATACGGGCGATATGGGAGCCAATATCGCCCACACCATCGACCTGGTCCGCCAGGCGGCGGGGGGGGGCGCGCAGGTCATCCTGCCGTCCGAACTGTTCCAGGGGCCGTATTTCTGCGTCGCCCAGGAAGAGCGCTGGTTCGCGACCGCTTACCCCTGGCGCATCCATCCCTGCGTCACCGCCCTGGCGCCGGTGGCGGCGGAACTGGGCGTGGTCCTGCCGGTCTCGATCTTCGAGCGCGAGGGACCGCACTATTTCAACAGCCTGGTCATGCTCGACGCCGACGGCTCGCCGATGGGCGTCTACCGAAAGAGTCATGTCCCCGATGGTCCCGGCTACCAGGAGAAATACTATTTCCGGCCCGGCGACACCGGGTTTCGGGTCTGGGACACGCGGTTCGGGCGGCTGGGCGTCGGCATCTGCTGGGATCAGTGGTTCCCCGAAAGCGCCCGGGCCATGGCGATGATGGGCGCCGAGGTGCTGTTCTATCCGACCGCCATCGGCTCCGAGCCACACGATCCCAGCCTGGACACCGCCGCGCCCTGGCGCCGCGCCATGCAGGGCCACGCGGTCTCCAACGTCATACCGGTGGTCGGGGCCAACCGCACCGGGTTCGAGGCCTGGGACGGCTATCCCGGCGGCGGCCAACGGTTCTATGGCTCCAGCTTCATCGCCGACCATCGCGGCGACCTGGTCGCGGACCTGAACCGGGACGAGCAGGGCGTGGCGCTGGCCAGCTTCGATCTGGACTTCCTCGCGACCCACCGCGCCGCCTGGGGGTTCTTCCGCGACCGCCGGCCGGATCTCTACAGCACGCTGACGGCGCCCAGGCCGGCGTAAGCGCGTCGGTCGTCGAGACCGATCAGCTCATGAAGGTTTGCCGTGCTTGATCGCGGTCACACCGCGCGCGGGGGATTGCGATCGCTCCAGGAAAACGGCTGGCCATATCCCACGCCGCTCCATTTGCCCGTGGCGTCTTGATCCGCTAGAAGCCGGCCATCCGCCCGCCCGTCCCATCCGGGCGCCGCCCCCTTTCGATCAGGAATACCATGGTGACGTCCACCCTCGCCCCTCCCCAGCTTGAAGGTCAGGTTCTATTCTACAGGAACCCTGAACCGCTGGATGTTCGTAAACATGAACGCCTCGGGCTGCGCACGACCGACCGGCCGTTCAACTTCGCCGCCAAACAGCATTTCGTGCCGCTGCATGTGCCGGAGTTCGGGCCCGCGGCGCTAAGCTATCCGATCATCTTCGGCGGGACCAACTATGCGCCGCTGGCCGTGATGGCGATCAATTCGGGCGAGAACCTGTTTATCACTGAAGACGGCCTCTATCGGCCCGGCGCCTATATTCCGGCCTTCATCCGCCGCTATCCGTTCGTGGTGGCCAAGGACGATGCACAGAACCGCCTGATGATCTGTATCGATCGGGGGGCGGACCTGTTCGTCGAGACCAATGCCGATCTGATGCTGTTCGAGAACGGCCAGCCCAGCCAGTACACCAAGAACTGCATCGATTTCTGCGGCGCCTTCGATGCCGATCGTCAGCGGACGGAGCTCTTCGTCAACGAGCTGAAGGCGCTGGACCTGTTCGAATCCAAACAGACCACCTTCACGCCCCGGCTGGCGGACGGCTCGGAAGGCGCTCCGCAACTGATCGCGGAGTATTTCGCGGTGTCCGAGGACCGGTTGAAGGCTTTGCCGGCCGCTAAACTGGCCGAACTCGCCAAGTCCGGCGCCCTTGGCCAGATCTACGCCCACCTGGTCTCGTTGGCCGGCTTCGAGCGGTTGATCGTGGAAACCAGCCTGCGCCAGGCCATCGCCGCGCCGGCCGCGGGCCACGCCTAGATCATGATGATTTTGGATTGATTCAATCCAAAATCATCAACGTGATCGATTCTAGATGTTTAGAGCGGGGTCAATCCTCGCGACAAGCGAAGACGCTGCGGGTGAGGCAGGAAAAGACCAACCGGCCAGCCTCGTCCAGAAGGTCATGCTGGGCGATGATCAGCCCCTTGGATTCCCCCACGGGATCCTTGCCCAGCACGGTCATGCGGCCGCGCAGCAACTCGCCCACCGGCGGGTTGCGCGCCCAGCGCAACGCGTCCACGGCCAGCCGCTTGGTCTGGGGCCAGTCCGCGGCGGCCTGCCCGTCCAGTCGGGACCAGATCGCGTAGGTGAGGGCGTCCGGGGCGCCGAGGCTGGGGTCCCAGGTCGGCGCGAACGCGGCGATGAATTCATCCAGCACCCGCTCGTTCAAGGCCATCGCGCCTAGCGAGACCACCTGGCCGATTTCAATTTCGTCAAAATAGGCGGGCATGAGCGCTCCGTTCAGCGAGGAGCGGATGATGCGGAGTTCGCGGGGAATGTCGAGGCCTGGGCGGCCCCGGGGCCTTGAAGCCGTATCGGCGGGTGTATAGCTGTGCGCCGTGAGCTCGATCGCACTGCACAAAAGGCTGATCTCCATCGCCGCCGCGGCTTTCGCCGCGCTGCTGTCGACCGCCGCGCCCGTTTGGGCGGCGGCGGTGAACACGGGCCATATCGAGGCCGAGCTGGTGGCGGATCGGACCTCGGTCGCGCCGGGTCAGGTCGTTCACGTCGCGTTGCGGCAGAAGATCCAGCCGGGCTGGCACACCTATTGGCGCAATCCGGGTGATTCCGGCCAACCGGTAACGCTGGACTGGACCTTGCCCACGGGCTGGCGCGCGGGCGCGATCGTCTGGCCGACGCCCCAGCGGCTCAAGATCGGGCCCTTGATGGACTATGGCTATACCGGCGAGGTGCTGCTGCCGGTGGCGATCACGGTCCCGGCCAGCGCGGTCGCCGGCCGGAGTGCCGTGTTGAAGGCCCACGCGGCCTTCCTGGTCTGCAAGGATGTGTGCGTTCCCGAGGACGCCATGCTGAACCTGGACCTGCCGGTCACGGCCGCGCCGGGCGCGCCCGACCCCAAATGGGCTTCCGCGATTTCGGGCGCCTTGGCGGCGGCGCCCACGCCGGCCGGCCTGACCGCAGTCGTCACCGCCTCGGCCGCCAGCCTGCGCCTCGGCCTAGTCGGGCCGGCGGTCAAGGGCGGCGATTTCAGCGACGCCTATTTCTACCCTTATGATCCGTCGACGATCGACCAGCCCAGCCCCCAGACCGTGGATCGGGGCCCGGATGGGCTCACCCTGGCCCTGGTCCCCGGCCAGGCGTTCAAATCGGGCAAGCCGCCGGCGATGCTGCAGGGCGTGCTCGCCTTCGGCGGCAAGGCCTATGAGGTCTCCGCCGCGCCGGGCGCGCCACTGCCGGGTGCGGGCGGCTTGGGTCCGCCGCGTCCAGCCGCCGGGCCGGTCCAGCTCGTCACGGCGATCGGCTTCGCCTTTCTGGGCGGTCTGATCCTCAATCTCATGCCCTGCGTCTTTCCGGTGCTGTCGATGAAGGCGGCGGCGTTCGCCGGCCACGCGCATCGTCCGAAGGACGCGCGTGTCCAGGGCCTGGCCTTCATGGGCGGGACGGTGGCGGCGTTCCTCGCCCTGGCCGGCGCCTTGATCGCGGCCCGCGCGGCCGGGCAAGCCGTCGGGTGGGGGTTCCAACTGCAATCGCCGGCCGTGGTCGCGAGCCTGGCCCTGGTGATGCTTCTGGTGGCGCTCAATCTATCCGGCCTGTTCGAGGTCGGGGCCGGGCTGCAGGCGGCGGCCGGCCAGGCCGGCGCGTCCGATCCCGGCGGCGCGCTCGGGGCCGCGATCACCGGCGCGTTGGCGGTGGCGGTCGCGGCGCCCTGCACCGCGCCGTTCATGGCTCCGGCGATCGGTTACGCGCTGACCCAAGGCCCCATCATCGCGCTTTCCATCTTCGCCGCCCTGGGGCTTGGCCTTGCCGCGCCATTTACCGCCCTGGCCTTTTCGCCGCGCCTGCTGACCCTCCTGCCTCGGCCGGGCGCCTGGATGGACGGGCTGCGCAAGGTGCTGGCTTTTCCGATGTACGCCACCGCGGCCTGGCTGGTCTGGGTGTTCAGCCAGCAAGCCGGCTCGCTCGGCCTTGCCGGGCTCCTGGCCGGCGCGGTGTTGACCGGTTTCGCGGGCTGGCTCTATGGCGTGGCCCAGCGCCGCCGGATCGAGGGCGGCCGATCGGCTCTCACCTTCGGCACGGCCGCGGCGGCCCTGGCCTTGGCCCTCGCCGCCGCGCTGTGGCCCCAGCCTGGCGTTCCGACCTCCGCCCAGGCCGCCGCTGCTCCGTCGGCCGCGCCAGGCGAGCTGGGCTCGGAGCCGTTCTCGCCGACGCGGCTGGCCGAGCTGCGGGCGCAAGGCCGGCCGGTATTCATCAATTTCACCGCCGCCTGGTGCGTGACCTGCCAGGTCAATGACAAGATCGCCCTGTCGGGGCGCCGCGTCGCCGACGCTTTCCACAAGGCCGGCGTGGCCTATCTGAAGGGCGACTGGACCAATCGCGATGCGGTCATCGCCCAGGCCCTGGCCGAGCACGGCCGCGCGGGCGTGCCGCTCTATCTGATGTACGGCTCAAAGGGCGGCGAGGCCGAGGTCCTGCCGCAGATCCTGACCGAGTCGATCGTCATCGACGCCGTGCGCAAGTCCGCGCCGGACGCGGCCGGCGCCTGAGATCAGGCCGCCGGCTGAGGCGGCGCCGTGATCACCTCGACATTGTCATTGAGCAGGTAAGCCATGTCGCGCAGCGCCATGTCCTGGTCATGGCCGCTCTTGGCGGCCGCCACGGCCGCCAGCTTGACCCCCAGGTCCTGGGAGATGCCGTGCAGGATGCATTTGAGATCGTCGGTCGCCCCGCGCGCTTTCAGGAGTTCGTGACCCTGCTGGTCGAGCGTGGCCAATTCACCGATCTCGGCGCGGAAGGCGTCGAAGCGGGGCAGGTCCCTCGCCGCGGGCGAGGCGCCGACCGTCTTGCGGTAGGTCTCGACCTCGGACTTCAGGCGGCCAGCGCGCCGAACGATGTCGGCGAACAGCGGCTCCTTGGCCACCGACGGCGGCGCGGCCACGGCGAAGGTCATCTGGGGCGGCGCGCCCGGCCCGGCCGAGGCGAACATCAGGAAAGCGGCGACAGCGACATCGCAGGACATCGGGATTCCTTTCGGTCGAGCAGGCCCAGGCCTGACCGCAAGGTTAACGCCGACGGGGTAAACGAGGCTTTACCGCGGCATTAGGTAGCAAACGGGACTAACCGAGACGCCCTCTTTTGGGGGTCCGGGGGTAAATTGCCCCATGATCCAAAACCAATTGATGTGCGGTCTAAAGCGCCGCTACGCTCGAACGCTGGGAATAGCTGAGACGGGTGAGTACGTCGGGGATGATCTCGTGCACCTCGCCGCCGTTATTCGCATGTTCAGCCCGGACGAAGACCTGTCGGCGATCAAGCCGAAGCGGCCATACAGGGGAAAGGGAAGCAAATGGATGCGGGACGCTCTCGATGTCCTGAGAGCCGCGAACGAACCTAAGACGGCGGTGGAACTGGCCCGCGCCATCGCAGCCCTGCACGGCCTAACAGATCGTCAGGCGTACAAGTCCATATGCTGTAGTCTTCACCTCACACTGGACGACCTGAGCGGCGTCGTGAGGGTTTCGGACAGCCCAACGTGGTGACCTCAAAAAGACATAAGGATGTCTTTATGAGGTCACCACTAATAGATGTGGAATCATTTTGTTCCCGAATATCCCCTAGATATTGGGGCGCAGGCACCTTGACTCAAATACAGGCGGCGCCGTAGCGTCAATGTTGGCTAAGCCCTAAATGGCGAAAACGCCGGAGCAGCTAACTCCGGCGTCTTCTAAGTCTAGGGTTCCCTGCAAATCCTTAGCCGGGGTCGCAGGAAACGGTCATCTACAGCAGGACAAAAGGCGCCTGCGATCGATTTGTCAAGCCCCGGTTCCCCCTTCTGGCCACTGGCCAAGGAACCAAAAGCTATGACTGTTCTAAAAGTAGCTCACGTTCGTGAGCAGGGAATTGATCTCATCATCTGCCCTTTGGACGATGAGTTTGCTCGTCGTCCAATCAGCGCCCAACAGCAAGCGGCGGCGGAAATCCAACGACGCTCAAGCGCGGCGGGGCTAGCCGGAACTGTCGTTCCGGTCTGGCGTGATCCATCGGGACGGATGGGTTTCCTCGCACCGACCAACTGGCACGCGTTCTTCCGCAGTGTGTCTCTTGATTGGGTCTGGCTGAACATAAATCGTCAACTCAGCTGGTAGTCGTGGCTAGGCGGCGGCGCGTTGCCAATACCCCTTCCATTGACGCGAAACCGGGTGCGTCAGCGCCGCCGCCGTGCAGGCTAGATATTGCTCGCCGTTGCTGATGCGGCGGTGATCTTCCCGCCAGCCCATTTCGGCCGCGTAGGCGCCCAGATACTTGCCGGCGATATGGTGGTGCGTTCCGATTTCGGCGCGGCGCAGGCGGGAGAAAAACGACTCCGCCATGTTCGTGCAGGCCTCGGGGGTCGAATAGGCTTCGGAGTGGTTGATCCGCTTCGTCAGAAAGCGGGCCTCTAGCGCGTCCCAATGGCTGGCTTCGTCAGCGTGAACGATGGACCCAGCGGCGACGCGGCCCATGACGAACGGGACGCCCTCGGCTTCGGTCTTGGCGATATGGGTGGCCGTCTCGCCGTTCAGCTCGCGGGCGACGATGACCACCAGGCGCTTGCCGGTCTGATAGATTTTCCGGCGCCGGTCTTTACGGTCTTCCCGGCGGTTGGCCGCCTTCACATAACCGCCGAAATAGGCGCCATCCACGGCGACTTCGCCGTCAATCAGGCCTTGGCTTGCTCGGCCGCCAGCGCCTCGCGGAGCTTGTGCAGCAGGACGAAAGCGGTCTTGTACTGGCAATCCAGATCGCGGCTCAGTTGGAGCGCGGCGTGGCCCTTGGCGCCGTTCACGAAGATGGCGATGGCCGCGAGAATGTCGCGGAGGGCCATCTTGCGGCTGGCGAAGATCGTTCCGCTGGTCACGCTGAACTTGTGGAGGCAGGCCGCGCATTTGAAACGGCGGTTGTCGGTCAGGGAGTAGATCTCAACGCAGCCGCAGCGCGGGCAAACCGGGGCGCCCTCGGTGGACGCCCAGCGGATCGCCTTGAAAGCCTCCCACGCCTCTTGGTCGGAAAGGCGCATGACCTTTGCCAGCGAGAGGCTGCGAGCCTTCGCTGACAAGAGGAAACGTTGGCCTTTCGATTGCATTTGTCGTCGAATCCGATTCGTATGCATCGATTATGATGCTGTCGTGCATCGTTGTCAACGGCAAATGCATCGAATATGATGCGCATGTGTCGATTTTGGAGATGGCGCGGTGACTGACTGGAATGCGGAGGCGAAGGGCGTCCTGAAAGCTGAGATTGCCCGGCGCCATCTGACCTACAAGGATGTGGTGGAGAAGCTGGGCGCCCATGGCGTGCAGGAGTCGGAGGCGAACCTCCGTAACAAAATCAGTCGAGGTGGCTTCTCCGCCGGCTTCTTTATTCAGGTCTTGGTGGCGATCGGTGCGCACAGCGTGCGGCTCCGCGAAGCGGATTAAACTCGCTCCAGTCGTCTTTTGAAGTGCGGGCCAATCAAACCGGCGACCAAGCCGCCCGTCAAGATGTCTTGGAGTATTGTTACCTGATCTGAATTAAGCCAACGGTTCTTTGGCGGCGCCACCATGTGCCAAAGCCACACGGCACCAATCACGAGCATCGCGAGGAAAAGAACTACCAGTGTCGCTATTGCTAAAATTTCGAATACCAGTCGGAATATTTCTTGTCGGCCCCAGTCCCTGTGTCGGGAAATCCGGCCTAGGTCTTCCTCTGATAAATTGGAGCTGAGGTATCTCTCTTCGCGCCGAGAAAACTTTCGGCCTTCGCTGCTAGCTTCCAACGCTTCCCGCTCTTGGGCGGGAAGCGCCGGGATTGACAGAGATGCCGTATCTGTTGGTCCGCTATCGCTCAACCACGTTGCTCGGCTAACCGCTTATAGTGAGCCTTGATTATATCGTCAGGAATCGGAATGCCAAATTCCCCCTTACGATATGTAAGAGCCCATGGCGTTTCCTTGGCGTGCGTGAGGTTTGATAGTTGACCACCGGACAGGCGCCCATAGATTCGGTCGACCTCGCCAACCATGTGCTCCTCTTGGGGGTCGAGCGCATCTCCAATTGGTTGGGCTAACGATTGAGTCACGGCATCGCGCCGGTAATGCCGCAAAGCATCATACAGCGGCGGAATCACCGGCCCGTATTGCCAAGCCTGCACTTGATCTCGGATCAGCGGCCTGCCGGCTAAGCCAAGCATCCACCCGTGAGCGATGTAGACTAGCTTTAGGAGCTGCATGGGCGTGAGGGTGTCCCCTCGGCTCTTGGCGAGCGCCAGGAAGCGATTGGCCACAGTTCTGCTATCGTGCATGTGACCCTCCTTTCCAGCCTTGGCGCGTGTATGTTCTCGAATCAGTGGCGGTGAAAGAAAATTCTTGACTCCGCGTGAAATCGTGAACGCAAAATTTCGTTCCCATAATGTTCTATATGGGAACTCTATAAGAGCTTTTTCAAGGGCTTGGCGGGAAAATCTGCGACTCGTTGGCATCAGCCGCAACCAACGCGCGACTGGGTCGGGTGCTTTGTCCCATTTGCTACCTAATGCCGCTTTACCGGGGTAGGCGACAGGACTGAAAATCTGATTGCATTTCGGCGGGGCCGCCTTCCAGGGGTTTCAATTCAGGGTCTTCCGAGCCGACTGGGAAAGGGCGCCCGGCCCAAGCTTCCTTGCCCCCAATGCCCTGATCGGCTAAGCGCCGCCGCATGACCGACGCCTTCCGCCCCCAGGCGCGCGCCGCGCGCGGCTTCATCGACAAGCGTGCATCGGTGCTTCGCGCCGAGCGCCGCATCGTGGACGCGGTCTCGGCGGTCTATGAACGCTACGGTTTCGAGCGGCTGGAGACGCCGGCCTTCGAATATGCCGACGCGCTCGGCAAGTTCCTGCCCGACGCGGACCGGCCGAACGAGGGCGTCTTCGCCTTACAGGATGACGACGAGCAGTGGCTGGCGCTGCGCTACGACCTGACCGCGCCGCTCGCCCGCTTCGCCGCCCAGAACTGGGACGGCCTGCAAAAGCCGTTTCGCCGCTACGCCGCCGGGACGGTCTGGCGCAACGAAAAGCCTGGACCCGGACGCTACCGGGAATTCCTCCAGTGCGACGCCGACACCGTGGGCTCGGCCCGGCCCGAGGCCGACGCCGAGATCATCGCCATGGCGGTGGAGGGGTTCTCGGCCGCGGGCCTGCGGCCCGACGATTTCGTGCTGAAGATCAACAGCCGCAAACTGCTCAATGGACTGATGACCGCCGCCGGAGTCAGCGATCCGGCCCAGAAGCTGGCGGTGCTGCGGGCGGTCGACAAGCTGGACCGTTTGGGCGTCCAAGGGGTCGAACTGCTGCTGGGCGCGGGCCGGCGGGACGAGTCGGGCGCCTTCACCAAAGGCGCGCTACTGGGCGCGCCAGCGATCGAAGCGGTGCTGGCTTTCGTGCAAGCCGGCGGCGGCGGCCGGACCACGACCCTGGACCGGCTGGCCAATGTGATCGGCGGCTCGGCCGAGGGCGACGAGGGCGTCGCGGAGCTGTCCCGGATCGGCGCGGCCCTGGCGAGCCTCGGTGTCAGCGAGGCCCACGCCCTGTTCGAACCCTCGGTGGTGCGCGGGCTGGAATATTATACCGGCGCGGTGTTCGAGGCGGAGCTGCTCTCGGAAACCACCGACGAGCATGGCCAGACCGTCCGATTCGGTTCGGTCGGGGGCGGCGGGCGTTATGACGATCTGGTCGCGCGGTTCACCGGCCAGTCCGTGCCGGCCACCGGCTTTTCCTTCGGGGTCTCGCGTCTGGCCGCGGCCCTGGCGGGGTCGGGCCAGGACGACGAAGGCCGGACGCGGGGACCCGTCGTGATCCTGGCCCTGGATGCGGCGGCCATGGACGTCTATTTCGCCGCGGCGGCCGAGCTGCGCGCGGCGGGGATCGCCACGGAAGTCTATCTGGGCGGGTCGGGCATGCGAGCCCAGATGAAATACGCCGATCGCCGCCTGTCCCCGGCCGCCGTCATCCTGGGCGGCGACGAGATCGCGGCCGGCCAGGTGACGATCAAGGATCTCGATCTCGGCCGCGAACTGGCCAATGGCGTCAGCGACAATCGCCAATGGCGCGAGGACCGGCCAGGCCAGGTGACCGTGGCGCGGGACGCCTTGATCGCCGGCGTCCGCGCCATACTGGACGGCGAAGCGTGATGCTCGAACCGCCGATCCCTCCGGAAGCGATGGCGGCCATTCGCGCGCCGTTCATCGCGCTGGGCGCGGCGCGGATCGACACGCCGGTGATGCAGCCGCTGGGCCTTTTGCTCGACCTGGCCGGCGAGGCCATGCGCTCGCGCCTGTTCGTGATCCAGGGCGAGGCCGGAGCCGAGACCTGCCTGCGCGCCGATTTCACCATTCCGGTCGTGCGCGAGCATATCGCGGCCGGATCGCCGGCCCGCCGCTACGTCTATGAGGGCAAGGCCTTTCGCGTGGCGCCGCGCGGATCGGATCATCCCGAGGAGTTCCTGCAGATCGGCCTGGAGGCCTTTGGCGGCGGCGCCGGTCCGGAGGCGGACGCCGAGGTCGCGAGCCTGGCCTGGCGCGCCGCGTCGGTTGGCGGTCGAGGCGATCTCGGCATGATCTTGGGCGACGTCTCGCTCTTCGGCGCCTTCATCGATGCGCTGGGCCTAGCGGAGGTTCTGGCGTCGCGGCTGAAGCGCGCCTTTTCGCATCCCAGGGCCCTTCAGGCCGAGTTGGCGCGGGCGCGGAATGGCGTGACGGCCTCTCGCCAGGGCGACAGGCTTTCGCGCTTGATCGCGGGCCTGCCGGAGGACGAGGCCTGCGCCGTGCTGGAGGAGCTCTGGGCGTTGGCGGGGATCCAGCCCGTCGGCGGCCGTTCCGCCGGCGAAATCGTGCACCGGCTGGTGGAACGGGCCGGCGCCGCCGCCGCACCCAGGCTCAGTGCGGCCGAGAGCGACCTGGTGCAGCGGTATCTGGCGGTTGTGGACCATCCCCGCCGCGCGCTGGAGCGGATCGGAAAGCTCGGGCGGGCGAATGGAGGCGGCCTGGATGCGGCGCTGGCCGCCTGGTCGCGGCGCCTGGACGCCCTGGCCGCCGGCGGGGCGCCGGAGGATCGGCTGTCGCTGGCGACCGGTTTCATCCGCGCCTTCGGCTATTATGATGGCTTCCTGTTCGAAATCCGCAGCGCGGCGCTTGGCGAGGATACGCCCGTGGCCGGTGGCGGGCGCTATGACGGCCTGCCCACGCGCCTGGGCGGGGCCGAGCGGGCGGCGGGCGCCGTGGGTTGCATGGTGCGGCCGGCGCGCGCCTGGGCGGGGGCCGCATGAACATTCCACCCCTGACCATCGGCTTGCCGTCCAAAGGGCGGACCAAGGAGCCCACCGAGGCCTGGCTGGCGGACTGCGGCTTCGCCTTGCGGATCGACGGCGGCGAGCGCGGCTATCTGGCCAGCCTGTCCGGCTTGCCGGGGGTTCAGGTGCAATTGCTGCCGGCCGCCGATATCGCCGTTGGCGTCGATGCCGGCGACTTGCACCTGGGTGTGATCGGCGAGGACCTGCTGCGCGAGCGCGGCGACGATGTCGACCAGCGGGTCATGCTGATCCGCGCGCTCGGCTTTGGCCGCGCCGACCTGGTGGTGGCCGCGCCGCGCAGTTGGATCGACGTGGAGGACATGGCCGATGTGGGCGAGGTCGCCGGCGCCTTTCTGGCCCGCACCGGCCGACGCCTGCGGGTCGCCACGAAATATACAGTCCAGACGCGCGGCTTCTTCGCCCGGCTGGGCATTGTCGACTATCGGATCGTCGAATCCAGCGGCGCCACCGAGGGCGCGCCTGGAACCGGCGCGGCGGAGTTGATCGTCGACATCACCACCACCGGCGCCACCCTGCGCGCCAATGGCCTGAAGGTGCTCTCCGACGGCGTCATCCTCAAAAGCCAGTTCCAACTCGCCGCCGGGCTGACGGCGCGGTGGTTGCCGGAACACCTGCGGACCGTCCGCCGTTTTCTGGGCGCGGTCGAGGCGCGGGCGCGGGCGGGACGGCTGGCGTTGCTGGCCTGGCCGGTCGAGCAGGCCGAGGCCGCCGAAGCCGCCACCGAGGCCTTTCTGGCCCGGGGCGCGTCGCGCCGCGCCAATGGATTGCTGGCCGAGACGGGCGACCTGTTCGATGCCGCGGACGCCCTGTCCGGCGCCGGGGTCGGGCCGGTTTCAGTCACCCGTCCGGAGTTCGCGTTCGAACCCCGATCCGAGGCCGCCGACGCCCTGGCGCACCGTCTGAAACTCAGTTTTTGACACAACTGTCAAAATTATTTGCGATTTTTGCTTCAATCGCATGAAAAGATTGACGGAAATGCAAAAATGGAGTTTTGTCTTAAAGCGAGAGACAAATGGGCCGACAGACGCCCGGAGTCTTCGGCGTTTCGGGGAGGGAACGCCTACCACTTTCGAACCACAGAGCCCGTCGCGATATATCCCTCGCGGCGGGCTTCGTTTTTGGCGAAATCGTCAAAAACAATTTACCATTTGAAATCCTTGAAAACTCGCGCCTCTACATCGGCCGCCCCGCGATTGGCGTTTCCGGATCGCCCCTCCGTCGATAGATTTCAGCCAAGCCAATCGAAATGATGGAGCGGGCCATGAACGGGGCCGACGCCGTGATCGCCACGCTCGCCGACAATGGCGTCGAGGCCTGTTTCGCCAATCCCGGCACCAGCGAGATGCAGTTCGTCAGCGCGCTCGATCGCGAGCCGCGGGTGCGGCCGGTGCTGTGCCTGTTCGAAGGCGTCGCCACCGGCGCGGCGGACGGCTACGGCCGGATGACCGGCAAGCCAGCCGCGACCCTGCTGCATCTGGGGCCGGGTTACGGCAACGGCGTGGCCAATCTGCATAATGCCCGTCGCGCCTTCACGCCGATCGTCAATGTGATCGGCGACCACGCGACCTATCACCTCCAGAACGACGCGCCCCTGGCGTCCGACATCCAGGGCCTGGCCGCGCCCAATTCGGTGTGGGTTCGCTCAGCGCGGACCGCCGATGACGCCGCCGACTTGGCCGCCGAAGCGGTGGCCGCAAGTTTCGGGCCGCCAGGCGGCTCCGCCAGCCTGATCCTGCCCGCCGACTGCGCCTGGACGACGGCGACACGCAAAGGGCCGACCTTGAACGCGCCAGCGCCCCCCGAGGTGTCGGCGTCCACGGTGACGGCGATCGCGCGGGCGGTGAAGTCGGCGAACAAGCCGATGCTGCTGATCGGCGGTTCGGCCTGCGGGGAGGCGGGCTTGCGGGCCGCCGCGCGCCTTGCCGCCGCTGGCGTGCGGGTGATGACCGACACCTTCGTGGCGCGCCAGCCGCGCGGCGCCGGCCGGTTCGCACCGGACAGGATGGCCTATTTCGGCGAAGCGGCGATGGAGGACCTCGTCGGCGTCGATCTGATGGTGCTGACCGGCACGGTGAAGCCGGCGGCTTTCTTCGCCTATCCGGACCGGCCGACGGTGCTGGTTCCCGAAGGCTCCGCCACGCCGGTCCTGGCGGAGCGTGGCGAGGACGCCGCCCGGGCGCTCGAGCAACTGGCCGATGCGCTGGGCGCGCCGTCCGCGGCCGCCTCCGATGCGCTCGCCTTGCCGGATGCGCCGAGCGGCGCGCTCAATCCCTACACCGTCGGCGCCTCGATCGCCCGGCACATGCCGGACCAGACGGTGATCTCCGACGATGGGGTCACCTCGTCGATGCCGGTGTTCCTGCAAACCGCGGCGGCGCGGCCGCATGACTGGCTGATGCTGACCGGTGGGGCGATCGGCCAGGGTATCCCGGTCGCGGTGGGCGCGGCGGTGGCCTGCCCGGACCGCAAGGTGATTTCCCTGAACGGCGATGGCGCGGCCATGTACACGCTGCAGGGCCTATGGACCCTGGCGCGGGAGGGCCTAGATGTGACGGTGGTGGTGTTCGCCAACCACGTCTACCGGATCCTGGGCGTGGAGCTCCAGCGGACCGGCGCGGGCAAACCCGGCAAGTCGGCGGCCAGCCTGCTCGATCTCGGCGCGCCAAAAATCGACTGGGTTTCACTGGCCAAAGGGCTCGGTGTTCCGGCGCTGCGCACGGATACGGCCGAGGGATTCGACAAGGCCTTCGCCGGCGCCATGGCGCGGAAGGGACCGATGCTGATCGAGGTCGCGCTGCCCTAAAATCATATCAGAAACAAAATGACCGCCGGAACCGGCGGTCATCATGCTCTCAATCCAAGTCTTCGCGCCGACACCCTTCCCCGCGAAAGGAAGGGCGCGACCCGGAGCGTTATCAGTGCTGCTTGTTGGTCGGCAGTTGGCATCCGCCCACCGAGACGGCCTGGGCGCAGTTCATCAGCGAGCCGGGCTCCGCCGCGTTGGGCGGATAGTCGAGCACCCAACCAGGGCCGCCGTCGGCGCAGGCCACTTCGACGAATTCCTCGCCTTCCTTGGTCTTGCCGACGCCGCGCGCGCCGTTGACCACGCAGGAGGACTTCCCCTTGGCCTTCAACTGAGCGTACAGCGCCGGATAGACCGCCGACTCGTTGGAGTAGGTGCAATGATAGCCTTCGACCTGGGAGCGGACGCAGTCGAGCACCCGCGCATTGCCGGAGGCGGGAAAGATGCCGACGCCGCCGTCGGGCCGGTTCGAACATTGCAGCTCGACAACTTCGGTGCTCGGATCATTCACCGCGAAGGCGGCGTATTTAGCCACATCGCAGTCGAAGCCGGCCTTCTTGGCCAGTCTTGAATAGACGCCGCTCTGTTCGGTTTGCGCCGCGCGGGTGTCGGTCAGGGTGCAGCCGCCCGCGATCCCCGACGCTTGGGCGCAATCCATCTCGGACTTGAACTTGCCCGCGTTATCGGTTTCGAGCACGTAGCCCTTGCCCTCGGTGCAGGCCACCTCGAGGTAGTCCGAGTGTTCTGTCGTGGTGCCGATGAAATGGTGCGCCTTGACCGTGCAAGGCTTGCCGCCCTGGGCGACGAGTTGGTTGATCACGGCGGCGCGTTGTTCCGGCGTGCTCAGGGTGCACTTGGTGGCGGCGTTGTCGATCTCGTCATAACCGATACAGGGATTGGCGCTCATCTCCGCGCCCGGCGCATGTGGCAGCATCACGATATAGCCAGGGCCAGCCTTGCAGGCGACTTCATAGACCGCTTGGGTCGGCGTCGAGCCGATCCCACGCGCATTATCGACGGTGCAGTCACGGCCGAGTTTAGTCAGAACCGGGCCAAAGGCTGATTTCGGATCCGCGTTGGCGGGCAGCTTGCAGGCCATCTTGCTGGGTTTGCCGTCCGGACCCGGTTGGCTGGCGGTCAAGCAATCCTCGACCTGGACCTTCGGTTCCTTGTTGCGGGAGATCAGAATCTGGCCCAGGCCTTCTTGGCAGGCGACCTCATAGATCGACGCCGTCGAGCCATCCGACATATTCGCGCCCTTCACGACCGTCCGCGTGCCGGTCACGGTGCAGGGGATGCCTTTTTCCTGCAGCAGCGGGGCCACATCGGCGGCGTCCTTGTCCGCCGCGGCCGCCGCGGAGGCGCCGAGCAGGGCGCCCATCACTAGCGCGATCGCGAGACCTAAACCAAAGGGTCTCATCATCATCATTATTCTCCTGGGTGTATCCTTTTGTCCGACCTTAAACGCGCCGGGGCGTCGGCGGTCAAGCCGAGCAACGGGTGTGGCCTGGGCATGACTGGACTATGGTGAACACACGGCCGCGACGTCATCCGGCGTTCGGAACGGTTCGCCGTCGCGCACGACAGGGAAATGGTTCTATTCTGGGCGCTTGACGACGGGTTGCGCAGGGACGGACGACATGGCCGACGGTGTGAATGATCGCGATGGTGGAACCCCCGCGGCTCTGGTCTATCCGCTGGAACACTCGCCCACCCCGGGCGAAGCGGTGGAGATCACGCCGGGGGTCATGTGGATGCGCATGCCGCTGGGCGGCTCCCTGGCCTTTATCAACGTCTGGGCGATCCGAGATGGCGAGGGTTGGGCGCTGGTCGACACCGGCATGCAAACCGACCAGACCTCCAAGTCGTGGCGGCAGGTGCTCAAGGGGCCGTTGGGCGGCCGCCCGGTCACCCGACTGTTCGTCACGCACCTGCATCCGGACCATATCGGGCTGGCCGGCTGGATCACCCGCAAGTTCCATTGCCGCATGTGGATGACCCGCCTGGAATATCTGCAGTGCCGGATGCTGTCGGCGGACACCGGCCGCGAAGCGCCCCAGGACGCCATCGAATTCTACCGCGCCGCCGGTTGGGACGAGGACGCGCTCGAAAACTACCAGGCGCGGTTCGGCGGCTTCGGCAAGGCCATCTACCAGTTGCCGGACAGTTTCCATCGGATCCGCGACGGCGACGAAATCCTGATCGGCGAGCATACTTGGCGCGTGGTGGTCGGTTCGGGTCACTCACCGGAGCACGCCTGCCTCTATTGCCCCGATCTCAAGCTGTTGGTGTCCGGCGACCAGGTGCTGCCGCGCATCTCTTCCAACGTCTCGGTGTTCCCCACCGAACCGGATGGCGATCCGCTCACGGAATGGCTCGTCACCTTGGACCGGATCAAGACGCTGGTGCCCAATGATGTGCTGGTGCTGCCCGCCCATAACGAGCCGTTCCACGGCCTGCATGAACGGATCGACCAGTTGATCGGCGGCCATGAGCGGGGGCTGGACCGGCTGGAACAGCTTCTCTCCGAACCCAAGCGCTCGGTCGATGTGTTTGGGGCGCTGTTCGCGCGAAAGATCGGTCCGGACAATCTGGGCATGGCGACGGGCGAGAGCCTGGCCCATCTGAACTGCCTGCTCGGCCGTGGCCGAGCGACAGCCAAGATCGACGGCGCGGGGGTGGTCTGGTATTCGGCCGACGCTTAGCCCACTGGTGAACAACGAGCATCGCGCGGCGCCGGCGTCCGCCCGGAACAAGGAGGATCCGCCCATGGCCGACCGAATCACCTCGCCTTTCGGTGCGTTCACGCCCGCGCGCGAGGTCGTGGCCGGTCATGATCTGACCGACAAGACGGCGATCGTCACCGGCGCGGCTTCCGGCCTCGGCGCCGAGACGGCGCGGGTCTTGGCCGAGGCCGGCTGCGCGGTGACCCTCGCGGTGCGCGATCAGGAGGCCGGCGAGCGGGTCGCGGCGTTGACCTCCGTCGCGCATCGCCGCGCGAACATCCACGGGGACGACCCGCACTATCGCACGCGCGCGTATGACAAATGGGACGCCTATGGCCAGTCCAAGACCGCCAATTCCCTGTTCGCGCTCGGTTTCCACCAGCGGTTCAAGGATCGCGGCGTCACCGCCAACGCGGTCATGCCCGGCGGCATCATGACCCCGCTGCAGCGTCACCTGCCGCGCGAGGAGATGATCGCGCTCGGCTGGATCGACGAGGCGGGCAATTTGGCCCAGGGGTTCAAGACCACCGAGCAGGGCGCCTCGACCGGTGTCTGGGCCGGGGTGGGCGCGGAACTGGAAGGCGTCGGCGGACTTTATCTCGAGAACTGCGCCGTGGCCCGTCCCGCCGATTCGAGCAGCCCGCGCACCGGCGTCTGGCCATGGGCGCTCGATCCGGAGGGCGCCGACCGGCTCTGGGCCATGACCCGGGGCACGATCGGCTTGGGCTGAGCGGCGCGCGAGGGGCGGCTTCAGAGGCGTCATGACCGGGTTGATCGATCGTCGCGCCGTCCTCGGCGCCCTTTCCACGTCCTTGGCCCTTGGCCTGGCGGCCGGCGGCGTCGGAGAGGCCGCCGCCGCCGAGGCGGGTTTGAAGCTGAGCCAGCCGGCGCCTTTCAGTTTCGAGCGCCTCAAGGATCTCGCCCGGCGCAAGGCGGCGCGGCCCTATATCGAACCGCCCCGTCCCGCCCCCGATGTCACTGGCCGCATCGACTACGAGGCCCTGGGCAAGATTGCTTTCGACACCGATCACGCGCTGTTTCAGGACAGCCGGTTCCCAGTGACCTTCTTCCATCTGGGCCGTTTCTTCCAGACGGCCGTACAGGTGTATGCGGTCGAAGCGGGCCAGGCGCGCGAGGTGCTCTACGACCAGAGCTATTTCCACATGCCGCCGGACTCGCCGGCGAAGGCGCTGCCCGAGGGCGCGGGTTTCGCCGGCTTCCGTGTTCAGGAACCGCGCGACGGCGCGTTGGACTGGCGGAAGAACGACTGGGCGGCCTTTCTGGGCGCCAGCTATTTCCGGGCGATCGGCGACCTTCGTCAGTACGGCCTCTCCGCGCGCGCGGTCGCCGTCGACACGGTGGTCTATGGCAAGGACGAAGATTTTCCCGACTTCACGCGGGTGTTCATCGAGCGGGCCGCGCCCGGCTCGGCCTCGATCACGATTTGCGCCCTGCTCGAAGGCCGCTCGATCACCGGCGCCTGCCGATTTGTGATGACGCGCGGCAAGGGCGTGATCATGGACATCGACCAGATGCTGATCCCGCGCGGGCCGATCACGCGCTTCGGCCTCGCCCCGCTGACCTCGATGTACTGGTTTTCCGAAACCGTGAAACAGACCGGGGTCGATTGGCGTCCCGAGGTGCACGATTCCGACGGGCTGGCCCTGTGGACGGGCAATGGAGAGCATATCTGGCGGCCTCTGAACGCACCGTCCCAGGTCTCGGTTTCGGCTTTCGCGGACGAAAATCCCAAAGGATTCGGGCTGTTACAGCGCGATCGGGTGTTCGATCACTATCAGGACGGGGTCTATTACGACCGCCGTCCCAGTCTCTGGGTCGAGCCGAGGGGCGCCTGGGGCCGGGGCGCGGTCCAACTGATCGAACTGCCGACCGACGACGAGATCCACGACAATATCGTCGCGGCCTGGGTCCCGGAAAAGCCGGCCGCCGTGGGTGAGGCCATGGAGCTCGCCTTTCGGCTCTACTGGCAGGCCGACGAGCCGCATCCGACCGAACTGGCGCGATGCGTGGCGACGCGTCTGGGGCGCGGCGGCCAGCCTGGCCAGCCCCGGCCCCAAGGCGTGCGCAAATTCGTGGTCGAGTTCCTGGGCGGCCCGCTCGCGCGCCTGCCGTTCGGCGTCAAGCCCGACATGACCCTGCACGCCTCGCGCGGCCGCTTCACCGACTACAAGATCATGGAGGCCGTCCCCGATGGCGTGGCTGGCCACTGGCGCGCCGAATTCGACCTGGCGGATGTGAGCGGGAGCGATCCCGTCGAACTGCGGCTGAACCTGACGGTTGGCGGCAAGATGGTCAGCGAGACCTGGATGTTCCAATACCATCCGTTCTGATGGGCGCTCGGTTCAGGTTTCGCCCACCTTGCCATAGCGAACCACCTCGACCTTCTCCAACGTGACCAGTCCGATGTCCGGCATGGCGTTCAGCTCGCCCAGGAACGCGTGGATCCGATCCTCCGCGTCGACGATCTCGATCACCAGCGGCAGGTTGGCCGAGAGGTCCAGGATCTTGGCGGTCCGGATGACAGCGGAGCGGCCAAAACCCATCGGCCCGCGCAGCACGGTGGCGCCCGCGAGGCCGCGCTCGCGGGCTCTCAACACAATGGCCTCATGGAGCGGCCGGTCGCCGTTCTTCTTGCCTTCCTCGGTATAGATGCGCAGCAGCACGGCGGATTGCGGGGCCTGCATCGTCAGCTCCCCTTCAGGGCGTTCAAGGATGCGGCGGCCACGTGGCCGATCCACACCGACAACAGGCACAACGTCACCGATGCGAGGATGTTCAGTCCCGCGCGCGCCCATTCGCCGCCCTGGGCCAGGGTCAAGGTCTGCAGGCTGAAGGACGAGAAGGTCGTGTAGCCGCCGCAGACCCCAACCATGACGAATTGGCGGACATCGCCGGAGACCAGAATCCGACCGTCGGGTCCGGTCAGGGTCGCGAAGAAGCCGATCACGAATGAACCGAATACGTTGATGAACAGGGTGCCCCAAGGAAAGGCCTGGCCGAACCATCCGGCGATCAGGCCCGAACAGGCATAGCGGGCCATGCCGCCCAGGGCGCTGCCGAAGGCGATCCAGAGATAGGTGGCCAATGTTCCCATACCCTTCCGGCGTTGTGAGCATCCTGCATTCCATAGGATTTCGACGAGGTCGAGCATCGGGCCCCAAAACCGAAACATCGATTTCACGGTCGATGGCCTTGCCAATATCCGCCGGGGGCGGAGGATGGCTCGCCGCTGAACCGGCGGCCGAGGGCCGCTCTGAGGATCGCCATGACGACCAAGGTACGGCCGGCCGCGCCGGCGGACTCCGCGCTGATCCATGGTTTCATCCGCGATCTGGCCGAATATGAGCAACTGCTGCACGAAGTGGACGCGACCGAGGCGGACGTCGCCGAGGCGTTGTTCGGGCCGCATCCCCGGATATTCTGCGACATCGCGGAGACTGCGGGCGCGCCGGTTGGTTTCGCGCTTTGGTTCTACAGCTTTTCCACTTTCCGGGGCCGCCACGGGATTTATCTGGAAGATCTCTATGTACGGCCGGAGGCGCGCGGGGCCGGCGCCGGCAAGGCCCTGCTGCGCGCCCTGGCCCGTCGGTGCGTCGAGGAGGGCCTGGCGCGGCTGGAATGGGCGGTGCTGGACTGGAACCAGCCGGCGATCGTCTTTTATGACGGCCTGGGCGCCGCCAGTAAAGCCGAATGGATCAGGCGACAATTGACCGGCCCGGCGCTGGAAAAACTGGCCGAGGTTGAACCTGCGACGGCCTGAGCGTATTGTAGTGACGAAGGATTGAATACGCGCGGGCGCCACGCCTCTAACGGACCCGCTCGGTAAATCCCAAATAGAGGATGCTCAAAGGCCTCCAAAGGAGGGCTGACAATGAAGCGGTCCCACCTCCACGACTTTCATTTTCATGAGGCGCCGATCGTGGCGTTCTTGACCGCCTTCGTGCTGCTGATCATCGCCGCATCGGTGGCCTGCGAAGTCGCGCCCTGGCAATGAACCGAGCGCTGGCCGGGAGGCCCGGAACGCCTCCCGGGAGGCGTCGATAGGCCTTACGAGGCCTGGACCGGCACCGGGCCGCCCATCTGGCGGTTCGGGATGACCGAGAAGAATTTGGGCTCCATCTGCGGGAAGGCCTCGGCGATGATCGAGGCCGGGGTCCAGCCTTCTTCCTTGCCCAGGTTCACGATCGGCCTCGGCTGGCTGTAGAGTTGGATATCGTCCCCACGCGCGCCGAAGATTTGGCCACTGACGGATTTCGCCGCATCGGCGCACAGGGCCACGGACAAGGTGGCCGGCTGGTCGGCGCGGACCGCCTCCGCCATGTGCTTGAGGCGCTCGGCGGCGGCCGCGTCCTTGACCGGAACCGACTGGGTCATCCGGGTCCAGGCGACGGGCGCGATGATGTTGGAGCGGACGTTCTTGCTCGCCCCTTCCATCGCGATGATCCGCGACAGGCCCATGATGCCCAGCTTGGCCGCGCCGTAATTGGCCTGGCCGATATTGCCCAGGAGGCCCGAGGTCGAGGTGAACAGCACATAGGCGCCGTCCTGCTGCTCGCGGAAATGCTCGATGGTGGCGCGGCAGACATTGAACGAGCCGCGCAGGTGGACCGTGATCACCGAATCCCAGTCGGCTTCGCTCATTTTGTGGAACATGCCGTCGCGCAGGATGCCGGCCGGATTGATCACGGCGTGCAGGCCGCCGAATTCGTCCAGCGCCTGCCGGACCATGCCCTTGACCGAATCCATCGAGGTGACGCTTTCGGAATTGGACACCGCCTTGCCGCCGGCGGCGCGGATTTCCAGGGCCACGGTTTCGGCCGGGCCGGCCGAGCCTTCATCGCCGCCGCTGAGCGAACCGCCCAGATCGTTGACCACGACCTTGGCGCCTTCGCGCGCCGCGATCAGCGCGCACTCGCGGCCAATGCCGTTGCCACCGCCGGTGACCAGCACCACCTTGCCATCCAGAACGCCCATAACGGCTTTCTCCCTATCGATAAAAGAATGAGCGGCGAATGCTTAAAGCCCCGCCGCCGAAAGGGAAAGCCGGTTTCCGCTCTGTCAATCGGCGCTCAGGCCAGCCGATCCGCCTTGCGCAGGGCCGGGAACAGCTTGGCCCACAGACCCGTGACCACGATCGCACCGAGGCCGCCGAACAGGGCCGCGCCGATAGGGCCCAGGAGCCGCGCCACGACGCCGCTCTCGAATTCGCCGAGTTCGTTCGAGGCGCCGATGAACAGCGTCGAGACCGCCGCCACCCGCCCGCGCATCTGATCGGGGGTGACGATCTGGACCAGGGTCTGGCGCACATAGACGCTCAGCATGTCGGCCCCGCCCAGGGTGGCCAGGGCCAGAACCGACAGGGCCAGCGATCGCGACAGGGCGAACACCACCGTCGCCGCGCCGAACACCGCGACGCCGGAGAACATGAAAAGGCCGGCCTTGCGATGGATCGGCCGCATGGCCAGCAGCACCGCCACGGTCCCGGCGCCGACGGCGGTTCCGGCCCTCAGGATTCCAAAGCCCTGGGCGCCCACGTTCAACACATCGCGGGCATAGACCGGCAACAGCGCCGTGGCGCCGCCCAGCAGCACGGCGAACAGGTCGAGGGAGATGGCGCCGAACACGATCTTGTTGGACCACACATAGGACAGCCCTTCCTTCACCAGTTCCCAGCGCGATCCGGGCTGGACTTGGGGACGGGTCTCGCCGGTGATCAGGAACAGGGTGGAGGCGGCCGCGACATAGAGGCCCGTCGAAACCGAAAAGGACACGGCCGGAGAGATCGCGCAGAGCAGGCCGCCCAGGGCCGGTCCGATGATGGAGGCGCCTTGCCAAGCCAGCGAATTCCAAGCAATCGCGCGCGGCAGCAACGGGCGAGGGACCAGCATCGGGCCGAGCGCGGTGTTCGACGGGCTGAGAAAGGCGCGCGAGGCGCCGAACGCGATCGCGATCAGATAGATCGGCCAGACGGCCTTGACGCCCATGAAGGCCAAGCCGGCCAGGGAGCCGGCCGTCAGCACCTCGAACGCCATGCAGAGGCCCGAGACCAGCTTTCGGTCATGGCGGTCGGCGGTCTCGCCGGCGGTCAGGGTCAGGGCGAACAGGGGCAGGAATTGCGCCAGGCCGATCATGCCGACGGCGAAGGCGGCGTGGGGCACATCATTGTGCCGCCGCGCGATCGCATAGACCTGCCAGGCGATGGTGATCGTCTGGGCCTGGCCGGCGATGGCGCTCAGGAATCTCGACACCCAGAAGAACAGGAACGAGCGCTGCCGCAGCAGGCCCGCCGCCGCGGCTGGATCGGTCGTCGTTGCTGTCATACCGCCGCAGCTTGGCGGTTCCCCCGGCCGGCCGCAACCGCCTTTCGCGGGCGTCCGCCGCATTGACCCAATGCATGATTGGCCTTATTTCGCACCCCTTCGGTACAGAGGACGGCGCGCGCCGCCGGCAGGTTCATGCGACGCCAACGACGAACGGGGAGCCCGCGCACGCCGCGCCGCGCATAAAGCCCGCCCTGGGCCGTGACGTCATACGAGCGTCGCGTTCTTGGGTTCAGTCGTTCTTCTGGCCGTTTTGGACACCGATGACCTCCCTCTTCGTGACTCCCCGGGCCCTGCCGGTCCCCGATTCGCCGTTGCTCGCCGCCGAGCGGCCCCAGGACGCGCCCGCCGTGGACGCGCTGATCGACGCCGCGTTCGGCCCCGGCCGGTTCGTCAAGGCCGCCGAACGGTTGCGGGAAAACAACCGGTTCCTGCCGGACCTGTCCTTCACGGCCCATGCCGGCGGCGTCCTGGTCGGCGGCGTGCGCCTGTGGCCGATCTGGATCGGCGCGCGCGGGGCGGTGTTCCTCGGCCCGATCGCGGTCGATCCCGCCTGGCGCAGCCGGGGTCTTGGCGCGGCGTTGGTGGAGAAGGCCTGTGAGGCCAGCCGGGCGGCTGGCCACGATCTGGTGCTGCTGGTCGGCGACCAGCCGTTCTTCGGTCCTTTGGGTTTTTCGATGGTTCCACCGGGGCGGATCGTTCTGCCCGGGCCGGCCGATCCGAGCCGTGTATTGGCCCGCGCGCTAGTTCCGGGCCTGGCGGAGGGCTTCGAAGGGGTTGTGCGGGCCTGATCAGGCGCCCACCTTGGTTCTGACAAGCGCAGGAAATCTGCTCTACACTTCGCCCATGAGCACTGCTGAAACCACGAGCGGCGAAACCAAGACCGGCCTGGAGGCCGTGGCGGCCGCCGCCAAACAGGCGCCGGGGCGCGGCCTGCCGCCGGTTCACCTCTGGAACCCGGCCCATTGCGGGGAGATCGACATCGTGATCCGCCGCGATGGCCTGTGGTTCCACGAGGGTTCGCCGATCGGCCGCGAAGCCCTGGTGCGCCTGTTCTCCACCGTGCTGCGCAAGGATCCGGACGGCTTCCACCTGGTCACGCCGGTCGAGAAGATGAAGATCACCGTCGAAGATGCGCCTTTCATCGCGGTGGGGGTCGACCAGGTCGGCGAAGCGCTGAAATTCACCACCAATGTCGGCGATGAGGTCGAGGCCGGCCCCGAGAACGCCATCCGGGTCGAGATGAACCCGGTAACCGGAGAACCGCGGCCCTATCTGCATGTGCGCCGAGGCCTGGACGCGCGCATCCGTCGCCCGGTGTTCTACGAACTGGTGGAGATGGCTGAAGAGCGGGACACGCCGGAAGGCCCTCGCCTGGGCGTCTCGTCCAACGGCGCCTGGTTTCCGGTCGGGCCGGCGCGGGCGCATCTGGCATGACCCCGCCCGAGATGCGGGCCTGGATCAGCGGCAAGCTCGATCCGATCGAAACCTGGGATCCGGCGACCCGCGTCGTCCATTCCGACATCGAGCTGGACAAGGTCGGCCAGCCCCTGACGCCCGCCGCCGTGCTGATCCCGCTGGTCGAGCACGACGCGGGCGTGACCGTGCTCCTGACCCGCCGCGCCGACACCCTGCGCAACCATACAGGCCAAGTGGCCTTTCCAGGGGGGCGCTGTGAGCCGGGGGAATTGCCCTGGGAGGCCGCCCTGCGCGAAGCTTACGAGGAAATCGGCCTCGACCCCGGCCACGTGACCATCGCGGGCCTCTCCTCGGGTCACCAGACCGGCACCGGCTTCGATATCACGCCCGTGGTCGCCTTCGTCCGGCCCGGCTTTGCCTTGACGCCAAGCCCCGACGAGGTCGCGGACGTATTCGAGACGCCGTTCGCCTTCGCGATGGACCTGAACAATTACGAGCGCCGATTCATGGAACAGGCCTCGGGCCTGCGCCGGTACTTCTATGCCATGCCTTACGGGGACCAACTGATCTGGGGGGCCACGGCGGGAATTCTCAGGACGCTCTATGAGCGCCTCTACGGGCCGATCGCGGCGGACACGGGAGCGGCCACGGCGTGAACGAGACCTCGATCGGCGTGCGCCATTGGATGACGGCGTCAGCGACCCGGGCCGTGATGGAGGCGTTGACCGCTGCTGGAGGCTCGGAAGCGGCCCGTTTCGTCGGCGGTTGCGTGCGCGACACGCTGACTGGCCATCCGATCGGCGATATCGACATCGCCACGCCGCTTACGCCGGACCGGGTCATCGCGGCGTTGAGGGCGGCGGGGCTGAAGGCGATCCCCACCGGCGTCGACCACGGCACGGTCACGGCGGTCAGCGGCGGCAAACCGTTCGAGATCACCACTCTGAGGCGGGACGTGGAAACCGACGGCCGCCGCGCGGTGGTGGCGTTCACCACCGACTGGGACGAGGACGCCCAAAGGCGGGACTTTCGTTTGAACGCCCTCTATGCGGACGCCGAGGGGCGCCTGTTCGATCCGACCGGCGAGGGCGCGGCCGACGCCAGGGCCGGGCGTATCGTCTTCATCGGCGACGCCGAGGCGCGGATCCGCGAGGACGCGTTGCGCATCCTGCGTTTCTTCCGGTTCCGGGCCTGGTACGGCAAGGGTGAACCGGATGCTGTCGGTCTCGTGGCTTGCGAACGGCTGAAGGGCCTCCTCACCCATCTGTCCGCCGAGCGGATCGCCAAGGAGCTCCTGAAGCTGCTGGCCGCCGATGATCCAAGGCCGGCCGTGCGGCTGATGGCGGCCACGGGCGTGCTCGGCGCGATCCTGCCGCGGGCGCAAGGGATCGGCCGGTTCGAGCGGCTCGTGGGCATCGAGACCGATCAGTTGTTCCAATGCGACCCGGACCTGCGCCTGGCCGCGCTCTTGCCTGACGATCCGGCGGTTGGCGCCGAGGTCGCCCAGGCCTTGCGCCTCTCCAACGCTCAGCGCGACCGCCTGATCGCGGCGCTCGGGACAGACCAACGGATCGTCTCCTGGCTCAGCCCGCGCGAGGCGCGGCGCGCCATCTACCGGTTGGGCGCCGATACGTTCTGTGATCGGGTGCTCCTCGCCTGGTCCAGGATCGACCACCCGGCCGCCACGCCCCAGTGGCGCGCGCTGCCGCCCATGGCGCGAAGCTGGCCCCGCCCGACCTTCCCCCTGACCGGCGAGCAGGTCATGGCCGCCGGCGTACCCAAGGGGCCGCTGGTGGGCGCGGTGATGCGTGAAGTGGAAGACTGGTGGATCGACCACGACTTCCCCGACGACCCGCTGTCGATGGTCGAGCGGCTGAAGGCGGTGGCGCAGGGGATGGCGTATTGAGGCGTGAAGTCGCGGCTTAACTTTTGGCGTCCCCGACCAAGAACATTGGCTGACCGCGACAATAGACGCCGTCGATCAGCCGGGGCGCGGCCCCGCTCGGTGCGTCACGGCCAAGCCACCAACGGCGGCATGGAGCTCAGCAGGGTCTCGATATTGGCGCCTTGCTTGAGGCCGAACATGGTGCCGCGGTCATAGAGCAGGTTGAACTCCACATAGCGGCCGCGCCGCATCAGTTGCTCCTGGCGTTCCGCCTCGGTCCAGGGCTCCATCATCCGTTGGCGCACGATCTTGGGGTAGACCGCCAGGAACGCCTCGCCGATGTCGCGGGTGAAGGCGAAGTCGCGCTCGAAATCGCCGCTGTTGTGGCGGTCGTAGAAGACCCCGCCGACCCCGCGCGGCTCGTTCCGGTGCGGCAGGAAGAAATATTCGTCGCACCAGGCCTTGTAGCGGGCGTGCCAGTCGGGGTCATGGGCGTCGCAGGCGCGCTTGAGCGCGGCGTGGAACAGGGCGGCGTCCGGGGCGTCCTGGCTGCGCTGGTCGGCCAGCAGCGGGGTCAGGTCCGCGCCGCCCCCGAACCAGTATTCGCTGGTGGCCAAAAAGCGGGTGTTCATGTGCACGGCCGGCACGCGCGGGCTGCGCGGATGCACGATCAGGCTGATCGAGGTCGAGACATAGTCGGGGTGGGCCTCGCCGCCGGGATAGGTCCTGGCCAGCTCCGGCGAGAAGCGCGCATTGGCCGAAGAGGCGTGGACGCCGGCCTTCTCGAACAGCCGCCCGCCGGTCAGGAACCCGCCGACGCCCCCGCCGGCGCCGGTCTCCCGGTTCCAGGGCTTGTGCGTGAAGGCGACCGGCTCGCCGGGAAACAGATTCGTCGGCGCCTCGCCCTCCAGGGTCTCGAGCTCGGCGCAGATCCGGTGACGCAGGGCTTCGAACCAGGCCTGGGCCTGGGCGCGGAGATCCTCGACAGAGGCGCTGGTGGTGGTCATGGAGCCCTCGCGCGACCTGCGTGCTTCGATGCGGCGCCCCGCGCGCCCGGCCAATCCTCTACGTCATCCCAAGCGGACCGCGCCAGCCGGTGTGGCTATTGCGACGAAATCGCCGGAAATCCGCCGGTCTGCCTCAGGGCTTCGCCAAGACTGATCGCGGCGGCGACGACCAGGTTCAGGGAGCGGGTTTCGGCGCGGATGGGAATCAGCAGGCGTGCGTCCGCGGCGGCGTGGACCGCATCCGGAACGCCGGCGCTTTCACGGCCGAACAGCAGGGTGTCGCCGCTCTCGAAGCTGAAATCGGTGAAGGGCTGGGCGCCGCGTGTCGTAAAAAGCGCCAGCCGGCCTTCCTGGCGCGCTTCCGCCGCGATGAATTCGGCCCAGGACGCCCGGCGCTGGATCCGCGCCTTGTCCCCATAATCCAGGGCGGCGCGGCGCAGCGCCCGGTCGGACAGAGGGAACCCGCAGGGCTCGATAATCTCCAGTATGACACCCAGACATGCAGCCAACCGGACGGCCGCGCCGAGGTTTTGCGGAATGTCCGGTTGAAAAAGGGCCAAACGCATTCTAAGCGAACCGGATAAGACGCTAGTGGGGTCACGACTCGCGAGTGGGGGCGATCGGACGACGGCGAGGGCCGGCGCGCGATTCTTCCTGGCTCCAACCAAGTGTCTTGTTGCAGGCGACCTCGCGAAGGTCGAGATGGTCATACGCACGCCCCGCCGGATTTTCGGGCGGCGCGCGAATCGAAGGGTGAACCGAGGTGGCCGACACCGCTGTTACGAGTCCGGGCGAAGATCCCAGCCGGCGCGATTTCATCAATATCGCCGCGGCGGCGGCGGCGGCGGGCGGCGTGGCCGCGGTGGCCTGGCCCTTCATCGACCAGATGAACCCGTCGGGTGACACCCTGGCGCTGGCCTCGATCGAGTTCGACCTTTCCAAGGTCACGCTCGGCCAGCAGGTGGTGGTCAAGTGGCGCGGCAAACCCGTGTTCGTCCGCTACCGGACGCCCAAGGAGATCGCCGAGGCGGTCGCCGGCGACCATGCCGACCTGCGCGACCCGGCGACCGATGCGTCGCGGCACAAGCCCGGCAAGGCGCAATACCTGATCCTGATCGGGGTCTGCACGCACCTGGGCTGTGTGCCGAACTTCGGCCAGGGCGATTATGGCGGCTGGTTCTGCCCCTGCCACGGGTCGGTCTACGACACCTCGGGGCGGATCCGGAAAGGCCCGGCGCCGAAGAACCTCTACCTGCCCGACTACAGCTTCCTTTCCGACACCAAGGTCAAGATCGGCTGACATCCAGATGAGCGGACATTCGACCTACGAACCCAAAACGGCCATTGAGCGCTGGCTCGACACCCGACTGCCGATCGTGCGGTTCGGGGTGGACCTGATGGATTTCCCGACTCCGAAGAACCTGAACTATTGGTGGACCTTCGGCGGCATCCTGGCCTTCTGCCTGGCGACTCAGATCGTCACCGGCGTGATCCTGGCCATGCATTACAAGGCGAGCGCCGACCTGGCCTTCAACAGCGTCGAGCACATCATGCGCGACGTGAACTATGGCTGGTTGATCCGCTTCATCCACGCCAACGGCGCGTCGATGTTCTTCCTGGCGGTCTACACCCACATGTTCCGGGGCATCTATTACGGGTCATATAAGGCCCCGCGCGAGGTGCTGTGGCTGCTGGGCGTGATCATCTATCTCTTGATGATGGCCACGGCCTTCATGGGTTATGTGCTCCCCTGGGGCCAGATGAGCTTCTGGGGGGCCAAGGTGATCACCAATCTGCTGGGCGCGCTACCGGTCATCGGCCCGCCGATCACCACTCTGCTGTGGGGCGGGTTCTCGGTCGATTCCCCTACGCTCAAC
>DATAYD010000123.1:0-9910 GCA_036272715.1 Caulobacteraceae bacterium | reverse complement strand
GCTGATCACGACCCGGTCGTCGGCGAAGCGTTGCTTGGCGCCGGCGGCCACGGGCGTGCCCAAAAGGCGCGCGAACGCCGCCGCATCCTTGGCGCCGCCGAGATCCGGCGAGACCACCACCGCGTTGGAAAGGTCGTACTGGCGGAAATGCTTCGCCATTTCGTTGCGCGCGTGCAGGTGATCGACCGGAACGCTGAAGAAGCCATGCACCTGGGGCGAGTGCAGGGTCATGGTCAGCACCCGGTTGGCGCCGGCAGTGGCCAGCAGGTCGGCGACCAGGCGCCCGCCGATGGAGATGCGCGGCGCGTCCTTCTTGTCGGAGCGGGCATAGGCGTAGAACGGCATCACCACGATGATCCGCGCGGCGGATGCGCCGCGCGCCGCGTCGGCCATCAAGAGCAGCTCGACCAGGTGTTCCTGCACCGGCGCGCACAGAGGCTGGATCAGGAAGACGTCCTGCTGGCGGCAATTTTCCTGAAGCTGCACTTCCAGGCAGTCGGTGGCGAAGCGCTGGGTGCGGGAGGGCGAAAGCGGAATCTGGAGATGGGCGCAGATTTCGGCCGCCAACTCGGGATGGGCGCCGCCGCTGAAAACCGCAATACCGCTCAAAGGCCCCTCCCGGCGAGCGCCTTGGACCGCCGGGGACCAAGGCCGTTCGGCCCGCTTATGGCGAGGCCCATGGTCCGCCGCAAGCGCCGGGTCCCTTAACGGGTCGGAACCGGGATCTCGCCGCGATAGTCATAGAAGCCGCGACCGGACTTCTTTCCCAGCCACCCGGCCTCGACATATTTGGTCAGCAGCGGGCAGGGCCGGTATTTGGAGTCCGCCAGGCCGTCATAGAGCACGTTCATGATCGACAGGACGGTGTCCAGGCCGATGAAATCGCCGAGCTCCAGCGGGCCCATCGGATGGTTGGCGCCGAGCTTCAGCGCGGTGTCGATCGCGTCCACCGTGCCGACGCCTTCATAGAGGGTGTAGATCGCCTCATTGATCATCGGGACCAGGACCCGGTTGACGATGAAGGCGGGGAAATCCTCGGCGTTGGCCGTGGTCTTGCCCAGCGATTTGGCGAAGTTCACCGCGGTTTCATAGGTGGCCACGTCGGTGGCGATGCCGCGGATGATCTCGACCAGCTTCATCAGCGGGGCGGGATTCATGAAATGCAGGCCGATGAACCGCTCCGGCCGGTCGGTGTTGGAGGCCAGCCGGGTGATCGAGATCGACGAGGTGTTCGACGCCAGGAGGGTCTGTTCGCCGAGGTGCGGCGCGAGCGCGGTGAAGATCGCCTTCTTGGTGGTCTCTTCCTCGGTCGCGGCCTCGATGGCGAGATCGGTGTGACCGATATCGGCCAGGGACACGGCGGGATAGATATGCTCTAGAGCCGACTGCATCGCCGCGTCGTCGATGATGCCGCGGGCGACCTGACGGGCCATGTTGCGTTCGATCAGGCCGATGCCGGCCTCGATCCGCTCCTGTGACAAGTCGTTGAGCCGTACGTCGTAACCCGCTAGCGCACAGACATGGGCTATGCCCGAACCCATCTGTCCCGCGCCGATGACCCCGACCGTCCTGATATCAACCATGCCGTCCTGCCTCGCCCCCCGCATCTCCAACCGTGTCTTCTAACACGATCAATCATGCACCGCGAAAGGTCTCTGCTGCAATGCAGCGAATAGGCGGCCGGTGTTGCGCAAACGCCGCCTATTCGCTTGTGGGGGGACTATTTGCCCGCGGCGGTCAGGGCGTCCATCAGATCCGGCACGGCGGTCTTGTAGTCAGAGACCAGGCCGTAGTCGGCCACCTGGAAGATCGGCGCGTCGGCATCCTTGTTGATCGCCACGATCACCTTGGAGTCCTTCATGCCGGCCAGGTGCTGGATCGCGCCGGAAATGCCGATCGCCACATAGAGCTGCGGCGCGACGACCTTGCCGGTCTGACCGACCTGATAGTCGTTGGGCGCGTAACCGGCGTCGACGGCCGCGCGGCTGGCGCCCACCGCGGCGCCCAGCTTGTCGGCCAGGGGCTCGATCACGCGGTGGAATTCCTCCGCCGAGCCCATGGCGCGGCCGCACGAGACGACGATCTTGGCGCCGGCCAGTTCGGGCCGGTCCGATTTGACGATCTCGTCCGAGACGAAGCGCGTCTTGGGCGCGCCCGCGCCGGCGTCGATCTTCTCGATCGCCGCCGAACCGCCCTCGCCGGCCGCCTTGAAGGCGGTGGCGCGCACGGTGATCACTTTCTTGGCGTCCGAGGACTGCACGGTCTCGAGCGCGTTGCCGGCGTAGATCGGCCGCACGAAGGTGTCGGGACTGACCACCTCGATGATTTCCGAGATGGGAGCGACGTCCAGCTTGGCGGCCAGGCGCGGCGCGAAATTCTTGCCGACCGAGGTGGCCGGGACCAGGATCGCGTCATAGCCGCCGGCCAGCGGCAGGACCGCGGCGGTGACCGCTTCGGCGATCTGCTTGCCCAGGGCTTCGCTTTCGGCGACCAGAACCTTGCGCACGCCCTCGATCTTGGCGGCTTCGGCGGCGACGGCGTCCACGCCCTGGCCCGCGACCAGCACGTCGACGTCGCCGGACAACGCCTTGGCGGCGGTCACGGTCTTGTGGGTCGAATCCTTCAGCGACGCGTTGTCGTGATCGGCGATGACGAGAACGGCCATCAGATAACCCCCGCTTCGGTCTTGAGCTTGGCCACCAGTTCGGCCGCGTTTTCCACCTTCACCCCGGCCGTCCGCTTGGGCGGCTCGGTGACCTTCAGCACCTTCAGGTGGCCGGCGAGGTCGACGCCGTAGTCGGCGATCGCGGCGACGTCGATCAGCTTCTTATTGGCCTTCATGATGTTGGGGAGCGAGGCGTAGCGCGGCTCATTGAGCCGCAGGTCCGCGGTGACCACGGCCGGAAGGTCCAGTTCCAGGGTCTGCAGGCCGCCGTCGACCTCGCGCGTCACCGTGACCACCGCGCCGGCGATCTCGATCTTGGAGGCGAAAGTGGCCTGGGGCCAATCGAGGAGCGCCGACAGCATCTGGCCCACGGCGTTGTTGTCGCCATCGATGGCCTGCTTGCCCATCAGAACCAGGCCCGGGGCTTCCTTCTCGACCGCCGCCTTGAGCAGCTTGGCGACTTCCAGCGGTTCGACGTCGACGTCGGTCTGGATCAGGACGCCGCGGTCGGCGCCCATGGCCAGGGCCGTACGGATGGTCTCCTGGGCCTGGGCCGGTCCGACCGAAACCACCACGACCTCGTCGGCCGCGCCCTTTTCCTTCAGGCGCACCGCCTCTTCGACGGCGATTTCGCAGAAGGGGTTCATCGACATCTTTACATTGGCGAGGTCGACGCCGGTCTGATCGGGTTTCACCCGCGCCTTGACGTTCGAATCGATCACCCGTTTGACCGGGACCAGAACCTTCATCGGTCTTTATCACCCCTTGCATCGAATAGGATCGCAGCGCGCTCACCCGGCGGGGGCGCGACCTGCGAAAGGCGCGGCAACCTGACAATGCCGCCCCCGCCTGTCAACGCGAGCGCACGGATTCCCGTCTCTCGGCGCGCAAGGCTCGGCTCGATTGGCGTCTTGCGGGCCGGCCGCGCCGGCTTCATACAGCGCCGATGCCCACGACGATCGACCGTTTGAAGGTGATTTTCCTGGTGATCTTCGCGGTCTGCTGCGCGATCACCTGGACCTATCACTTCATGTACATCTGGCCGCGCAACCAGTGCGAGGACAAGGGCGACTGGTGGGACGCCCAGGATCGGGTCTGTGCGGTGCCCATGCCGATCTCTCAATTCACCGGCCGCGCGCTCAAGGCGTCGACCCCGGCGGCGAAGGCCGCGCCGTCCGTCCCGACCCATTAGAGGCTTCAGCGCGTCGCGCCGGGCGCCCACAACACATCGCCCGCGCCCTTGTCGTTGGTCCAGCGCGCGGCCACGAACAGCAGGTCGGACAGGCGGTTCAGGTATTTCAGCGCCGGCGCGCCGACGCGCTCGCCGTCCTGCCGCGACAGCTCCACCGCCGAGCGTTCGGCCCGGCGGCAGACCGTGCGGGCCAGGTGGAGCGCCGCCGCGGCGGGCGACCCGCCCGGCAGGATGAACGAGGTCAAGGGCGAAAGCTCGCCGTTCAGCCGGTCGATCTCCCGCTCCAGCCGTTCGACCTGGACATCCAGGATGCGCAGGGCCGTGACCGGCGCCGCGGCGTCGTCCCGTTCCGGCGTGGCCAAGTCCGCGCCGAGGTCGAACAGGTCATTCTGGATCCGCGCCAGCATCGGATCGAGGACCAGGTCCGCTCCGGTGTGCAGGCGGACCAGCCCGACACAGGCATTGGTCTCGTCGACCTCGCCATAGGCGGCGACTCGAAGGTCGTACTTCAGCACGGGCGCGCCGCTCGCCAGGCGCGTACGGCCGTCATCGCCGGCGCGGGTATAGATGCGGTTCAGCGTGACCATCAGTGGCGACCGCGCCACCAGAACGCCGCGACCAGCACCAGAACCGCGACAAATTGCAGCACCACGCGCAGCCGCATCAGCTTGTTCGAATAGGAGCGGCCGAAGTCGCCGCCGCGAAATAACGCGTAGATCCCAAAGCCGAGCGCGGCCAAAACCGCCGCCAGGGACACCGGGATCAAGAGGTCGAACACGTCCTTCATCGCGAAATCCTAGACCCGGCGGAGGGCCGGCGCCAGCGCGGCGTCTGGGAGAACCTTGTTTCCGTCCGAAGCGGGACTATATTGAACGCGTTCAACCAAACCGGGATAACCGGGCCGAAGTCCGCACGGGTGTGAACGCTCTGCTGCTGGGAGGCTGTAGTGCGTTGTCGCGGGCGGTGGCTTCGGCGGCCTGCCTGATAGCGCCAGAGTTTGTGTTTTTGTAACAGCGCTAGCTGAACGCGTTCATCTAAAACAGGCGCATCGACCGTCATTCGGCCGCGCACCATCAGACCCCTGGAATGCCACGATGACTCGACTGTCCTCCCCTCCGATCGCCGCCAATGCCCTGCCGCGGACGCGGCGAGCAATCGCCAAGCAGCGCACCCGCCAGCGCCTGCTCGCCGCCGCCAAGCAATTGGTCACCGAGCGCGGCTATGACGCCGCCACGGTCCGCGATATCGCCAACGCCGCCGATCTGTCCACCGGCGCGGTGTTCGCCAGCTTCAACGACAAGGCCGACCTGTTCAACGAGGTGATCCTGGCCGATTACACGGCGCTTTTGGAACAGATGAACGCGACCGCCGCCGAGGAGAATTCGGCCCGCGCCACCCTGATCCGGCTGCTGGCCATCGCCTATGCCTACCATTTCGAAGAACTGCCCCTGGTCCAGGCCGCGATCGGCTTCTCCTGGCTGCGCGAGTCCTCGGTCGAGCGGCGCAACCGCGAAGGGGTCAAGCTGATCCTGGCGCGGCTGAGCGCCGTGCTGCGCGCCGGGGTCGAGTCGGGCGAATTGGCCGACACCCTGGATGTCGAGCTGATCGCTGAAATGGCCTGGGACAGCTATATCGCCAATTATCGCCGCGCCATCTTCGACGGTTGGGACATGGAGGCCTTGCGCGCCCGCATTTCCGACCAGATCGAGGTCCTGCTCGACGGGTACCAGATCGCGGCCTAAGCGCCGCGAGGGGGGTCGGGGGGATCGGTGTCGGGCGTCAGACAGTCGCGAAAGCTGGCCACGCGTGAACGCGTGCTGGCCGCCGCGCGCGAGCTCTTTCAGGAGATCGGCTATGAGGGGACCACCATCCGCATGGTGGCCCAGCGCGCCGGCGTGTCGGTCGGCAGCGTCTTCACCACCTTTTCCGGCAAGGCCGAGATCCTGAGCCAGGTCATGGGGGACCGGCTCGAAAGCCTCTATGCCGAGTTGGATCAGGTGACCCCGCACCTGCGAGGCGCGACGGTGGATCGGCTGCGCTCGATCATGGCCGTGCACTATGGTTTCGAAACCCGAAGGCTGCGCCTGTTCACGGCCTATATCGGCGCGTCCTACAATTGGTCGCCGGGCGAGGGCGTGATCCCGCTGGGCCGCAATGTGCGACTGAAGGCCATGCTGCGCGACACGCTGCTAGGCGGGATGGAGCGGGGCGAGGTGCGCGCGCGGGCCGATATCGACACCTTCATCGACATGCTGCTGGCGGCCTATATCTGGAACTATCGCCTCGCCGTGCATGAGGCGGCGGACGCCGCGGGCCTGATCGCCCGGATGGACCTGCAGATCGGCCTTTTGTTCGACGGCGTGGCCGCGCGTTGACGCGGCCGTCATACTCCGCGCGGCCTTCGACCGGCCCCTTTTGAAGGGCCTGGCCGACGGGCGCCGGAGCTTTTCGGCGATGGCGCGCCCGGCTTGGGCGACCCGGACGATGTGGATGTCGCTGGCCGCCGGTCCGATCGAGGCGCGGAGGACTTGACCACGGCCGAGCCGGTAGCGTGCGCGGCGTCCTGGGTCCTGGCCTTTGCCTTGGGCTGGGACTTGGCGTGCGGCCGCGACGGCCGTTTCTTCGGCTTGGCCCAACCGGGCTTGTAGACCGGTTTGCCTCGCGGTTCGGGATCGCCCTTGAAACCGCGCCGCGCGGCGGCGGGCGAGGATGGCGGATCGGCGGTGCGGCTGCCGGTCGGCAGGTTTTCCGGCGCGATGAATTCGCCGAGTTGCTCGCGGATCACCCGAGGGCCGACCTCTTCCAGCGCGCCGGCCTCCAGGGTCCCGAGCTGGAACGGACCATAGGCGAGCCGGATCAGCCGGTTAACGGTCAGGCCCAGCGCCTCCAGCACCTTGCGGACCTCGCGGTTCTTGCCCTCGCTCAGCGTCAGGGTGATCCAGAGATTGGCGCTGGTCGCGCCTTCGTTGGCCTGACCTTCCTTGACCCGACCTTCCTTGGCCTTCTCGAGACGGGCCTCGATCGGGCCGTAACGCACGCCCTCCACCGTCATGCCGTCGGCGAGCCGGTCCAGGCGCTCCTGGGTGACATGGCCGCGCGCACGCGCGCGATAGCGGCGGATCAGGCCGGTGGCCGGCAGTTCGAGGGCCCGCGCCAGGGCGCCGTCATTGGTGAGGAGCAGAAGGCCCTCGGTGTTCAGGTCCAACCGCCCGACCGAGATTACCCGCGGCAGGCCTTTGGGCAAGGCCGAGAATACGGTCGGCCGGCCCTTGGGGTCGCTGTGCGTGGTCACGAGCCCCGCTGGCTTGTGGTAACGCCAGACCCGCGCCGGCTCGGGCGCCGCGACCGGCTTGCCGTCGACCGTCAGCACGTCGCTGGGAGAGATCTTGACGGCGGGCGTGTCCAGTACGCTGCCGTTCAGGCGGACGCGGCCGGCGGCGATCAGCCGCTCGACTTCACGGCGCGAGGCGATGCCGGCGCGGGCCAGGGCCTTGGCGACGCGATCGCCGCCATCGCCGGCCTCCGCCGCGTCTTGACCGGGCTCACCCGGCGCGTTTGGGTCCAGACTATGATCGACCATGATTTTCGCACCATGCGCATCGCCCTGGACGAGGCGCAAGCCGCCGCCGAAGCCGGCGAGGCCCCGATCGGCGCGGTGGTGCTGGATCCGGCCACCGGCGAGATCCTGGCGCGGGCCGGCAACGCCCCGATCGCGCGGCATGATCCGACCGCCCACGCCGAGATCCTGGCCCTGCGGCTGGCCGCCGAGCGGATCGGCAACTACCGTCTGACCGGCCTGACCCTGGTGGTCAGCCTGGAGCCCTGCGCCATGTGCGCCGGCGCGATCAGCCACGCCCGGATCGGCCGGCTGGTCTTCGGCGCCGCGGACGCCAAGGGCGGCGCGGTGGTCAGCGGGCCGCGCTTCTTCGATCAGCCGACCTGCCATTGGCGTCCAGACGTCGTGGGGGGGGTGCTGGCGGACGAGAGCGCGGCGCTGCTGCGGGGATTCTTTCGCGCGAGAAGGAGTTGACTTGATATACATTTAAAATGTATATATACCTATATGCGCGAGTTAATGAGACTCCCATGAGCCGATACGAACCCCTTTCCCGGTATCTTGAAAGCCGTCGCGAGGCCGAGGCGCCCCTTAACTTCAGCGAGGTCGAGGCCATTCTAGGCAGGGATCTGCCATACTCGGCGCGCCACCATCAGCCATGGTGGGCGAACACCACGACGCACAGTCATGCGGAGTCCTGGTTAAGGGTGGGCTGGAAGACGCGCGCGGTCGATCTCGCAAGACAGCGCGTCGTCTTTGTTCGCGCTCGTGACGAAAAGCCGCCGGCCCGGTCCGCACCGCTGGCTTCCCAGCGCCCGGCGGGGCCAAAAGTCGAGTTGCATGACCTGTCCGTCGCCGCCGCCAAACTCCTCGCCGATTACACCTCGGAGGCCGATGGTGATGTCGGCGCGGCGGTGGGACGGGCATTGCACGAGGCGGCGATCGCCCGGCGGGTGCGTTTGATCGATAGCATTCGCGCCAATGCCCCCACCGTGGCCGACAATAGCACGGACATTATCCGCGCGGACCGTGATGCCCGATAGCATCATCGTCGACGCGTCCGTCGCCGCTAAACTCTACTTCACGGAAGAGCTTTCGGATGAAGCTGAAAGCGCACTCAAGCTGGCCACCGCGCTCATCGCACCGGACTTGCTGTTCATCGAAATCGCGAGCGTGGCGGCGCAGCGGGTACGGCGAGGAACCGCGACTTTGGAGGTCGCAAGCCGGGCGGTGAGCCTAGTCCGAGGGCTGCTCGATGAAGCTGTTCCAATCGCCGACCTGATTCAGCGCGCGTTCGAGCTCTCCTCCGAACATGGCGTATCAGCCTATGACGGCTCGTATCTCGCCCTGGCCGAGGCGCGCGGCCTCCGCGTTCTCACCGCCGATCTTCGCCTCGTTCGGCGCGCCGAGGCGAGCGGCCTGTCGCATCTGGTCCGTCCTCTAAGCGCCGTCGCCTGACCTATTCGAAGCAGCCCCGTTGAGGGGCCCCTTGCCCCGCCGGCCGGGTCGTGCGACAAGAATTCAAACAATCGTTTGAACGGAGGATCGTCCCATGGACTTCGATATTTCGCCGACCCAGACCCAGTGGCTGAATCGGGTCGTGGCCTTCATGGACGAGCACATCTATCCGGCCATTCCGGCCTATGAGGCCGAGATGAGCGTTATCGGCGCGGAGCGCTGGAAGGTCGTGCGGGTCCTCGAAGAGTTGAAGCGGAAGGCCAAGGCCGCCGGCCTCTGGAATTTCTTCATGCCGCCGCATTCGGGCCAGTCCCACGTGGACGACGAGTTCCAGTTCGAGGGTCACCAGCTCAGTAATCTCGAATATTCGATGATCGCCGAGCAGATGGGCAAGGTCAGCTTCGCGTCCGAGGTGTTCAACTGCTCGGCGCCGGACACCGGCAACATGGAAGTCCTGATGCGCTACGGCACGCTGGCGCAGAAGGAGAAGTGGCTGCGTCCGCTGATGAACGGCGAGATCCGCTCGGCCTTCCTGATGACCGAGCCGCTGGTCGCGTCCTCCGACGCCACCAATATCGAGACCCGGATCGAACGCGACGGCGACGACTACGTGATCAACGGCCGCAAGTGGTGGTCTTCGGGCCTGGGCGATCCGCGCTGCAAGGTGGCCATCGTCATGGGCAAGACCAATCCGGACCGGGAGCGCCACAGCCAGCAGTCCCAGGTCCTGGTGCCGCTGGATGCGCCCGGGGTGAAGATCCTGCGGATGCTGCCGGTGTTCGGCTACGATGACGCGCCGCACGGCCACGCCGAGGTCCTGCTGGAGAACGTCCGAGTTCCCGTCGAGCAGAGCCTCGTCCTGGGCGAGGGCCGCGGGTTCGAGATTTCCCAGGCGCGCCTGGGTCCGGGCCGCATCCACCACTGCATGCGCTCGATCGGCACGGCCGAGGTGGCGCTGGAGAAGATGTGCCGCCGTCTCCTCAGCCGCAAAGCCTTCGGCAAATATATCTCCGAACACTCGGTGTGGGAGGAACGGGTG
>DATAYD010000122.1:0-20809 GCA_036272715.1 Caulobacteraceae bacterium | reverse complement strand
CGTTCCGGACCGGCTGAGCTTCGCGGTCGCGGACACCGGTCCGGGCCTTCTCGACGAGGAGTTGGAGCAGGCTTTCGAAGCCTTTGGACGCGTCGAGCGGACCGGCGCGGGCGTGCCCGGCGCGGGCCTGGGCCTGTCGCTCGCCCGCCGACTGGCCCAACTGATGGACGGCGAGGTGTCCGTGCAGAGCGCCCTGGGCGTCGGCAGTTGTTTCCGCCTGGACCTGCCCTACGATCCCGCCGCCCGGGTCGAGCCGGCGCCGGAACCCGCGGCCCAGCCCATCGCGGCTCGCCGGGGCGCCCGCTTCCTGCGCGTCCTGATCGCCGAGACCGATGCGCTGCAGGCCGCCATGCTGCGCCAGGTCCTGGAACAGCTCGGCCACCAGGTGGTCCACGCCCAGAGCGGCCGGCGCGCCCGCGACCTGGCCAAGACCTGCGATTTCGATCTCGTGGTGGTCAATGGCCGCGTGGCGGAAGCGGATGGCCCGGGCGCGATCCGAGCGATCCGGCGGCTCGACGGGCCGGCGGCCCGCGCGGCGATCATCGCGGTGATCGATGGCGACGCCGACGACGCGCGCGCCTGCACCGAGGCCGGCGCCAATGCGGTGATGCGCCGCCCGGTCAGCGTGGCCAATGTGGCCCGGACCGTCGCCGCCGCCATGCGCGACGCCAAGGATCACGGCGAAGCGCCGGCCAAGCCTGTCCTGTCCGTGGTCGATAAAGCGGGCTGATCGGACTCAGCTCGTCCGGCCGCGTCCATGCTTGGCCTCGGACAGCATCCGCAGCATGTCGGTCGAGAACATCGACGCGCTCACCGCGCCCCCGGCGTCGCCATCCGGCTCCTGCGAGCCGCGCAGGACCATCTCGACCATCTCCTGCTCCTGCTGCATGCGGTCGAGCCGCCGGGCGGAAGCATATTGCAGGAACCCGTCCCGGGGCGCCGCCGCGACCACGACCGGCGGCGCGCCGGACTGGCTGTTGGTCAGGTTGGCGTAGACTTCCACGACCGTGGCCGGCCGTCCGCCCCGATAGAACACCCCCCGATTGGCCGCCGCGGCGTCCGGGAACAGCTCCGCCGCCTCGGCGCGAGGATTGGAGCGGACGGCTTCGATCAGCTTGGCCGACCCCTGGGGACCGAGGAAATGGGCGGCGTAAAGCTCGCCGGCGGTGGGGTCCCGGCCCACGCGGCCGCGCAGGTAGGAGGCGTGCTCGGCGGTCAGTTCGCCCGCCATCAGCGAGGCGGCGTGCGGGTCCAGCTTGAGGCTCATCACGGCCTGGCGCGCATCGGCGCCATTGACATAGAACCGGCCGTCCGAGCCCTGCTGGATCAGTTCGGCGTAGCGGGCGTAACCGTATTTGGCGCCATGCTTCTTCAGCGTGGACATCCAGGTCTGGTCGAGGAACTGGAACAGCCCGCCCGCCGAGGAGGTCGCGGCCCTGGCGCCCGGATTGTAGCCGCTCTCGCGCTTGGCGGCGCGCATCAGAAAGCCGAAGTCGACGCCGGTCGCGCTGGATGCGCGCTGGATGGCGGCTTCCACCGCCCCTTTGATCGATTCTACGGCCATGCTCTAAGTGATGAATATTTATGGTTAATTGGCCGTTAACCGATCCGCCGGGGTTGGCTTTCGACCCCGCCCGCACCCAGGCCGACCAAGACGTTTCGCACCACATTTTCGTGAAGGTTATAACTAATCGCAATTAAGTTGCCGCAACGTCATTTACAGGTCGCGAATTAAGACTGACGCTGCGTCAATAACAACCATAACTGGAGGAAACCCCCGATGATGGCGCTCCGTCAAAACCCCAACGCCTATGCCTTCGCCCTCGCGATGGACAGCCCGACCAAACGCGGACTGTCCCGCGCGGCGGTCATCGCGATCGGCGTCTCGGTTGCGGTCCACCTGGCACTGGGCGCCTATCTCTATTTCCTGCACATCTCGGCGCCGCCGGTCATACATGACGACGCCCCGCCGCTGACCGTGTTCACCTATCGCCTGCCTGTCACGCCGCCGCCGACACCGGTCGACCAGCCGCCGCGCCGGGTCATCGCCGTTCATGCGCCAACGCCGACCGACGCGCCCTTGCCGCCAGTCCTGCCCAATATCGATCCCGTGAAGCCCCAGCCGACGATCGCCGACGCCCCCCCGCCCGTCTTGGGGCCGCCAACCGAAACCCACGTCGCCTCAAACCCGCCGACCAAGATCATCGGCGATCCGAACTGGGTGAAGCGGCCCGATGGCGCCCAGTTCGCGAAATACTATCCCCAGCGCGCCCAGGACGCCGAGATCGATGGAACCGCGACGCTGTCCTGCGCCGTGACCGCGACCGGGCGCCTGGAAGGTTGCCGCGTGATCGCCGAAACGCCCTCGGGCGTAGGCTTCGCCGCGGCGGCGCTCAAACTGGCCGCCTTCTTCCAGATGAGCCCCCGCACCGTCGACGGCCAGCCGGTCGACGGCGGCCAGGTTCGGATTCCGATCCGCTTCGCGTTGGACCGCTGATCACCTCGACCCCCCCTCGATGTCTCCGAACAGGTGTCCTCGATGTCTCCGGTCTGAACACCCCGATGGGGGAGGATTTGGAGGTCGACGCCGTTTTTTCCGGATGTATGCATCCGGTAGCCCATCGAGGGGATGGGCTCCCAAACCGCGCCTGCAGGCGGTCAAAACCCATGGGCAATGCTACTAATGGATGCGCTTCAGGCCGGGTTCATTGGTGCGCAGAACCAGCGGGCGCCGACTCCCGGCGATGTCGAGGCTCTCCCGCGCCTTCCGCCCCTCGGCCGCGGGCTCCGCCATCTCCAGCGCCAATTCCGCTCCGATATCGTTCAGCCGCTTCCGCATCGCGTCACGCCGCGCGGCCCCCTCTTCGTCCGCCTCGACGGCGATTTTCGTGCGGGAACGGTCTGGGCGCTTCATGGAACATATCATGAACTTGGAGATGAGAAATGTCAAGCGCGCCCCAGCCGCCAGACCCAGGTTCGCCCGCGTCGGCGGTCGGCGGGGCGGCGTCGAACGGACCAGGCGTTCATTTTAAATGAAATCACCGTGAAGTCCCGGTTCGTCGGCGACACGCGCGCTCCCGATATTGACGTCGAAAGCCGCCGCCCCAACCTATTTCGCTCAGCCCGCGACACGCGGCCCCGAACGGAGTTCATTGATGCAAACCCAACGCCAAGTCGTCTTCGCCGAGCCGGTTCGAACCCCGGTCGGCGCCTTTGGCGGCACGCTGAAGGACATGCCGGCGCCGGACCTGGGCGCCGCGGCGATCGCGGCCGCGATCGGGCGCGCGGGCCTCGCGCCCGATAAGATCGAGACGGTGGTCATGGGCAATGTGGTCCAGGCCGGCGTCAAGATGAACCCGGCGCGCCAGGCCGCGATCCACGCCGGGCTGCCGGTGACCACCCCCGCCCTGACCGTGAACCGGGTCTGCGGCTCCGGCGCCCAGGCCATCGCGTCCGTGGCCCAGGAAATCTGGCTGGGCGCCATCCAGGCGGCGGTGGCCGGCGGCATGGAGAACATGGACCTCGCCCCCTATCTGGTCCCCCAGGGCCGCTGGGGCTATCGCATGGGCGAGGGCCAGCTCTGGGACAGCGTGCTCCGCGACGGCCTGAACGACGCCTTCTCCGACCGGGCGTCCGGTTGGCACACCGAGGATCTGGTCCAACGGTATCAGGTCGGCCGGCAGGAACAGGACCGCTGGGCGCTGCGGTCCCAGGAACGGTTCGCCGCCGCCCAGGCCGCCGGACGGTTCGCGGCCGAGATCGTCCCCATCGAGGCCCCGGGCCGCAAGGGCGCCGTCCATTTCGACAAGGATGAAGCCAACCGCCCCGACACCACCGCCGAGGGCCTGGCGCGGCTCAAACCGGCTTTCCGCCCCGATGGGACCATCACCGCGGGCAATGCGCCGGGCCTGAACAGCGCCGCCAGCGCCATGGTGGTCGCGGACGCGGGCTGGGCCAGCGAACACGGCCTCAAGCCGGTCGCGCGGCTGGTCTCCTACGGGATCGCCGCGGTCGAGCCGGGCATGTTCGGCCTGGGGCCGATTCCCGCCGTGAAACAGGCGCTTGGCCGCGCCGGTTGGGACATGGCTTCGGTGCAGCGCGTCGAGATCAACGAGGCCTTCGCCGCCATCGCGATCGTCGTGGCGCGCGAACTCGGTTTCGCCGAGGAGATCGTCAATGTCGAGGGCGGCGCGGTGGCGCACGGCCACCCGATCGGCGCGACCGGCGCCATCCTGACCACCCGGCTGATCCATTCCATGCGCCGCGACGGCCTGACCCGCGGCGTCGTCACCCTGTGCATCGGCGGCGGCCAGGGCATCGCCCTGGCGATCGAGATCCTGCCCTAGCCCTGGCGTTCCCCCATCGTCGCGGCCGTGGTCGACCCTCTGGAGACGGAGTTCGCCCAGCATGACGTAGCGCCATTCTGGCGTCGCGGCCTGGAGGATGCTCTGCTTGAGCCGGGCGCCCGCCATGGGGGCGCCGATCACAAGGAGACCGCCTCATGAGCGCCGATCTGTTCGACCTGTCCGGCAAGGTCGCCCTGGTCACCGGCGGCAGCCGAGGCCTGGGCCTCGAAATGGTGCGCGCCTTCGCCCGGCACGGAGCCGACGCCATCGTCGTCAGCCGCAAGCTCGACGCCTGCGAGGCCGTGGCCGAAGAGGTCCGGGCGATGGGCCGCCGCGCCCTGGCCATCTCCGGCCACATGGGCCGATGGGACGACATCGACCGGACGATCGAGGCCGCCTACGCCGAATTCGGCCGTGTCGACATCCTGGTCAACAATGCCGGCATGTCCCCGCGCATGCCCTCGCACGACGTCAGCGAGTCTCTATTCGACAGCGTGATGAACCTGAACTTCAAGGGCCCGTTCCGGATGGCCTCCCAGGTCGCCAAGCGGATGGCGGACGGCGACGGCGGGGTGATCATCAACGTCTCCTCCTCCGGCGCCCTGGTCCCGCTGCCGGCGGTGGTGCCCTATAGCGGCGCCAAGGCGGCGCTGAACGCCATGACGGTGTCCTTCGCCCACGAATACGCGCCGAAGGTTCGGGTCAACACCCTCTCGGCCGGCCCGTTCCTGACCGACATCGCCAAGGCCTGGACCGAAGAGGCGCGCCAGCACGCCGACAACGCCATCGGCCGACCCGGCCGGCCGGAGGAAGTCGTCACCACGGCGCTCTATCTGGCCAGCGCCGCCTCGTCCTTCACCACCGGCGCGATCGTGCGGGTGGATGGTGGTCATGCGTGAGGCCGCGAATGGGCCGGGCGCGATCCCGGCCGCCGCGTCGTCAGCCTGGACCTGCGCGGCCCCATGGCGACAGCGGCTGGTCGCCCGACGGCGATTACCAGCTCGACCGGTTCGTCGATGACCTGGAGGCGATCCTGCCGACGCTCGGCGCGCCGGCGGTGCTGGTCGGCGCATCCCTGGGCGGCCTCGCATCACTGCTCGCCGTGGGCGATCGGCGTTTGCCGGCGGCGGGCCTGGTGCTCGTGGATGTCACGCCCAAGCTCGAGACGGCCGGAACGAGCAAGATCAGGTCCTTCATGACCGGAAACCCGGACGGCTTCGCCTCGATCGACGACGCGGCCGACGCCGTCTCCGCCTATCTGCCGCACCGGCCCCGGCCCAAGGACGCCAGCGGCCTGGGCAAGAATCTGAGGCTGCGCATGCCGGGAGCGCTGAAAACGATCCGTCCCGCGATGATCGTCGCGGCCACGAGGTCCGGGCGAAGGCTTTCGAGCGCTTCGGCCAGCGGGACGCTCAGGAGACAGAGATCGGCGGCCTCGCCGGCCGCGACCCGGCGCGGCGGGCCGCCGGGGTCTCGCGGATCGCCCAGATAGAGCCCGAGCGCCACGGCGGCGCCGACCCGCTCGGCCTCGCCCAGTAGCTCGTCGGCGCGCGTCCGGCGATGGACGGCGGCGCGCATCGCGGCCCAAGGGTCAGGGGGCGAATAGGGCGCGTCCGAGCTGGCGGCCACCGGGATTCCGGCTCCGATCAGGCTGGCGCAGCGATAGAGGTCGGCCTGTTCGGAGAGGTCGATATCGGCCCGGTAGCGATCGCCGCGCTCGAATACGAAACCCGGCTGGGTGACCACGGTCAGGCCCAGCCGCGCGATCACCGGCAGGGCCTCGGCCGGGATCACACCGCCATGCTCGATCCGGTCGCCAGGCGCGGCGCCGGCGGTCTCGAACGCCGCCAGGGTCAGGGCCAGCTCCCCGGCCGTGACGCAATGCACCGCCACCCGCCGGCGCAGGGCCCGCGCCACGCCGACGCGGCGAACCATTTCGTCGAACGGCGGCAGGTCATGGTCGTCCAGCAGGAGCTTGAGCGGGCCAACGATGAAGGCGCCGTCCTCCGGCGCGCGGAGGTCCCGGCCGCTCATCAGGCCGAGGCGCTGCGGCAGTTCGCCGGCGCGATGGGCGGCCGCCAGGATCGCGGCGGCCTGGGGGTCCGTGGAGACGCTGGCGTCCATCACCCCGGTCACCCCCATCGCCGCGAGCGCCGCGCCGAGCGGGGCCAGCGCCGGCGGCGTCGGGTCGATCCGCGTCGCGAGCCAGGCGTCGCCGCGCCAGATCCGCCCCGTGGCCCGGCCGCCGGCGTCGCGCTCCAGGCCCTCCGGCGCATCGCCGTGCTCGACGATCCCGAGCGCGCGGCTGTTCAGCATCCAGAGCGAGCCGGTCTGGTGCTGGACCCGCACCGGATGATCGGGCGCAAGGGCGTCCAGGTCCTCACGTCTCAGCACGCCGGCGACGCGGTCGTGATAGCCGGTGGCGCGGACCCAGTTTCCCGCCGGCCGGGCGGCGGCGAAGGCGCGCAGGCGCGTGGCGAAGGCCTCGGCCGTCTGGACCTGGTCCAGCGTCAACGAATCCGCCTGGGCCGCCGTGGCCAGCAGATGGATATGGTGATCGATCAGGCCCGGGATCAGGGCGCCGCCCCGCGCATCGATCTCATCGGCGGCTCCGGACAGGCCCCGGCCGATCTCGATGATCCGCTCCCCCACGATCCGCGCGTCCCGCCCCGGGACGCCCGCGATCTCGGCGTTGCGGATGACGAGCCCATCGCGCGGCATCAGGCGGCCCCATCCGCACGCCGGCGCGCCGCGTCATCCCCGCTCACGGCGCACCATCCACGGCGTCCACGAGCCCCCAGGCCAGGGCGGTCCCGAGATCCAGTTCACGGCCGGAAATGGCGAGGTAACAGGCGCGTTGCCGGCCGACGCGGCGCGGAATCGTGGCCGTCCCGCCGGCGCCGGGGATCAGCCCCATCGACACCTCCGGCAGTCGGAACCGGCTCCCGGGCCTGGCGACCACCCGATGGGCGGCGGCGGGGATCTCGATGCCCGCGCCGACGCAGGCGCCGTGCAGCCGCGCGGTCATCCGCTCACCCAACTGGCGCACCCGCCGCGCCGCCGATCGCAGGACGCGGATCGCATGGGCCTGGCCCGGATCGGCGGCCCGGCCGAATTCGTCCAGATCACCGCCCGCGCTGAAATCCGGCCCTTCGCCGAACAGGACCACCGGCGCCCCATCCGGGTCGATCAGCGCGAAGTCCAGCGCCTCGGCCAGCTCGTCCCGCATCCGCGCATCGACGGCGTTGCGGATGTTCGGCCGGGTCAGGCGGATGCAGAGCCGGCCTTCCTCGCGCGTGATCCGGACGCGGGGACCGGGATCATCCTCGCGCGGCCGAACCGGCCGCGAGGCGCGCCAGGTCTTGAACCCCTCGCTGGCCAGCAGCATCGAATAGCTCAGGGATTCCAGCGCCAGCGCCGCCTCGAAGCTCAGCTCCAAGGTCATCCGATGCACCTGCGCCGCCACGGCCGCCGCGATTGGCCAGCCCGCGATCACCGCCTCCAGGTGCGCGCGCGCGTCGTCCAAAGACCCGGGCGACAGGCCGACCCACGGCGCGGGCGCGTCCGGATCGGCGCTGAGCAGAATATCGAAAACGTCCAGCCCTTCGGTCGGCCGCGCCCCGGAGCGGTGGACCGCCACCCGCACCACGCCATCGGCGCCGGATTCGGCGCTCAGCACGCCGCGCCCGGCCTCGACGATCTCCAGGCCAAGGCCGCCGGCCTCGACCAGGTCGCCGATCACGCCGGCCGGTTCCGGGATCGCCGGCATCGCGGCGTCAGTCCGAAGCGGGCAACTGTTTGGCCGCGCGCGGTTGCAGCGGACGGCCGGCCATGGACAGCGACCCGGCGCCGGCCTTGCTGCACAGCACCTCGGTTCCCGTCTCCTCATCGAAATAGCGCTTGCCGACCTGGATGCCCTCGGCCCTGTCGGCGGCCAGCGCCAGCCCGCCGGGCCGCTCGTCGCCATGCGCGGCCATCGGATGGCCGCCGCACTCCAGCGCCTGGGCCTGGGCAGACGCGCGCACCACCACCACTTCGGCGTTACAGACCACGCTCTTCCAGCGCGAACCGGGCTTCAGGGTCATTTCCTCGCTCCTTCCTGGGCGGGACGGCGCTCTGGCCGCTTGTCGCCCGGTCAAGTTTCTTATGGTCGTTCCGACGCACGCCGCGCCAGGGCTGATCGGCCCAGCTTAACCCGGTTTGCGTATCGGGGAATCCGTCAATGGCCGGAAGTCGGCCGTCCGTCGGCCTGAGCACCGGCGCCGGTCATCGCCGGCCATCCTCGATCACATAGGGAACGATCGCGCGTTCATTGACCGGCACCCGCAACGGCCGGTCGATCGGCGGGAAGGCCCTTTGCGGACAGTTGTCGCGCTCACAGATGCGGCAGGTGACCCCGATCGGCGTGCTGGGTCCGTCCAGGTTCATGCCCCGCGAATAGACCACCGCGTCGGCATGTCCGATCTCGCAACCCAGTCCGATGGCGTAGCGCCGCTCGGGCTCGGTATAGGCGCCGGACGGTTTGACGATGCCCTTGGCCACACAGAGATAACGGACCCCGTCCGGCATCTCCGCCACCTGGACCAGGATCCGGCCGGGCTGGCCGAACGCCTCGTGCACGTTCCACAAGGGGCAGCCGCCGCCGAACCGCGCGAACTGCAGCCGCGTGGCGCTGTGCCGCTTGGTGATGTTGCCTGCCAGGTCCACGCGCACGAAATAGAACGGCAGCCCCCGGAGGGTCGGCCGCTGCAGCGTGCTCAGCCGATGGCAGACCTGCTCGAAACTGGTGTGGAAGGTCGACTGCAGCCGCTCGACGTCATGGCGCAGATCGTGCGCCTCCTGGCGGAACCGCGCATAGGGCATCAAGAACGCGCCGGCCGCGTAATTGCCAAGGCCCACGCGGGCTACGTCACCAGCCGCCGCGGTGCGAAACCCGGCCTCGGCCAGTTCGGCGTCGATGATCTCGCGAAGCTCCCGCGCCGCCAGTTCATAGGCGATCTGGAAGGTTCGCGTTTCCGAGGGTTGGGCGCCGTCCAGGCTCAAGACCCCGCTGGCCGGATCGAACCGCCTCAACACCCCGGCCAGCCCCGAACCGATCACCGTACGCACACCGCACTGGTCCGCCAGATAGGCGATCAGCGCCCCATCGGGGCTTTCTCCCGGCCGCAGTCCGCACGTCTCCGCCAGACGTTCCGCCGCCAGGTCCAGCGTATGGATGTAGTTGTTCCGATAGTGGAAGAAGTCCCGCACTTCCTCGTAGGGCAGCACCGCGCTGGCCGCCGTGAACTCGTCCAGGGCCACCGCCGCCTCGGTCGCCTTCAGCCGCTCGTCCAGCCGCCGATAGGCCTGGTGCAGGCGCAGGTGCTGGCGCGCGAAGGCCGGAGCGGCCGCGGCGACCTGCTTGATCTCGACCAGCGACGGCATCTCGCCCGCCGCCTCCTCCGCCGTCGCCTCGCGCAAATCGGCGATCAGCCGGTCCTCGTCCTCCGCGTCGAAGGTCGCCGCATCGACCTCGAACACCCGCATCAGCGAGATCAGCACCCGAGCGGTCACCGGACGCTGATTGGTTTCGATCTGGGAAAGATAGCTGATGGACAGGCCCAGCCGCGCGGCGCAAGCTTCCAGGGTCCAGCCGCGCAGCTCGCGCAATCGCCGCACGCGGGGACCGACAAACAGCTTCGCCGCCATTTCGCAATTTTGCTTTCAATGGACTTTGTGAAATCGTTCTTTCACAACAAAGCCGCTTTTTCCAGCCCAAACGATTGCCTCTCGCGACGTTAGGCGCATCAATCGCGCCATTCCGGACGCGCCCCGCGTCAAGGCTTCGCAATAGACATTGGCAAGCGAAACACCATGCGCCCTAATTCCATGAAATTTTCATCCTCCTATCGTATCGGCGAACTCTGCGCCCACTTCTCGGTCAGCCCGCGCGCTTTGCGGTTCTATGAGGAAAAGGGCCTGCTCGCGCCCGACCGCGACTTTCAACAGACCCGCCTCTATTCGCGCGGAGACTTCAACCGGGTCCGCCTGATCTCATGGGGCCGGCGCGCGACGCTGAGCCTGGAAGAGATCCGCGAACTGCTGGACGAATACGACGCCGCCGATCAGGGCCGCGCCCAATTGGCCAAGGCTTTGTCAAAGCTCCGCGAAAAGGCCGAGGAGCTCGACGCCCAGCGCGCTCATCTGGGCGGCGAGATCGAGCGCCTGGAAGGCATGCTGGCGGGGATGGACACGGAAGCGGACCGCGAGCAGGACGCGGCCTGACCGCCGACCGGAAACCATCTTGATCAGGGGCGCCTTTAGGGAAGGCCTAGCCGACCCGCGCCCGTAGCGACTAAGCTCGATCAGCGAAAGTTCGGCGCGGTCGCGCGGCCGTGCACCTGGAGGAAAGAATGGCCGATTCGGCGGAAGACCTTGGCTTGGACGCCTTCCGCGCCGAGGCGCGCGCTTGGTTGGACGAAAACTTCCCCGCCTCTCTGAAGCGCCAAGGCGCGGGCGGATCCGGCGAGGGAGGCGGCGTCGCGCCGCAGGGCGATCTTCTGCTCTGGCGCCAGCGGATCGGCGCCAAGGGCTGGGCCACCCCCACCTGGCCGGCGGCCTATGGCGGCGGCGGCCTCAGCGGTATGCAGGCCCGCGTGCTGCAGCAGGAAATGGCCCGCGCCGGCGCCTTCAACCCATTCCTGAGCGAAGGCATGGGCGTCACCATGATTGGCCCGACCGTCCTCGACTACGGCACGGAGGAACAGAAGCGGCGCCACATCCCGCCGATCTGCCGCGGCGAGGTGCGCTGGTGCATCGGCTATAGCGAACCCAACGCCGGCTCGGACCTAGCCTCCCTGCAGACCAAGTGCGAGGACGCCGGCGATCACTGGAAGATCAACGGCTCCAAGATCTGGACCTCGGGCGCCCAGTGGTCGCAGTGGTGCGGGGCCCTGGTGCGCACCGACACCACGGTCAAGCATGACGGCATCAGCTTCCTGCTGATCCCCATGGACCAGCCGGGCGTCGAAACCCGGCCCATCAAGTTGATTTCCGGCGACTCGCCGTTCTGCGAGACCTTCTTCACCGACGCCCGGGCCGCCAAGGACGACATGCTGGGCGAGATCAACAAGGGCTGGACCGTCGGCAAGCGGCTGCTGCAGCACGAGCGCGCCAGCCAGACCGGCGCCCCGCCCCCCGGCGCCGCGCGCCCCACGCCCCTGCAGGAAATCGCCAAACGCTATGTCGGAACGGACGATGGGGGGCGCATCGCCGATATCGACCTGCGCGACCGGGTGAACCGCCACCTTATGGACTCCAAGGCCCACAGCCTGACCCTGGCCCGCGTAATCGCGGAATCCAAGGGCGCGTCCGGCGCCAACAACGCCGCCTCGGTGCTGAAGAACTCCGCGACCAGGGTCGCCCAGGCCCGCGCCGAACTGACCCTGGAGATCATGGGCCACCAAGGCCTCGGCTGGGAAGGCGATGGCTTCGTCGCCGAAGAGACCGACGCGGTGCGCGGCTGGCTGTTCGGCAAGGCCATGTCGATCTATGGCGGCTCGACCGAGGTCCAGAACAACATCATCTCCAAGCGTATCCTCGGCCTGCCGGACACGACGGGTTCGAGCTGAGGGGAGCGGCGGCGGCTGGTTGCGTGCTTCGACACGCGCCTGACGGCGCTACTCAGCATGACAAATAGTTTTAGAATTCCAAATAGTTGGTCATCCTGAGCAGGCCACGCTCCTGAGCCTGTCGAAGGGGGCCGTGTCGAAGGACGCACAGTCCCCCTAATCCTCGTAATACCTCGGAATCGGCCCCCTCCGCGCCGTCATCCTGTCCGTCAGGTCCAACATGATGTCGTCCACATAGCACCACCCCCAGCCCTCGGGCGGATCATAGGCCTCGATCACCGGATGCCGGGTGGCGTGGAAATGCTTGGTGGCGTGCTGGTTCGGCGACTCGTCGCAGCAGCCGACATGGCCGCAGGTCCGGCACAGCCGCAGATGGAGCCAGACATCCCCCGTCCGCAGGCAGTCCTCGCAGCCCAGGGCGCTCGGAACCACCGCCTGGATGGCCATCGCGTGCCGGCATTCATCGGCCATGATCAATCCATCAGTTTACGGATGAAGTAGGTCATTTCGAGCGCGGTGGTGTGCGCCTTCTCCTTCAGGTTGGCGCCCGCGCCGTGCCCGCCCTCGGTCACTTCGTAGAACAGATACGGCTTGCCCATCGCCGCGAGCTTGGCCGCGAACTTACGCGCGTGCTGAGGCCCGACCCGGTCATCCTTGGTGGTGGTCCAGATGAACGGCTCGGGATAGGTCACGTCCGGCTTCAGGTTGTTGTAGGGCGAGATCGAGGCCAGGAAGGCCCGCTCGTCCGGCTTCGACACGCTGCCATATTCACCGACCCAGGACGTCCCCGCCGCGATCTGCTCGAAGCGCAGCATGTCCAGCAGCGGCACCTGGATGTCGACCGCATGCCAAAACTCGGGATGCTGGGTGAACTCGACGCCCATCAGCAGCCCGCCATTGGAGCCGCCCTGGATGCCGAGCCGGCGCGGACTGGTGATCCTGCGCGCGACCAGGTCCTCCGCCACCGCGGCGAAGTCATCATAGATCCGCTGCCTATGGGTCTTCAGCCCGGCGTCATGCCATGCGGGGCCAAACTCGCCGCCGCCGCGGATATTGGCCAGCACAAAGACCCCGCCCCGCTCCAGCCAGAGCTTGCCGATCGCGCCGGAATAGCTCGGCGTCATCGACACCTGGAAACCGCCATAGGCATAGAGGATGGTCGGATTGGCGCCGTTCAGCGCCATATCCCTGGGATGAATCACGAAATAGGGGATCTTGGTCCCGTCCTTGGATGTGGCTTCGTACTGGTCGACCGCGTCCTTCGAGGCGTCGAACTTGGGCGAAAGCGCCTTGACCTGGGCCAGCCTTCCGTCCGCCGCGTCGACGAGCCATAGCGTGGTCGGGCTCAAAAAGCTGGTGACGCTCAAAAAAGCCCGCTCGCTGTGCGCGTCGGTGCTGACCAGCGTAATCGAGGCGTCGTCCGGCAGGTCGAGTTGTTTGCGGCCCCAGCCGCCGTCCGCCGTCGGCGTGTAGATGAAGGCCCGGCCCTTGACGTTCTGATAGAGCACCACCAGCAGGTTGGACTTGGTCGCCGCGACCGACTCGATGGATTCGCGCGGCCCCGGCGCGTAGACCAGCCGCGGCTTCAGATGTTCCGGATCGGCGCTGGCCTGGGCCAGGTCGATCGAAACCAGCGCGCCCTGCGGCAAGCTCCGCCCGTCGACGCTCCAGTCCTCGGCCAAGGTCACCAGGATGCGCCCTGCGACCATGTCGTCGACCTGCGACTTCAGCGGCAGGGCCAGCTTCTTCACGCCCGCCGGCGTGACCAGATAGGTCTCGGCTTCGAAGGTCGACAACGGCCGGTTGATCAGCAGCGCCTGACGGCCTTCGCCGTCGTGCAGGACCTGGGGCGACACGCCATAACCGCCGTCACTGGCCGCGCCCCGGAACACCTCCACCGCCGCCGATAGCGGCCGGCCGCGCTTGATCGCCTTGACCACGAAGGGATAGCCCGAGGTGGTCAGTTCCCCCGGCGCCCATTCGCGCGAGACCAGCAGGGTGTCGGGATCGGCCCAGGCGGAGGTCTGCTTGCCGTGCGGCAGGACAAACCCGCCCTCCACGAACCCGCCGCTGGCCAGGTCGAATTCCCGAACCGTGACCGCGTCCTCGCCGCCATCGGACAGATTGACCAGGCAGCGCTTCTCCGCGCGCCACTCACAGTCCGAACCCTTCCAGACCCAGTTGGCGTTCTCCGCCTTGGCGAGCGCGTCGAGATCGAGCACCGTGGTCCAGGCCGGTTCGGGCCGCGCATAATCCTCCGCCGAGGTGCGGCGCCAGACGCCCCGCACATGATCGGCGTCCTGCCAATAGTTGTAGACCCGCCGGTCCAGGAACTCCGGCGCCGGGATGCGGTCCCTGGCCTCGGCGATAGTCAGGGCGTCGGCATAGAGGCCAGGAAAGCGGGCGTCCTTTTCCAGTACGCCGAGCGACTTGGCGTTCTCCGCCTTGACCCAGTCCATCGCCCGGGCGCCGTTCACATCCTCCAGCCACAGATAGGGATCGGGCGCGGTCGAGACCGTCTGGGCCGACGCGGCGCCGGCGATGAGAGAACAGGTCGCGGCCAGGGCGAGAATGCGGAACATGGAGCCTCCGGAAAATCTGCTTCAGAAGCTAGGGCGCCGGTTGTCCCTTGGATAGTCGTCAGGATGGCGACGTCGAACGGGGGGGCGGTGCGTCCTTCGACACGGCCGCTCGCGGCCTACTCAGGATGACGAAGTATTTGGAATTCCACTATTTTCATCATGCTGAGTAGCGCCGGCACGGCGCGTGTCGAAGCACGCACAGCCCCTACTCCGCAGGAATTAGGGACACGATACTTAACTCACTTGATCTACCTTGCCGGGCATCAGGGTTCGAGTGAGTTAAGTATTGTATCGTTTTAATCTGAAAGGCAGTCTTTTACGCGGACGGAGTCCTCGAAAGCAGGCTGATCGCGCGATCGAGATCGAATAGCGGCCCAATCTATCAAGCCAGGATCAAGCAATTCAACGAACGAAACAGTTTCTGCGGTGATGGTCGAGATAGGGTACATGCCGCTCATCCAGACCAGAAATCACCATGTCTGGATTCAGTTTGAGTCTATTGAGGTTGGCCTGGGTGACAATCCTGGAAATAAGAATTCTTCCGTCGTTTTCGAAACTAATAAATCCACGATCGAAGAGCGCATCAATGTGAGCGCACAGCAGAAGCCCGTTGAATGGGTCGAGCCGCTCAGCATCAGTTGAGTCTCTCCAAGGTTTTATATGAGATGCCCTGAGTAGTTCCGGGTGATCCACTCCGACCACTGGACATGTGCTGTTCCAAGCTGCGATCAACGCAGTTCGGAAGTCACCCTGACCAATACGCGCTGCTTGTATTCTTTCGTACTGGGTTAGCGGTGCATTTTGCGGCGCGACAACTCGGATTAAGCCAACGTCTGTTTCGACGACAGATCGTTTTTCCAGCAACCCGACAAGCGCGGCCAGGCTTTGAGTCGGGACGCCAAGGGCGAAGCCATTCCGGCCAGTACTTCGCTGATCCGCCGCTGCGTAAGCAGGAAACTCTGTAAGGTTGCTGTTTATATAGGGCCGTGGGGGCCATGCGATATCAATACCATCCAGCAGCAGCATCTCGCTCGCTATATCAATAAACCGCGGATGCACGATCAGCGGTTGCGTCTCAGTCTCCCGCTTCAAGTAGACAACGAGTTCGTCGCGCCGATACTGAAGTACCTTCTTTGTTGCGTGGCGTTGTGAAAAACCAAGATCGCCCAGTGCATCTGCAAGGAATTGGCCGGACAGAATCGCGGGCCTTGGTGACAGAGAAAGCTCACCGACTACCGGAAAGGGTGCTTTTTCTGAATATCGACGCCAAGCACGACCGTTCCAACCGATATATAACCTTTCTATATGCTCCGATAGCTCAGATCTCAGGCGAGTGTGGAATATATCAACTGATTCTCCATTGCCTGGCTTGCCGCCTCGATACGGACAATCCCATTCAACGCGACGTGTGTCTTTGTAGCTGATATCGTAGAGACCAACGAACATCGTTTCGCCGGGTGCGGGACTTACGAAGGCGGCCCAGACCGAACCGGTGCGAAACATCGGCTGATTGGGGTCTTGTGTGCTCTGATACAATTCGAATCCAGAGCGGTCGTTGCGCCAGAGTTCGCATAGTGTCTTGCCATTTTTCCCGGGTTTGGCCGTATGGTGTCGCAGCAGACGCACTTCCGTTGGCGAAATGCCCACCGAGTTCAACAAGTCGTTGAATTGGATCACGGCCGCCTTCACTACCCCGCCTGGAGCGTGCCCAGATAGACCGTGCTGACCACCTCCAGGTGACCATGATTACGGTGACGCTGTAGAAATTCGGCCACGCCCCTACTCCGCCGCGGCCTGGGCGTAACCCAGCCGGGCGTTCAGTTCATCCAGCAGGCGGATCGCCGCTTCGGCCACCATCGTCCCCGGCTGGAACACCGCCGCGACACCCTCGTCATAGAGCGCCTTCAGGTCCTCGTCCGGGATCACCCCGCCGACCACGATCATGATGTCCGGCCGGCCCAGCTTGGCCAATTCGGCCTTCAGTTCGGGGACCAGGGTCAGATGGCCCCCCGCCAGTGAGCTGGCTCCGACCACATGCACATTGTTGTCCACCGCCTCTTTCGCGGCTTCCTCGGGCGTCTGGAACAGCGCGCCCACATCGACATCGAACCCCAGGTCGGCGAAACCGGAAGCGATCACCTTCTGGCCCCGGTCGTGGCCGTCCTGGCCCATCTTGGCGACCATGATCTTGGGCGCGCGGCCGTCGGACCCCAGGAAGGCGGCGACCATCGACTTGGCCCGATCGACCTTGGGATTGGCGCCCGCCTCGGTGACATAGACATCGCGCAGCAGGCTGATCTGGGCCTTGTGGCGACCGAACACCTTTTCCAGCGCCAGGCTGATCTCGCCGACCGTGGCCTTGGCCCGCGCCGCGTCCACCGCCAGGGCCAGCAGATTCCCGTTTCCCCGCGCGCCGGCCTCCAGCGCCTCCAGCCGCGCCGCCAGCTCGACCGGATCGCGTTCGGCCTTCAGGCGCGCCAGCTTTTCCAGTTGCTGCGTGCGCACGGCGGCGTTGTCGACCTTCAGCACGGTGATGTTGTCCGGCTCGTCCGGCTTGAAGCGGTTAACCCCGACCAGGGTCTGGCGGCCGGAATCGATGCGGGCCTGGGTGCGGGCCGCGGCCTCCTCGATCCGCAGCTTGGGCACGCCGCGCTCGATCGCCTTGGCCATGCCGCCCAGCCGCTCGACCTCCTCGATGTGGGCCAGGGCGCGCGCGGCCAGGTCGTGGGTCAGCCGTTCAATGTAGAAGCCGCCGCCCCAGGGGTCGATGGCGCGGGTCAGGCCGCTTTCCAACTGCAGGAACAGTTGGGTGTTGCGCGCGATCCGGGCCGAGAAATCGGTGGGCAGGGCGATCGCCTCGTCCAGCGAATTGGTATGCAGCGACTGGGTCTGGCCATTGGCCGCCGCCATCGCCTCCACGCAGGTCCGCGCGACATTGTTGAACACGTCCTGGGCCGCCAGCGACCAGCCCGAGGTCTGGGAATGGGTGCGCAGGGACAGCGAGCGCTGGTCCTTCGGGTCGAAATTGCGCTTCACCAGCCGCGCCCAGAGCAGCCGGGCGGCGCGCAGCTTGGCGACCTCCATGAAATAGTTCATGCCGATCGCCCAGAAGAACGACAGGCGCGGAGCAAACACATCGACGCTCATCCCCGCCGCCACCCCGGCGCGGATATAGTCGATGCCGTCGGCCAGGGTGTAGGCCAACTCCAGGTCCGCCGTCGCCCCGGCTTCCTGCATGTGATAGCCGCTGATCGAGATCGAGTTGAACTTGGGCATCTCCTTCGACGTGAAGGCGAAGATGTCCGAGATGATCCGCATTGAGGGCAAGGGCGGGTAGATATAGGTGTTGCGGACCATGAACTCCTTCAGAATGTCGTTCTGAATGGTTCCGGAAAGCTTGGACGCGGGCACGCCCTGCTCTTCCGCCGCGACGATATAGAGGGCCAGGATCGGCAGCACCGCGCCGTTCATGGTCATCGACACGCTCATCTGGTCCAGCGGAATGCCGGAGAACAGGGTGCGCATGTCCAGGATCGAGTCGATGGCGACGCCCGCCATGCCGACATCGCCCTTCACCCGCTCATGGTCGCTGTCATAGCCGCGGTGGGTGGCGAGGTCGAAGGCGACCGAAAGGCCCTTCTGCCCGGCCGCCAGGTTGCGGCGATAGAAGGCGTTGGAATCCTCGGCGGTGGAGAAGCCGGCATACTGCCGCACCGTCCAGGGATTGGTCACATACATGGTCGGGTAGGGGCCGCGCAGGAACGGCGCGACGCCAGGATAACCGTCCAGGAAGTCCAGGCCCTGGATATCCTTCGGTCCATAGACCGGGTGCACGGCGACCCCTTCGGGCGTCTCCCAGTCGTCCCCGGCCCGGGCCGGCGCATCGGCGGCGGGCGGCGCATAGGGCAGCGTGGCGAAGTCCGGGAGATGTTTCATGCCCTCCCCTCCTGCTTGGCGGCGACGGCGGCTTCGAACGGTTCGGCGAGGCGGCTGGGCGCCAATACAGCGGCGCGGCTGTCCGGTCCGGGCATGCGCGATGGCGGCGCGGGGGCGGCGTGCGGGGCGCCGTCGCGGGTCTCGACCTCGACCCCGCCATCCTGGGCGTTCGGGAACACGGTCACGCCGATGATCTTACGCCGGCCCTCGGCGACGTCCAGCCGGCGCGCTTCGGCGGCGTCGGCGACGCGGGCGGCGATCGAACCGGAGGCCAGCGCGGCGATGATCCCGCCCTCGGCCTCGATGGCCTGGAACGCGGCCCAGCCGGCGCGGGCCAACTGGTCGGTCAGGCTTTCGATGAAACCCGCCCCGCGCGCCGGATCGGCCACGCGGCCCAGGTTCGCCTCGTCCATCAGCACGATCTGGGTGTTGCGGGCCTGGCGCCGCGCGAAGGCCGTCGGCGCGCCCAGGGCGTCGGTGAAGGCGCCCAGCACGATCGCGTCCGCCCCGCCCACCGCCGCGCCGAAGCCGGCGGCGGTCAGGCGCAGCATATTGGTCCAGGCGTCCAGGCGGGTCAGCATGCGCCGCGACGAGCGCGCCTCGATCCGCGCCGGGACGCCCACGTCGCAGGCCGAGGTCATCCGCGCCCAGACGGCCCGGGCCGCGCGCACCTTGGCGATGGCCAGGAAATAGTCGCTGTCGACCGACACCCCCAGGGTGATCCCCGCGAAAGCGGCGTCCGGCGTCGCGCCGGCGCGGATCAGGGCCTTGGCGTAGGCCACGGCGCTGGCGGCCATCACGCCCAGCTCCTCCGCCTCGCCGCCGCCGGCCTCGTGCACCGTCCGGCCGCTGGCCAGGAACAGGCTGGCCTTGGGATAGATCTCGGCCAGGCGAACCGCGGCGTTGGCGCCGGCGATCAGGTGCGATTCGATCGGCCCCGGGCTCACGCCGGCTTCGGCCAGGGCGCTCAAGGGATCCATATGGAAGGCCAGCAACGCGCCGGGCGAGGACTTGGCCGCCGCGCCCAGCCAGTCGGCCGCGTGAATGCCCAGGAATCCCGCGTCGAGCGCCACCGGCGCCAGCTCCAGCACCACGCCGTCCAGCACCCGCGCCAGAGCGTCGTGGGAACCGATCGCGACGCCGCCAACGCCCGTCGGGTCCAGCCGGAGCAGGATCGAATTCGCCCCGCCCTCCAGATCGGCCAGCAGGTCGGCATTGGCGCGGACCGGATCGGGATAGGCGCAAAGGGTGCGGATATCCCAAGGCCGCTCGGCGTCGCGCGGTGCAACCGGCGCGGCGACCCCGACGGCGTCGGCGGGCGTATAGAGCGGCTGGATCTCCAGCCCGTCGACAGTGCGGCCGACCAGCTTTTGCTCGAAGTCGCCGCCTTCCAGGGTCTTCTGGACCAGCTTCAGCCAGTCGCCGCGCTCCACCGGCGCGAAGTCGTCAGCCAGGGGGATGGGGGTGTCGACCATGGCCTAAGCGAACTCCACCAGGACCTCGTCCGCCGCGACGCTGTCCCCGGCCTTGGCGCCGACGACCTTGACCACGCCTTCGCGTTCGGCCCGGATGATGTTCTGCATCTTCATCGCCTCGATCACGCAGACGACCTCGCCCTCGCGGACGGTCTGGCCCTCGACCACGTCCATGGTCACCACCAGGCCCGGCATCGGGGAGATGATCAGCTTGGAGGTGTCGGCCTTGGGCTTTTCGGGCAGCCGGTCGTGCAGTTCCGCGGACAGCGGCGTCAGCACCAGCACCCGCGCCTTGGCCGCGCGGTGGCGGATGATGAAGCCCTCGGCCGCCGTTTCGACCGCCACGGTGAACGCGGTTCCATCCAGTTGGCCCCGCGCCAGGGCGAGACCGGGGCGCCAGGTGACGCCTTCCAGCTTCAAGATGCGGCTTTCCTCGGGAATCTCGACGAGCAAGGCGCCGCCCTGATCGATCAAGGTCACCCCGCGCTTGACCTTGCCGACCGCGACCACCCAGTCAACCCGGGCCAGGGGTCCGGCCAGGCCGTTGCCGATGCTCCGCGCGCGCGCCGCCAGCTTGCGGTGCATGAAGGCGGCGACCGCAGTCATCACATCGGTCTGAAACGGCGTCGGGGGCGCCCCGTCGAAGCCGTCGGGAAACTCATCGACGATATAGTTGGTCGACAGCTTGCCGGACTGGAACCGAGCCTGGTCCATCACCGCGGCCAGGAACGGCACGTTGTGACCCAGCCCCTCGATGTGGAAATCCTCCAGCGCCCGCCCCATGCCGGCGATCGCCTCGGCCCGGGTCGGCGCCCAGCTACACAGCTTGGAGATCATCGGGTCGCAGAACATCGAGATCT
>DATAYD010000121.1:0-18115 GCA_036272715.1 Caulobacteraceae bacterium | reverse complement strand
CCATCCATGCGCGGCATGCTGATATCGAGCAATATCAGAATGTTATTAACGGCGTCGATATTGTACAGCTCAGTGAGCGTATTGATCAGATTTTCCGATTTTCGCTCGGAAACAAAGTGATTCACAATTCCCTGGCTTCTGACTTGTCGTCGAGTCAGGAAAATCTCGTCGACATTGTCGTCGACCATCACCATCGTCACAGGATTGCGATCAGGCATTCTACATTTCTCCTTGACCAGGCCGAACATTTTGCTTCGACCCAAGAACCGAATTCAATCATCTGCGTACTACAGTCGACTGAAGTCACCGGCAGGATCATGGAAACTGCTGAATACAACCGTAACGATTCAATCGTTTTTTGGTAAGGTTCCAATAAGTGTGTTCGATAAAGTTTTACTTAGGATAATTAACAATTGGTGGATGAATTTTTCCGAAGCCTCGCATCCTGTCGATCGCTTGAAATTGGTAGGCCGGGAGGGAGTCGAACCCTCGACCATTCGATTAAAAGTCGAATGCTCTACCACTGAGCTACCGGCCCGCTCGCGGCGGGCTCAAGACCCCCGGAAAAGCGGCGCGGACCATAGTCGGGCGAACCCCATGCGGCAAGAGCCCCCGAAAGACCGCACGTTCAGGCCGCTTCGCCCGCCTGACGCGCGACCACATCCCGGCGGAAGGCGTCGAGGGTCCCCGCACCGATCGCGGCGCGCATACCCGCCATCAGCGCCTGGAAAAACGCTATATTGTGCCAGGACAGCAGCACTTGGCCCAGGATCTCTTGGGACTTGACCAGATGATGCAGATAGGCGCGCGAATAATCCCGGCTCGCCGGGCAATCGCTGCCCGGATCGAGCGGTCGGTCGTCCTCGGCGAATCGGGCCGCTTTCAGGTTCACCGGCCCATCGTGCGTCCAGGCCTGACCGTGGCGCCCCGACCGCGTCGGCAGGACGCAATCAAACATGTCGACGCCGCGGACGACGGCTTCCACCAGGTCCACCGGTTTGCCCACGCCCATCAGATATCTGGGCCGATCGCGGGGAAGCAGGCCGGGCGCGAAGTCGAGCACCTCGCACATGGCGGCGTGCCCCTCCCCGACCGCCAATCCGCCGATCGCGTAGCCGTCGAAGCCGGTCTCGACCAGGCGCTCGGACGACTCGCGGCGCAGCGACTCGAACGTCGAGCCCTGCTGGATGCCGAACAGGGCCTGGATTTCGCGCGCGCCGAACGCGGCCCGGCAACGCTGACCCCAGCGCGCCGAGAGCCGCATCGCCGCCGCGGCCGTCGACGTCTCGGCCGGCCATGAGACGCATTGGTCCAGTTGCATGACGATGTCGGACCCCAGAAGATCGGCCTGGATCTCGATCGACCGCTCCGGCGAAAGGACGTGCCGCGAGCCGTCGATATGGCTCTGGAAGGCGACGGCCTCCTCGGAGACCTTGGCGATCTTGGACAACGACATGACCTGAAAGCCGCCCGAATCGGTCAGGATCGGGCCTGGCCAGCGCATGAAGCGATGCAGTCCGCCGAGGCGCGCCACCCGTTCCGCGGTGGGGCGCAGCATCAGGTGATAGGTGTTGCCGAGGATGATGTCCGCGCCGGCGCCCGCGACCTGGTCCACGGTCATCGCCTTGACCGTGCCGGCGGTGCCGACGGGCATGAAGGCTGGCGTGCGGATCTCGCCCCGGGAGGTCGTCAGGACGCCTGTGCGAGCCTCGCCGTCGACGGCCTGGATCCGGAAAGGAAAGGCGGCCATCAGGCGGCGCGAAACAGCAGGCTGGCGTCGCCATAGGAGTAGAAGCGATAACCGGACCGGATGGCGTGGCCGTAGGCGCCGCGCATCGCCTCTTCCCCGGCGAACGCGCTCACCAGCATGAACAGGGTCGACTTGGGCAGGTGGAAATTGGTCATCAGGATGTCGGCCGCGCGAAAACGATAGCCTGGCCGGATGAAGATGCTGGTCTCGCCGGCGAACGGCCGTACGCGACCATCCTCGTCCGCCGCGGATTCGAGCAGCCTCAGCGAGGTGGTGCCCACGCAGGCCACGCGACCGCCCGCTTCTCGGGCGGCGTTGACCACTTCGGCCGTCCGGACGGACACGTCGCCGTATTCGGCGTGCATCACATGATCGGCGATATCGTCGGTCTTGACCGGCAGGAACGTGCCCGCGCCCACGTGCAAGGTGACGAACGCCGTGGTCACGCCCCGATCGGCGAGCCGCCGCATCAGGTCGGGCGTGAAATGCAAGCCCGCTGTCGGCGCGGCGACCGAGCCGTCATGGCGGGCATAGACGGTTTGGTAGTCCACGCGGTCCTGATCATCGGCGTGACGCTTGGACGCGATGTAGGGCGGCAGCGGCGTCACGCCCCGCTCGGCTATGGCAAGGTCCAGATCTGGTCCCGCGAGGTCGAAGGCCAGCACCACCTCGCCGCCGCCGGCCGCTTTCTCGACCAGACGAGCCTCCAGCGCGCCGAGGAAGCAGGCCCGATCGCCAATCTCACCGAAGCTTATCCGGTCGCCCGGCTGGAGCCGTTTGCCCGGGCGCATGAAGGCGGTCCAGCGGTCGGATGAGAGCCGGCGGTGCAAGGTGGCCTCGACCGCGACCGAGCGGCCGTCTCGCTCACGCACGCCCTTCAGCCTGGCATTGATCACCCGGGTATCGTTAAAAACCAGGATGTCGCCCGCTGAAAGCCAGTCCGGCAACATCGAGACACCGGCGTCCAACAGGGGGGCGTCAGGCCGCACCACCAGCATCCGCGCGGCGTCGCGTGGCGAAGCCGGCCTCAAGGCGATCCGGTCCTCGGGCAGCTCGAAATCGAAATCGGAGAGTTTCATGGGCGCCGTCCCGATCGGGAAGGACGGATTACGCCCCCTGAACGTCGGCGGCGACTTTCATGCTGACGATCTTGCCGGGATTGCGCGGCGGCTCGCCCTTGGGCAAGGCGTCGACATGGTTCATGCCGTCCGCCACCTCGCCCCAGACCGTGTACTGGTTGTCCAGGAAGGTGGCGTCGTCGAAGCAGATGAAGAACTGGCTGTTGGCCGAATGCGGATTGGAGGTCCGCGCCATCGAGCAGACGCCGCGCACATGCGGTTCCCGTGAGAATTCCGACATCAGGTTCGGCTTGTCGGAGCCGCCGGAGCCGGTGCCGCTCGGATCGCCGCCCTGGGCCATGAAACCCGGGATCACGCGGTGAAACACCACGCCGTCATAGAACCCCTCGCGCGCCAACTCCTTGATTCGCGCGACGTGGCCCGGCGCCAGATCCGGGCGCAGGGTGATCGTCACGGGACCATTGTCCAGGGTCATGATCAGGGTGTTTTCGGGATCAGCGGCCATCTCTCGTCCTTAGCGCCACGATAATCGAACGCTTGTATCGATCATCCGCCACCTTGGTAACCCCCCTCCAAGTTCCGCGGCGGCTCCTTTGATGCGTCCTAGCTCAGTGTCGCGCATAATCCAATGTTGCCGAACGTCGCAGCGGGGAACCGATGCCGCGAACGCGCAATCCCCCTCGTCCCGCGAATGTTAACCAGTCGAGGCCGAATGAGCCCCGCGGTCATCACTCATCTGACAGGGGTATTTTCTTTCACGCGCCTTCGAGGCATCCATATTACTGTTGGTTGTATTTCCAAAACGCCCGGCCAACTAGGCGGGTTGGCGGGAATCCACGGATCGGCGCGGCTCCAAAAATCATTGGTTCCACGAAAGTCCTTGCGGCGAGGCAATCCCGTTCTAAATTACGATTCCCTGTCAAACAGCTGAAAGGAGGTGGTCCAGTGTCTCATTGTCTCCAACCGTGGTCACAAGGTGTGATCTGGAGCTTCGAAGGCGGCGATCGCGCCTAGCAGCGCACACGGCTTAAGAAGCTAAAGGTCTCGCGTGGGCTGGGGCGACCCGGCCGACCGCGGTCCGACGATGGAGGGGCCGTTCCAGCGATGGGGCGGCCCTTTGCCTTCCGCTCGCCCTTTGCATTTTGCCGGGTTCAAAACGAAACGCAGTCGTCATGGGTCATCAGCAGGACCGACTGCTGGTGGAAGCGGCGCTTATAGGCCTCACGCACCTGATCCAGCTTGGCGCGGTCGTCGGCGTGGCCTGACAGGACGATCATCACCATTTTCGACTGTTCATGGACGGCGGGGCCGGCCGGCGCGCGCCAGCGGCCTTGCGCGTCGATCACGGTCAGGCCGTCCGGAAAACGCGGCGTGACGTCCTGGTCCAGGAACCGGGTGAAGTCCGCCTCCGTCACGCTGGGATGGGCGGGGTCGTCGGAATGACGGCCGAACACCAGCTCCGCGGTCGCGCGCATGCTCGCCCTGGGACAACCCTGGGACGACATTCCGGCGCACCCGGCCAGCCCCGCGGCCAGGATCGCCAGCAGCGTCCCCGCCCCCAGTCGCCTCATCCCGCCCCAACCAGCTCGCGCCCAATCAGGAAGCGGCGGATCTCATTGGTGCCGGCGCCAATGTCGTAAAGCTTGGCGTCGCGTAACAGCCGCTCGGCGGGATAGTCCTTGGTATAGCCAGCGCCGCCCAGCGCCTGGACGGCTTCCAGAGCGCATTTGACCGCATTTTCGCTGGCCATCAGGATCGCGCCGGCGGCGTCGAACCGCGTGGCGCGCCCGGAGTCGCAAGCCTTGGCCACCGCATAGACATAGGCGCGGGCTGAGTTCAGCGCGACATACATGTCGGCGATCTTGCCCTGCATCAGTTGGAAGGTCCCGATCGCCTGGCCGAACTGCTGGCGTTCGCGCACATAAGGCAGGACAACGTCCAGGCAGGCCTGCATGATGCCCAGCGGCCCCGCGGCCAGCACCGCGCGCTCATAATCCAGCCCGCTCATCAAGACGCCCGCGCCGCCATTCACCGGGCCCATCACGTTCTCCTCGGGCGCCTCGCAGTCCTCGAACACCAGTTCGCCCGTGTCGGAACCGCGCATGCCGAGCTTGTCCAGCTTCTGGGCGCAGTGGAAACCCTTGAAGTCCTTCTGGATCAGGAAGGCGGTGACACCGCGGCTGGCGGCGTCCGGGGCCGTTTTGGCGTAGACCACCAGGGTGTCGGCGTGCGGGGCGTTGGTGATCCAGAACTTCGTACCGTTCAGCACATAGCGGTCGCCGCGCTTTTCAGCCCTCAGCTTCATCGAGATCACGTCGGAGCCGGAGCCGGCCTCGCTCATGGCCAGGGCGCCGACATGCTCGCCGCTGATCAGTTTCGGCAGATACCGCTCCTTCTGCTCCCGGCTCCCCCAGCGGCGGATCTGGTTCACGCACAGATTGGAGTGGGCGCCGTAGGAGAGGCCGACCGAAGCCGAGGCGCGGGACACCTCCTCCATCGCCACCACATGCTCCAGATAGCCGAGGCCCAGGCCGCCATAGGCCTCGTCGGCGGTGACGCCGAGGAGGCCGAGCGCGCCCATCCGGGGCCAGAGCTGGCGCGGAAAGTCGTTGGTGCGGTCGATTTCCGCGGCCAGGGGCGCGATCTGGTCGGCCGCGAACCGGGTGGTGGTCTCGCGGATCATGTCGGCGGTCTCGCCGAGGTCGAAGTCGAGCGCGGGGCCTTGGTTCGGGATCATATCGCCGATTACCACGCCGACCGCGGCGGCGGGAGCCCCTGCCCCGGCTCAGGCCAGCAGCGCATGATCGATCGCCGCCTCGACCTCGCAGGTCTTTTGAACCGCCGGCCGCGCCATCATCCGCTCATAGTGCCGAACCAGGTTGGGAAATTCGCTGTCCGGCGGATGGAGCGAATTGCGAAAGCGCCAAAACAACCGGAACAGATGAATATCGGCGATCGAATAGGTCCCGATCGCCCATTCGCGTTCACCCAGGCGGCGGTCGGCGACGGCGTAGATCTGGCGAGCGTGCTCCAGCCCCTGACGCCGCGCCGGGTGCACGGTGGAGGCGATGAACGACATCCAGGAGACCGCATGAGCCTGGGCTTCGATGTCGTGCCGCGGCAGGAGATCGGCCACGGGAAAGCGCCTAGCCAAGTAGAACAGGATTCCGGCCACTTCGGTCAGGGCCCGGCCGTCGATGAGCAGCGCCGGAACCTTGCCTTCCGGGTTCATGGCCAGGAATTCGGGCGTGCGGTTGTCATTGTTGGCGAATGATACCGGCCGGGCGTCGAACGGCGCGCCGATTTCATGCAGGGCGATGTGCGGGGCCATCGAACTGGCGCCGGGTGCGAAGAACAGGGTGAGCATGGCCGCGCCTCCCTCTTTGGAGGCGATCATACTAACCCAGATGACGGCTCAGTGCTCGTCGTCCTGGCCGATGCGATCGAGCAGGAAATAGGCGGACGTCGCCAGCAGCGCGACGCCGGCCAGGCCCAGCACCCAACCGATCACGGACGGCGTGGCGCCGTTCATTCGGGGATGGCTATGGACGAACCAGTAGATGGCGGTCGCCAGCAGGGCCACGCCCACGGCCAGCATGAAGCCGAGGGACAAGTAGCTGGCGGGCGCGGGGCGCGAACGCTCCGCGTCGAAGCCGGCTTTATCGAACGCTTCGGCGGACAGCTCAGCGGGACGGACCTCCAGCGGCGGGGGCTCCGGAGTGGTTGTCCCCGCGGGAAAAGGCGCGACGGCCGCCGCTTGCTGACGGAGCCGCGCGTGGGACGACGGGTCGGGAAAGGGCACCACGACCGGCGGCGGCGTCTCGCCGGTGTCAGCCGGCGCCGGCCCGAACAGCGGAGGTTCGGTCGCGATCGGGGACGGCCGCTGCTCCGCGGTCGCCTCGGCCAGATCGAGATTGTCGAGAAGCGTCCGCAGGCGGGCGTTCACCGAGGCCGCGGCGGCTTCGGTCCGCGATGGCGCGGGGTCTGATGGTTCGGTGATCGGGACCTCCTCGGTCATCCGTTGGGCGACGGCGACCTCGCCGTCCAGCGGCGCGCTCAGCGTCACCGCATCGTCGGCCGGCGCATCCGCCACGGCCATATAGTCGATCTGGGGGCGAACGACCGGCGTCGGCGTCGGCACGAAGCCGTCGGTCGGGGTCAGGAACAACGCCTTCTCGGCGGCCCGGCGGCGGATCAGCGAATCGACCACGATCCGCTCACCCTCGAAATCGGCCTTGCGCCACATTTCGAGCGCGGAGGCGGCTTGGAGCAGCGAGCCTTCGTTGATTCGCAGCAGCACCGATGACCGGCGGAACGCCTCGACGCCGATGTTCATGGCGAACGAAGCCAGGGCGTCGAACTGATTCTGGGTCAGCGGGGTGAAGATCAGTTCATTCAGCGCGATCTGGACCTCGCCCAGGTCGTAGAGCAGCAGCGCCGAGGCGTCGGCCTCGTCGATCCGCACGCCCTCGCGCGCCGAACGCGTATGGCCATAGCCGATGGTCCAGCGGCCATCCGGCAACTGGGCGGCGGCGCGCCTATAGCCCTCGAAGCGCTTGATCAGCTCGACGGCGGCGACGGATACCTGATGACGCGGCTGCATCGCACCCTTGACCCACATTGAAACAAACGCACGGGCGTCCTGGGTTTCACGGGCAAGATCAGGGCCGAAGCGGCGCCGGCCTCATCACTGGTGCGGTCGAGAAGACTCGAACTTCCACGGGTTGCCCCACAGCGACCTCAACGCTGCGCGTCTACCAATTCCGCCACGACCGCGCGTGGTGAGGCGCGGGGCGTAGCAAACCGCGCGGTCTTTGTGAAGGGTGGCCGTAAATCCCTTCTCCACTTGCGCGAGAAGGTGTTCGGCTAGGCAAATCCGCGATTCCGCAGCAGGGCGTCGATCTTGGGGTCGCGTCCCCGGAACGCCCGATAGCTTTCGGCGGGGTCGCGGCTGTTGCCTCGGATCAGCACCTCATCGTGAAAGCGCTTGGCGACCGCAGGGTCGAACACGTCGCCCGTCTCCTCGAAGGCGGCGAAACCATCATGGTCCAGCACCTGCGCCCAAAGATAAGCGTAATAGCCGGCTGAATAGCCGTCGCCGGAGAAGATGTGGCCGAACTGGGTGGGACGGTGGCGCATGACGATTTCGGACGGCATGCCGAGCTTGGCCAGGGATTCCTTCTCGAACGCGTCCACATCGATCTGGCGGTCGCCGGCCAGGTGGATGTCCATGTCGACCCAGGCCGAGGCCAGGAATTCCACGGTCTGGAAGCCCTGATTGAACTTCCGGGCCTTGACGATCCGCTCGATCAGGGCGGCCGGCATCGGCTCGCCGGTCTGGTAGTGCGCGGCGAACCGTTCCAGCACCGCCGGCGTCATCGCCCAGTGCTCGTTGATCTGGGACGGCAGCTCGACGAAATCGCGCGGCACATTGGCGCCGGAGACCATCGGATAGCGGGCTTGGGTCAGAAGACCGTGCAACGCATGGCCGAATTCGTGGAAGATCGTGATCACGTCATCGATGCTGAGCAGGGCGGCCTCGCCCTCGGCCGGCTTGGAGAAGTTGGTGCAATTGATCACCAGCGGCCGCACCGGTTCCTTGAACCATTCCTCGGTGCGAAGTTCGCTCATCCAGGCGCCCGATCCCTTTCCCTTGCGGGCGAACGGATCGAGATAGAACAGGCCGATGGTCTCGCCCGCAGCGTCCTTGACCTCCCAGGTGCTGACGTCCGGGTGATAGACGGGGATGTCGTGGCGCTCGGCGAAGTCGATTCCATAGAGCTTGCTCGCGCACCAGAAGGCGGCTTCCCGGAACTTGGAGAGCTGCAGGTATGGCTTCACCTCGCTCTCATCGACGTCGTAGCGCGCCTTGCGGGTCTTTTCCGCATAGTAGCGCCAGTCCCACGGCTCCAGCCTGAAGTCGCCGCCCTCGGCGTCGATCATCGCCTGGAACGCGGCGGCGTCGGCCTTGGCGGCGGCCACGGCCGGGGCCCACATGGCGTGGATCAGCTCCAGCGCGGCCTCGGGCGTCTTGGCCATGTTGTCGGCCAACTGATAATGGGCGTGGGTTGGAAAGCCGAGCAGCCCCGCGCGCTCGGCGCGCAGGGCCAGGATCTCGCGGATCAGCGCCTTGTTGTCGTGCTCGCCGCCGTTATCGCCGCGCATGACCCACATCTTCCAGCCCTGGCGGCGCAGTTCGCGACGGCTCGAAAAGGTCAGGAACGGGTCCATCGCCGACCGCGTGTTGGCGATCAGCCATTTTCCGGGCATCTGTTTTTCGACAGCCGCGGCCGCCGCGGCGGCCTTCAAGGTCTCCGGCAGGCCCGCCAGGTCGGCCTCGTCGTCGATCACCAGATGATGGTTTTCCTCGTCCCAGAGCACGTTCTGGCCGAAGCTGGTGTAGAGGCTGGCCAGCCGCTGATTGATCCGCGCCATCCGCGTCTTGCCGGCCTCGTCCAGCCGCGCGCCGCCCCGCACGAAGTTGATCTCGTAACGCTCGGCCACCCGCTGCTCTTCGGGCGTCAGGCCGGCGGCCTTCGCGCCGGCCTCGACCGCCGCCACGCGCGCATAGAGCGCGGCATTGAGATTGATGGCGTCACTGTGGGCGGCGAGCCGGGGATAGATTTCCCGCTCCAGCGCCTGGATCGCCTCGTCGGCCATGGCGGCGCTGAAGGCGCTGAAACTCGCCCCGACCTTGCCGAGCGGCCGGCCGGAGTCCTCCAGGGCGGCGATGGTGTTGGCGAAACTCGCCGGCTCGTTCAACGCGCTGATCGCGGCGATCTCGGCGTCGTGGGCGGCCAGGGTCTGGTCGAACGCCGGACGCCAGTCCTGGTCGCGGATGCGGTCCAGGCGCGGCGTCTCGAACGGCGCGGACCAATCCAACGGCGCGGCGACGATGGGACGATCCGGGGTCTCGGCGGCATGGGGGGATTGGGTCATCAGGCGGGCTCCAACGGCGCTCGAAGGCGGCGACCATCGCGCTCGAACGCGGGGAACACAAGCCGGCCTCGCTCGCCTCGACAGTCCTGCGGGGCACGGCCCATAATGCGAGGAAACAGGCGCACGCTAGGGGAAAGTCGATGCCGAGAGCCGTTGCCGCCGCACTTGCGATCCTGGCCCTCATGGCCGCCGCGCCCGCCAACGCCGGCAGCGGTCCGCCGATTCCGGTCAAGGTTCACATCGGCGATGGCGATCTCCGCGGGTTCCATCCGCCCAATGGCGGCCCGGAAAGCTTTCTCGGCGTCCCCTTCGCCGCTCCGCCCGTGGGTCCGCTGCGCTGGAAGCCGCCCCAGCCCGTCGCCCCGTGGACGGGTGTGCGCGAGGCCTCGGTTTTTGGTCCCGCCTGCCCGCAACCGGTCAATAAAGATGGCCGGATCAATGGCGGCGGCTATGCCGGCCCGATCAGCGAGGACTGCCTGAACCTCAACATCACCGCCCCGGCGGGCGCACGCAAAGCGCCGGTGCTGGTCTGGATCTATGGGGGCGCCAACATCTTCGGGGCCAATTCAGTGGCCTCCTATAATGGCGACAGCTTCGCCGCCGACGGGGTGATCGTGGTCACCGTCAACTACCGGCTCGGCGCGCTGGGCTTCTTTGCCCACCCGGCCCTGACCAAGGCGGCGAGGCCAGACGAGCCGCTGGGGTCCTACGCGCTGATGGACCAGATCGCCGCGCTGAAGTGGGTGCGAAAGAATATCGCGGCCTTCGGCGGCGATCCCGCGAACGTCACCCTGGCCGGCGAGTCGGCGGGCGGTCAGGACATCCTGACCCTGCTCGCCACCCCGTCCGCCAAAGGCCTGTTCGCTCGGATGATGGTCGAATCCGGCGGCGGCTGGAGCCGCCGGACCACGCTGGCCAAGGCCGAAGCCGAAGGCGTCGCCCTGGCCACGAAGCTTGGCGCGCCGACCGATCCGACGCCGGACCAGCTCCGCGCCCTGCCCGTCGACGCCCTGGTCGCCGCCAGCGGCCGGTATGGCCCGATCATCGACCATCGCCTGGTTCCGGCGAGCGCCACCGATGTGTTCGCTCACGGCGACAATATCCACGTACCTTTAATCATTGGGTCAAACAGTTATGAGGCTTCGTTGATGTTGTCATTTGGCCTCCCCGCGCCGATGTACCTCGCGAGCATTCCCCCCACGACCAAGGCGGCCTATCCGGAAGACGCGTCCAATGACGCCGCCCTGGCCAACGACATCTTCACCGACCAAGTCATGGGCGCGCCCGCCCGCTGGATCGCCCGCAAATCGTCGGCCGGCGCCCCGACCTGGCTCTACTATTTCTCCTATGTGCGGGTGAAGCAGCGCGCCAGGCTGCCCGGCGCCAACCATGCCTCGGAAATCCCGTATGTTTTCAAGAGCCAGGACGATATTCCTGTCTATTCGAGCGAGATCGTCGATGCGGACCGCGCCGAGGCCCGCCTGATGCATTCCTGCATCGTCGGCTTCGTGACCGCGGGCCGGCCGGCCTGCGAAGGCGGCCAGGCCTGGCCGACCTACTCGCCCGAAACAGACCAGTTGTTGGAATTCGGCCTTACCAACGGCGTGCGAACCCATTGGCGCAAACCGCGACTGGACGCCGCGGAGCAGCAGAATGCGGCCTTGCTGGCTGGAAAGTAGACTGGGCTCAGGTCCCGCCGGCCATGAAATCGTAGACGTCGGCGGGGCGGGTGATCGTGATCGCGATCTTCTCGTCGAAGATATTGATCTCGCCGCGCGCCACGGGGTGGTTGTTGGCCAAGATCCAGACCTCGTCATTGGCCTTGGCGTCCAGCGGGATCACCGCGCCGCGCCCCATGCGCAGCAGTTGCTGCATCGGCAGGACCGACCGGCCGAGCACCACCGAGATCTCGACATTGACCGACTGGACCTGACTCAAAGCACACCTCGCGTGGCGGACGGCCTTGATTCGCGCCGTCCTGGGCGCACATTGCGTGCACATGCTTGACCGGTCGTTAAATCTGGGCGCCGAGCCCCTCGCCGAGGCGCGCTCTGAAGCCGCGCCCGTGGGCTGGGCGGTGTCCGCCGGCCAGGTGGCCTATCCGGACGCCGTGGCGGCCATGGAGGCCCGCGCGCTGGCGATCGCCGAGGACCGCGCCGGCGAACTGGTCTGGCTGCTCGAGCATCCGCCGCTCTACACCGCCGGGGTCTCGGCCAAACCGGCCGACCTGCTCGATCCGGAACGGTTTCCGGTGTTCGCCAGCGCCCGGGGCGGCCAATACACCTATCACGGGCCGGGACAGCGGGTGGCGTATGTGATGCTGGACCTGCGCCGGCGCGGCCGCGATGTCAGCGCCTTCGTCCGCGCGCTCGAGACCTGGATCATCGGGGCCCTGGCCCATTTCAATGTCGAGGGCCAGATGCGCCCGGGACGCGTCGGCGTCTGGGTCGAGCGCCGAACGCCGGGCCTGGCGACGCGCGAGGACAAGATCGCGGCGATCGGCGTCAAGCTGCGCCGATGGGTGTCGTTCCACGGGATCAGCTTGAACGTCGAGCCCGACCTCTCGCACTTCGGCGGCATCGTGCCGTGCGGGATCGTCGAACACGGCGTCACCAGCCTGGTCGATCTCGGCCTGCCTATCTCCATGGACGAGGCCGACGCGGCCCTGAAGGCCAGTTTCGAGGTGGTGTTCGGCCCGACCGTGGAGGCGGACGCCCCGGTTCCGCCGCTCCGAGCCTAGCGTAAAACCTCCATATCCCGCAGGATAGCTCCATGACCGACGCCCAAGCCGCCCCCGCCCGCTCCGCCTCCGGTTTCGACCTGACGCCGCCCTCGCCCAAGGAAGAAAAGCGTCTGGAGGCCGGCCTGACCCGTGAAGAACGCGATGTGCTGCTGCATCACGGCACCGAGGCGCCGTTCTGCGGCGGCCTTTTGGATAACAAGGCCGACGGGGTCTATTGCTGCCGGCTCTGCGGCCTGCCGCTGTTCCAGGCCAAGACCAAGTTCGAAAGCGGCACCGGCTGGCCCAGCTTCTTCGCGCCGATCGACGAGGCCCATGTGCGGGCGATCAAGGACGCCAGCCATGGCATGGTGCGGATCGAGACGCGCTGCGCCCGTTGCGACAGCCACCAGGGCCACGTTTTCCCGGACGGCCCGCCGCCGACGCGCCTGCGCTATTGCATCAATTCGGTCTCGCTGAGTTTCGTCATGAACGGCCAGCCCCTGCCCGACCCGCTGGGACGCGGCGATCACATCTGATCCAGCCATCGCTCACAGCCCTAAAATCCTCCCCGTTTCGGAGCAGGGGGACCACGTAGGGGGTGGAGGGGCCGCCGTCGCACGAACGCGCACCGGAAAGCCCCCGCCGTCGCTTCGCGACAGCTCCCCCGGCGGAGGGGGAGCGGTTAGAGCCAATGCGTCGCGCGCACCTCACAGCGGGATGTTGTCGTGCTTCTTCCAAGGGTTGGTGAGTTGCTTGTGCTTCAGGCTCTTGAGCGCCCTCACCATGCGCCGGCGCGTTTCGTGGGGCTGGATGACGTCGTCGATATAACCGAGACTAGCCGCTACGAACGGATTGGCGAAGCGCTGCTTGTATTCGGCCTCGCGCGCGGCGAGGGCGTCGGGATTGTTCAGGTCGGCGCGGAAGATGATCTCCACCGCCCCCTTGGCGCCCATGACCGCGATCTCGGCGGTCGGCCAGGCATAGTTCACATCGCCGCGGATGTGCTTCGAACTCATTACGTCATAAGCGCCGCCATAGGCCTTGCGGGTGATCAGGGTGATCTTGGGCACGGTCGCTTCGGCGAACGCGAACAGCAGCTTGGCGCCGTGCTTGATCAGGGCGCCGCCCTCCTGCTTGGTTCCGGGCATGAAGCCCGGCACGTCCACCAGAGTGATCAGCGGGATGTTGAAAGCGTCGCAGAAACGGACGAAACGCGCCGCCTTGCGCGCCGCGTCGATATCGAGCACGCCGGCCAGGACCTGGGGCTGGTTGGCGACGATGCCCACCGGTTCGCCGTCCATGCGGGCGAAACCGCAAACGATGTTTTTCGCCCAGTCCGCTGACATTTCAAGGAAATCAGCCTCATCCACGATCTTGTAGATGAGTTCCTTCATGTCATAGGGCTTGTTGGTATTCGCGGGGACCAGGGTGTCCAGCGACCGCTCCTCGCGATAGGCCTCGTCGAAGCTTTCGCGCACCGGCGGCTTTTCGCGATTGGACAGCGGCAGGAAATCGACCAGCCGGCGCACCTGGGTCAGGGCCTCGAGATCGTTCTCGAACGCGCCATCCGCCACGCCCGACTTCTGGGCGTGGATGCGATAGCCGCCCAGCTCCTCGTGACTGACCTCTTCGTTGGTGACCGTTTTCACCACGTCCGGGCCGGTCACGTACATGTAGCTGGTATCCTTCACCATGAAGATGAAGTCCGTGATGGCCGGCGAATAGACGTCGCCGCCGGCGCACGGCCCCATGATCACGCTGATCTGGGGGATGACGCCGGAAGCCAGGGTGTTTTCGAGGAAGATGTCGGCATAGCCGGCCAGGCTCTCCACGCCTTCCTGGATGCGCGCGCCGCCGGCGTCATAGAGGCCGATGATCGGGGAACCGACCTTCATGGCCTGACGCATGACCTTCAGGATCTTCTGCGCCTGCGCGCCCGAAAGAGATCCGCCGAAGACCGTGAAATCCTTGGAAAATACAAAGACGACGCGGCCGTTGATCGTGCCCCAGCCGGTGACCACGCCGTCGCCGGGAATCTTGTTGTCGGCCATGCCGAACTCGGTCGCGCGGTGTTCGACGAACATGTCGAACTCCTCGAACGAGCCTTCGTCCAGTAACAGCGCGATCCGCTCGCGCGCGGCCAGCTTGCCCTTGGCGTGCTGAGCGGCGATCCGCCGTTCTCCGCCCCCGACCCGGGCGCGCTCGCGCCGTTTCTCGAGTTCCTCAAGGATCTGCTGCACGCCGCTTTTTCCTCCGCGCTGAGATCGCAACGCCTAGCCTTGCGCTCCGGGGCTGGCAAGGCGCCGCTGCGTCACTGGTCCAGCGCGCGGAACCAGCGCTCCAGCATCCTCGCTTCGGTCCGATGCCGTTCGGCGCGCGCCGCGGCTTCCGCGTCCACGCCCCATTGTTCCTCCTGGAAGGCCTCGTCCAGGCGAGAAAGATCAAAGGCGCCGTCGCCGGTCAGCACGCCGCGCTGCAAGGCCAGGGCCAGGACGACCGAGCTCAAGCTGGCCGAAGCCATCGCCAGTCCGGCCAGGCCGAAATCATCCAACGCCAGCGCCAGGGCTTCGACCGCTTGCAAGGTCTCCGGCGGCTGGTCGCGATGCAGTATGCCGGACGCGCGCTCGAACCGAAGGCCCAGCGAGGTCTTCGCCCAGTCGAGCAGAGGCCCCCAGAGCGCCGCCTGGCGCTCGGTCAAAGATCGCGGCGCCTCGGCGTAGTAGCAGAGCAGGTCCGAGCCGGCCTGGCGAGCTATGTCCGCGGCCGTGGGGCGCCGAACCTGGCTGACCCGATCGGCGGCGGTGAAGGCCAGCCGGGTGGCCGGCATCCGGGCGTGGTCGATGACCTCTGCTTGAGCCTCCCACTCCAACGCCAGCAATTCAGCCAACGCCGGCGTGGGCAGGATCAATCGCGCGCCGGCCGGCGTCCGCAGGTTCCGGGCGTCGAGCATGACGCCAAAGCCGCCCTCGCTCGGCGCGGCGGCGGCGGCCCGGTAGAAGCGTTTCGGCCGTTCGATAGGCGCCATCAGCGCCGCCTGGGCCGGTTCTGGAACGGCTCCGGATCCGCCTCGTGCTCGTCAAAGCCGAACCGGTCGAAACCGGCCTTCATTTCCGGGCTGATGGGCGCCTCGACCACGACCATTCCGCCTGACGGATGCGGCAGCGCCACGCGGCGGGCGTGCAGTTGCAGTTTCAGGTCAACGGACAGTTCGGCCGACTTCTCGTCGCCATATTTCGGATCCCCTAGAATGGGATGGCCGATCGCCTTCATGTGCGCTCTTAGTTGATGGGTGCGGCCGGTATGGGGCCGCAGCGCCATCCAGGTCACGCGCTGGGACGCCCGCGACACGGTCACATATTCGGTCTCGGCCGGGTCCGCCGCCGGGTCCTTCGGATCGGCGGGAACCACCAGTTCGCGGTCGCCGACGCCCTTCTTGGCGAGGTGAAGTTCGATGACCCCTTCCGGCGGCCGGGGCGCGCCGGAGACGATCGCCCAATAGGTCTTCTGGGCCCGCCGCTTGGCGAAGGCGCCGGCCAGCCGCGCCGCCGCGGCGGGGCTCTTGCCCAGGATCAGCACGCCGGAGGTGTCTCGGTCCAGCCGGTGGACCAGGCGCGGCCGATCGACCCCCTCCCCCCAGACGCTCAACAGCCGGTCGATATGATGGCTGGTCTTGGTCCCGCCCTGGACCGCCAGGCCGGACGGCTTGTTCAGCGCCAGCACGTCTTCGTCCTCGTACAGCACCAGCGATCGGGCGAAGGCGGCGTCGCGGGGCGAGACCTGGCCGCGCTCGGCCTCCATGCGATCGGCGTCCGGCAGGGGCGGCACGCGCACGATCGCGCCGGCGCTCAGCCGGGTATCCGGCTTGACCCGGCCGCCATCGACCCGGATCTGGCCGCTGCGGGTCAGTTTCTGCAGGTGGATATGGTTCAGATGCGGCCAGCGGCGCTTGAACCAGCGGTCCAGCCGGCTGCCGTCCTCGCCCGCCGCGACATGCAGCATTCGGACTTCTTTCATCGCGGAGGCCTACTCCGCCGCCCGGTCGGCGACCAGCGCCTCGGGGAACAGACGCTCGAACTGACCCATGGCCTGCGGGTCCAGCCGGACCGACAGATGCATGGCGCCGTCGGGGTCGTCGGCGCGCGCCACGATCCGGCCGTGACGATAGAGCCAGGCCAGCGCCCGGCCGTCGCCAGCCGGCAGATGGGCGGCCACGGGCTCGCTCTGGTCGATCAGGTTGGACAGGGTGTCCAGCAGGGCCTCGACGCCCTGGCCGGTCACGGCCGATACCGGCGCGGCCAAGGGCGCATTGGTCTCACTGCGGCGCAGGGCGCGGGCCAGGACGGCGCCGCGGTCCTCATCGCTCAGGAGATCGATCTTGTTCCAGACCTCGATGATCGTATCGCCGTTGTCGGCGCTAACCCCGATCCGCCGCAGCACGGTCTCGACATCGGCGGCTTGGGCGTCGCTGTCCGGCCCGGCGATATCGCGCACATGGACGACCACGTCGGCCGCGGCGACCTCCTCCAGGGTGGCGCGGAACGCCTCGACCAGCTCATGCGGCAGGTCCGAGATGAAACCCACGGTGTCGGACAGGATCGCCGGCCGGCCCTTGGGCAGCTTCACGGTCCGGAGCGTCGGGTCCAAAGTGGCGAACAGCATGTCCCTGGCCTCGACCGTGGCGTCGGTCAGGCGGTTGAACAGGGTCGACTTGCCGGCGTTGGTGTAGCCCACGAGGGCGATGGTCGGCAGCGGCGTGCGCTGGCGCGCGGAGCGTTGCAGGCCGCGCGTGCGCCGCACCTCCTGCAACTCGCGCTTCAGCCGGCCGATCTTCTCGGCCAGCAGCCGCCGGTCGGTCTCGATCTGGGTTTCGCCAGGGCCGCCCATGACCCCGAAACCGCCGCGCTGGCGCTCCAGGTGGGTCCAGGTGCGGACGAGGCGCGAGCGCTCATAGTCCAGCCGGGCCAGCTCCACCTGCAACCGGCCCTCGCGCGTGCGGGCGCGGCGGGCGAAGATTTCCAGGATCAGGCCGGTGCGGTCGATCACCTTGACCTGCCAGGCCTTCTCCAGATTTCGCTGCTGGACCGGGCTCAACTGGTCATCGACCACCACCACGTCGATCCCCAGATCCTCGCAAAGCGCCCCGATCTCCGCGACCTTGCCCTTGCCGAGCAGGGTCGCGGGCGTCGTCGCGCGCAGCGGAAGCACCTGGGCCTCGCGCACCTCCAGATCGAGCGCGACCGCCAAGCCCACGGCTTCGGCGAGCCGGGCCTTGGGATCACGCACCGAGCTGGTGCGCGGCGAGGCGGGATGCAGGACGAGGGCCGACTGGGCCGGCGGGCGGTGGTCTATGGCGCGGTCGGTCAATCGTCGTCCTGATCGGGTCCCGGCTCATAGAGCTGGACCGGTTGAGACGGCATGATGGTGGAGATCGCGTGCTTGTAGACAAGCTGCGACTGGCCGTCGCGTCGCAGCAACACACAAAAATTGTCGAACCAACTGACCACGCCCTGCAACTTTACGCCATTCACCAAGAAGATCGTCAGCGGAGTCTTCGATCTGCGGACCGAATTCAGGAAGGTGTCCTGGAGATTTTGTTTCTTTTCGCTCGACATGATGTCAGGCGCT